>JBJMIW010000207.1:0-26180 GCA_045806665.1 Actinoallomurus sp.
GCGAACGGGTGGATCTGCGCGAACTCCGGCCAGGTGATCGGCTCCATCTCGGTGGTGGCGTTGAGCTTCATCGTGCAGGAGCCCAGCGGGATCATCGAGCGGTCCAGCGCGATGTCCTTGTCCTGCAGGCGGCGCAGGTAGCGCAGCATCGCCGTCTCCGAGCGGTACGCGTGGAAGACCGGGTGCGTCAGGTAGTCGCCTGCGCGGCGGACCGCCGGCGGACGCGCGGCCCCCGGGCTGACGGACAGGGCCTCCCCGTCGGCCAGCCCGAACGCCCGCCAGACCGCGGTCACGTGCTCGTCGGTCGTCGTCTCGTCGCAGGCGACGCCGACGTGGTCGGCGTCCACGAGGCGCAGGTTGACGCCCCGCTCGCGCGCCCGGCGTACGACCTCCTCGGCCCGGCCCGGAACGCGGGCCAGCACGGTGTCGAAGTAGGTCTCGTGCACGATCTCGACGCCGAGCGCGGCCAGCCCGCCCGCGAGGCGCACGGCGTGCGCGTGCACCCGCTCGGCGATGCCCCGCAGCCCCCCCGGGCCGTGGTACACGGCGTACATGCTCGCCATGACGGCCAGCAGCACCTGGGCGGTGCAGATGTTGCTCGTGGCCTTCTCCCGGCGGATGTGCTGCTCACGCGTCTGCAGCGCCAGGCGGTACGCCGGGTCCCCGTCCACGTCGAGGGACACGCCGACGAGACGGCCGGGCAGTTGCCGCTGCAACCCCTCGCGTACGGCCATGTAGCCGGCGTGTGGCCCGCCGAAGCCGTACGGCACACCGAACCGCTGCGAGGTGCCGACGGCGATGTCCGCGCCGAACTCCCCCGGCGGCGTCAGCACGGTCAGCCCCAGCAGGTCGGCGGCGACGACGACCTGCGCGCCGCGCTCGTGCGCGGCCTCCGTCACCGGCGACAGGTCACGCACGGCGCCGGTGGCCCCGGGGTACTGCAGCAGCACCCCGAAGAAGTCACCCTCCGGCAGCCCCTCGGACAGGTCGGCGACGACCACGTCGATGCCCAGCGGCAGCGCACGGGTACGGAGCACCTCGATCGTCTGCGGCAGCGCGTCCGCGTCGACCAGGAAGGCGTCCCCGGCCTTGGCGGCCCGGTGCGCGAGCGTCATCCCCTCGGCGGCCGCCGTCCCCTCGTCGAGCAGGGAGGCGTTCGCGACCGGCAGCCCCGTGAGGTCGGCCACGACGGTCTGGAAGTTCAGCAGCGCCTCGAGCCGCCCCTGGGAGATCTCCGGCTGGTACGGGGTGTACGCGGTGTACCAACCGGGGTTCTCCAGGACGTTGCGCAGGATCACCCCCGGCGTCACCGTCCCGTAGTAGCCGAGGCCGATCATCGAGGTGAGGACCTGGTTCTCGGAGGCCAGTTCGCGCAGCCGGGCCAGCGCCTCGACCTCGGTCAGCGCCGGAGGCAGGTCGAGCGCCCGGTCGGTGCGGATCGCCGTGGGCACGGCCGCGTCCACGAGGGCCTGAACACTCGGAAAGCCCGCGGCCTTGGCCATTTCGGCCCGGTCGGTGCGGGACGGCCCGATGTGCCGATCGGCGAAGGGGACCTCGATCATTGGGGAGCCTCCTGGTGCGATGCGTGCGCAGCCACCACCGGGCAGCCCGGTGGCCGGTCTCCCCCTCTGTCAGATGGACCTGAGAGCTTCACCGCGCCGGGGGCGCGGCTTGCACCTTCGGTGAGGCCCGGCGACCCAGCGGATCACCGGCCCTGCTTTCCAGAGGTGCCTCGTTCGTACGGTCCTTTTGCCTGAGAGGTTCCGGGGAGGTTGCCCCTTCGGCGTCGCGCACCACGCTGTGCGCGATCTCTCCCGTACGAGGTCGACGGCGCATTCCACCTTACCGGAGGCCACGGACCCCGCTTCCCCGGCGTGATCGCCCCCCTCCCCCCGCGCGGGCGTCCGTGCGACGATGAGCCGTCCCCGGCCGCGCGTACGAGGAGATCCGATGGACGAGGCCTGGCGGCTGATCGAGTCGTGTCACGCGTTCGTCTACTTCGTTCCCGAGACGCGGGAGGCGTACGCCGAGGCCGGCCTCACGGGCTTCTGGCGGGGCTACTTCGCCTCCCGGTCGGCCGCCCTCGGCGCCGCACCGGCCGAGGTGGTCACGGCGGCCTTCCACAACTTCGCGCCGCGCATGGTGGCCCGCGCGATCCCGGACGTCTGGCACCGGTCCTCGCCGTCCGCCGGCCGCGAGACCGGCGCAGCGGCCTCCTGATTCCGCCGAGGCATCGATCAGGCGACACAACGGACACCTCCCGCGCGCTGCAGCCGATGGCCTGGGAGGATTCACTCCGTGTCCGTGAACGAATCCCCCGGCACCGACCGTACCGTTCCGGGAAAATCCCCCCCGGAGGCCGACCTCGCAGCGGACGCGGCCGCCCGGCAGACCGACGACGCCCGGCTCACCGAAGACGACTGCTCGGCCGAGGACGACCGCGCGATCGAGGACGACCGCTCGGCCGATGACGGCCGGACGACCGGCCATGTCCGGTCGGCAGCGGAGATCCCGGACGCCGGGCCGGGCGAGGGCATGGCGGGCGCACCGGCGACCGGAGAGGTGCCGGTCGATGAGCCGTCGCTGCCCCGGCGGATCCGGCGTCCTGCGGACGCCATCCGCTTCCTGCTGTCGGTCGGCGTCATCGGGCTGATCCTGCTGCTGGCCCACATCGCGCGGCACACGACCAACGGGCTGGCCTCCGACATCGCCAACGGCACCGAGCGGGCACCGCACCTGGTCCTGACCCTGGCCAACCTCGCCTCCGGCATCGGCATCCTGGCCGTCCCCGTCGCCTTCGGCGTGATCCGCGTCATCCGCCGGGACGGGCTGCGGGTGGCCGTCGGCGTCCTGGCCGCGGTGGTCGCGCTGTGCGTCTCCCTCGGCCTGGACTCGTGGATGACCGCGGCGGGGATGCGGGACCTGGCCTGGTACCTGACGTGGAAGCGGCACGGCGGGTGGTTCCCCGGGCCGGCGCACATCGACATCACGCCCGTCATCGCCTACGTCACCGCGGTCGGGCTCGGCGGCCGCCCCCGCTGGCAGGTCGTGACCTGGGGCGTGATCGGCCTGGACGCCGTCGCGTCGCTGGCCACCGGCGCGATCACGCCGCTCGCGGTGCTGACGACGTACCTCATCGGCCGCGCCGTCGGCTACGGGAGCCTGTACGCGGCCGGCTCCCCGAACATCCGCCCGCCCGGCGATGCCGTTGTGGCCGCGCTACGGCGTGTCGGCCTGGCACCGGTCCGTGCCGCCCGCGTGGGCGACGGTCCGGAGGACACCCGTCGGTACACGGCGGCGCTCGCCGACGGCCGGGCGATCGACGTCACGGTGCTCGACCGCGACCAGCAGACCGCGGGGCTGCTCTACCGCCTGTGGCGGCGGGCGCGGCTGCGCGGCGGGATGCCGCGGCGGACGATCCAGTCGCTGCGGCGCTCGCTGGAGCAGGAGTCGCTGATGGCCTACGCCACGGCGGCGGCGGGCGCCTCGACCCCGCGGCTGCTCGGCACGTCGGAGGTCGGCAGTGAGGCGGCCCTGCTCGCGTACGAGCACGTCCCCGGGCGGCTCTTCACCGACCTGCCCGACGAGGAGCTGACCGACGAACTGCTCGCCGCGATCTGGACCCAGCTGAAGCTGCTACAGGACCGGCGCCTCGCGCACCGCGGGCTCGTCGGCGAGAGCATCCTCGTCGACGAGGCCGGGCGGCCGTACCTCGTCGAGCTGCGGTCCGGCGAGACCGCGGCCGGTGACCTGGTCCTCCGCATCGACCTGGCGCAACTGCTGACCGAACTGGCCCTGCGCGTCGGTGCGGAGCGGGCCGTGCGCACGGCCGCCGGTGTCCTCGGCGCGGACGCTCTCGGCGGCGCCGTCCCCCTGCTGCAGAACGTCGTGCTCGCCCGGCCGACGAGGACCGCGCTGCGCAGGGACAAGAAGCTGCTGAGCCGCATCCGGGAGCAGATCCGCGTGCTGCGGCCAGAGCTCGTGACGGCCTCCGAGCCGCTGCGGCTGGACCGGTTCCGGCCGCGCACGCTGCTGAGCGTCATCGCCGGGACCGTCGGCGCGTACCTGCTGCTGTCCCAGCTCGGCAACGTCAACCTGCCCTACCTCCTGGCCCACGCCGACCTGCGCTGGCTCGCGATCGGCGCGCTCGCCTCGGCGGCCAGCTACCTCGCGGCGGCCCTGATGCTGATCGGGTTCGTGCCGGAGCGGCTGCCGCTGGGCCGGACGGTCCTGGTGCAGCTCGTCGCGTCGTTCGTCAAGCTCGTGGCGCCCGCCGCTGTCGGCGGCATCGCGGTGAACACGCGCTACCTGCAACGGGCGGGCGTGCCGTCCGGACAGGCGGCGGCGAGCGTCGGCGCATCACAGCTGACGGGGACGGGCGCCCATATCCTCATGCTGGCGCTGACCGGCTACATCACGGGCAGCAGCGGCCCGTCGCTGCCGCCGTCGCGGATCATCATCGTCTCGCTGCTGGCGGCGGCCGTGCTGGCGATCATCGCCCTGTCGATCGGGCCGTTGCGGCGGCTCGTGGCCTCGCGGATGCGCTCGATGTTCTCCGGGGTGGTCCCCCGCCTGCTGGACGTGCTGCAGTCGCCGAAGAAGCTCGCGACGGGTCTGGGCGGCACGATCCTGCTGACGGTCACCTTCGTCGTCTGCCTGGACGCGTCGATCCGCGCGTTCGGCGGTTCTCTGAGCCTGACGACCGTCGCCGTGGTGTTCCTCACGGGCAACGCGCTGGGCTCGGCCGCTCCCACCCCGGGCGGGCTCGGCGCCGTGGAGGGCGCGCTGTCACTCGGGCTGACGCTCGCCGGGCTGCCGGCCGGGACGGCGACCTCGGCGGTGCTGCTGTTCCGGCTGCACACGTTCTGGCTGCCCGTGCTGCCCGGCTGGGCGGCGCTGTCCCACCTGCAGCGCAAAGAGGCGATCTGACGGAGGTCAGGCCAGGTCCGGCACACGTTCGGCCGTGGCGACGGGGCCGGGCGGGGTGCCGTCCCCGAAGGGACGCCCACCGAGCTGCTCGCGCCCGTGCGGGGTCGCCCAGCCGCGCAGATCGGGACCGACCGCGACGATCCGCGTCGGATTGATCTCGTGGTGCACGTAGTAGTAGTGCCGCTTAATGTGGTCGAAGTCGACCGTGTCCCCGAAGCCCGGGGTCTGGAACAGGTCACGCGCGTATGCCCACAGGACCGGCATCTCGGTCAGCTTGCTGCGGTTGCACTTGAAGTGACCGTGGTAGACGGCGTCGAACCGCACCAGGGTGACGAACAGCCGGATGTCGGCCTCGGTGATCGTGTCGCCGACGAGGTACCGGCGGTGTTCGAGCCGCTCGGACAGCGCGGCGAGCCGCTCGAACAGGCGGCGGACGTGCCCCTCGTACCCCTCTTGGTCCCGGGAGAAGCCGGCCATGTAGACGCCGTTGTTGACGTCGCGGAAGACCTCGGCGTTCACGGCGTCGATCTCGTCCCGCAGCCGCTCCGGGTACAGGTCCGGCGCGCCGGGCCGCTGGTGGGCCGTCCACTGGGTGGACAGGTCCAGGGTGATCTGCTGGTAGTCGTTGGTCACGAGCCGCCCGCTGGGCACGTCGACGATCGCCGGGACGCTCACCCCGCCGTCGTAGCCCGGCTCCGCGTTCTGGTACGCCTCGGACAGGAAGCGGATGCCGAGGACCGGATCACGGTCGTCCGGGTCGAGCGTGAAACGCCAGCTGCGCTCGTCCTGGATCGGGTCGACGACCGCCATCGAGATCGCGTCCTCAAGGCCCAGGAGCCGCCGTACGATCACGGCGCGGCTCGCCCAGGGGCAGGCGCGGCTGATCACCAGGCGGTACCGACCGGCCTCTACCGGCCAGGCGGCGGAACCGTCCGCGGTGATGCGGTCGGCGAAGTGACTCGGCGACCGGGTGAACTCCTTGTCGTCCTGCTGCGTAAGGCTCAATGCACAACCGCTCTCGAGATAGGTCGGGGATCAACCGGTCTTGCGCACCCGCCGGCGACGGGACAGCTCATCGTTCGGGCTGTCCCCACCCGAGTGCGCGCGTTCGGCCGGCATCTCCGCGAGGCTGCCCTCCACCTCCTGCCACACCCGTCCCAGCGCGATCCCGAACACCCCCTGACCGCCCTGCACCAGATCGACCACCTCATCCGGGGACGTGCACTCGTAGACGCTCACGCCGTCGCTCATCAAGGTGATCTGTGCCAGGTCGTGCACCCCGCGGTCGCGCAGGTGCTCCACTGCGGTGCGTATCTGCTGCAGAGAGACCCCCGTGTCGAGCAGCCGCTTCACGACCTTCAGCACGAGGATGTCGCGGAAGCTGTAGAGGCGCTGGGATCCCGAGCCATGGGCGGAGCGCACGCTGGGCACGACCAGCTCCGTGCGCGCCCAGTAGTCGAGCTGACGGTAGCTGATGCCCGCCGCGGTGCATGCCGTGGGGCCGCGAAACCCGACGTCGTCGGGCAGGGGCGACACGCTCCCGCCGAACAGGAGCCCCTGCTCCCCGGCGCGTTGAGAGGCATCGTGCCTTTCGCGGGTCGCCTTGCCCTCGCCGCTGCTTGCCGCCACGCGGACCTCCGGCTCTATCATCCCGCAGCGATCCACCAAGGGGGTTTGACGGAATTACGCCGCGGGTGTTCAAGCAGCACGGTAGGTCGCGGCCCCTGCAGGGTCAACGTTCACGGTCGGCGCGTCGCAGCCAACACAAACCGTTACCACATCGACTAAACCCCGTATTCGCCGCGATCGGCGGCACCTATGGACGTAGTGACGCAGTTGCCGCCGGAAAGGTTCCCGTGAAGCCGTACGGAACTTTTCCCCGCGGATTACGGTCCTGCGACCGAGGGGAGTCGTCCAGTGAGTGGTTCGAGGCGTCACTGGTCAGCGCCGGTTACGCACCGCTGTCATCGCCGTCCGGGGGCGGCGCTCAAGTGCGGTCCGGGGATGCGGCGCTCAGGTCGCGCGGCCGAAGTCCTCCGGAGAGATCGTGTCCAGGAACTCCCGGAACTTCTCGACCTCGTCCTCCTGCTCGTCGGGGATCGCCACGCCCGCCTCGTCGAGCACGTCCTCACTGGCGAAGATCGACGCACCGGTGCGGAGGGCCAGGGCGATGGAGTCGGAGGGGCGGGCGCTCACCTCGGCGCCGTTCGAGAACACCAGATCGGCGAAGAAGATGCCCTCCCGCAGTGCCGTGATGTTCACCGTGCGCAGCTGGACATCGAAGGCCTCGAGAACGTCCCGGAACAGGTCATGGGTCAGCGGGCGCGCCGGCAGTACGCCCTGCTGGGCGAAGGCGATCGCCGTGGCCTCCACCGCACCGATCCAGATCGGCAGATAACGATCGCCGTCCGTCTCCTTCAGCAGCACGATGGGCTGGTTGGAGGGCATCTCGACCCGTACGCCGACGACCTCCATCTGCTTCACAGCGGCTCCCTGCTGAAGACGGCTACCCGAAACCCTTGTAGCCAACGTACACCCGAGGCCCGTTGAGCCGGGGTGGCAGGACGGGTCGGACGGTGATCTCTACGGATCGAGTCCTTCCCGCAACCCGCTGGAGACCAGAGCGGCATGCAGCTTGAGCGACAGGGCCGCGATCTCGCGCGCGGTCTCGGTGGCCCGGGCCCGCGCGCCCGGGCTGCGCTGCCGCATGGTCGGCGCCACCGCCGCCTCGATCAGGCCGATCTCCCGCTCCGCCGCGGCCTTCACCGCCCGCAGGTGGCGCGCCTCGAACCCGAAGGACCGCAGCGCCGCCGCCGCGCGAGCGATGGTGAGCGCGTCCCGGTCGTAGTGGCCGCCGTTCCGGCGGACGAGCCCGAACTCCTCCAGGTCGGCCAGCGCGTCGGCGTCGATCCCGGCCGCGTCGACGAGCTGCCGGCGCGTCAGCCGCACGTCGGCACTGTCGTCGACCGTGCTGTCGGTCGCGACGAGGCTCCGCGGCGCGCGCCTGCGCGCGGCCAGCGGGGGCGGCTCCAGCCCGCGATCGGCGGCGTCCAGGTGTTCCTTGATGACCCGCAGCGGCAGGTAATGGTCGCGCTGCGCGGCCAGGATGAACCTCAGCCGCTCGACGTCCGCCGAGGCGAACTTGCGGTAGCCGGACGGGGTGCGCTCCGGCTCGATCAGCCCCTCCGCCTCCAGGAACCGGATCTTCGAGACCGTGACGTCCGGGAACTCGGCGGACAAGAGGCCGAGCACCTCACCGATCGTCATGTACGCACGAGCAGTGGACGGGCTCATCGTCACCCCCGGTCCGACGGCGCGCAGACCCGCGCGCCCGCCCGCGGCGCCCGCACGTCCGCGTGGCGCCCGTCGCTCACGGCGTCCTCGGGCGCGCGGCCCGCGCGCGCCCTGTCAGCGTCGACCACACCGCGCCTCCGGCTTCGTCACGGCCCTCCCGTCGGCCGGCCGTCGCCCCTTCCCTCGGCGGCGTACTGCGGGTTGGTGAGGAACACCAGCCGGAACTTGCCGATCTGGACCTCGTCGCCGCCGGACAACCCGGCCTCGTCGATCCGCTCCCGGTTGACGTAGGTGCCGTTCAGGCTCCCGACGTCGCGCACGGAGAACTGCGCGCCCCTGCGGTAGAACTCGGCGTGGCGGCGGGACACGGTGACGTCGTCGAGGAAGATGTCACTCTCGGGGTGGCGACCCGCCGTGGTCCGGTCGCTGTCGAGCAGGAACCTGCTCCCGGCGTTCGGCCCCCGCTTCACCACGAGCAGCGCGGTGTTCGGCGGCAGCGCCTCGACCGCCATCTGGTCGGGGGCCAGCTCGTCGCCCGGCTCCAGGTCGGGAATCGCGCCGAGCGAGATCGTCGACGTCGAGTCGCCTGGCTCCCCCGGAACAGGCGGCGCCGCACCACGGGTGAGCGGAGTTCCGCACTGCGAGCAGAAGCGGGCGTCCTCCGGGTTGGCGTGACCACACTGCGTGCAGTAGACGCTCGGCATATATCGGCTCGGCCTCCTACCTATGGCCTCGGGTGTGCCTGTGGCACCGTACGGCACGGATGTCGAGCACTGATGACACCTTCGGCACCGTACCTCCGGTCAGCCCCAGCACACGTTCCCCCCTTCGAGCACCGCCGGTGATGGCGCTTCGTTCCCTCGTCCGCCACCACGACGGTTGCCGCAACTTACGCGGCAACGACCGAGGGGTCAACCACGACGAGAGTCCTGGCCTCTCACGCTACCCTCGACAGTGATCGTCGGTCCACGCCGCCGCGCGGTGAAGGCCCGGCGCGCGGCCCGCCACTGGCGCCGCTCACGGTCTACGGCGACCGTATCGCACGGATCACGATCCGCTGCTCCTGGGCCACGTTGCCCCGCGCGCCCGCGTTACGCAGCGTCTGCAGGACCCCGCCCGGGATGCCGAGCGCCGTGGCGAGCGTGTGCGGATCGCCGATCACGAGGAAGACATAGGGCCGCGTCAGGAGCCGCCCGTCGGCGACCGCTCCCCCGGACGCCGCGTCGGCGAAGTAGGTGCTCACTCCAACGCGTACGTCATCGACCTGGATCACCTCCGCGCCGGCGTCCCGCAACTCCTCCAGCGCGTCGAGGAGGTCCTCGGCGCGCAGCCGGCCGCGCGGGTCGTCGATGGTGAACCGGATGCCGGGACCGGCGGCGGGAAGGGTTCCGGCGAGCATCCCGTACGTCGCGGCGCGCCGCCGCGCGTCCTCGACCGCGGTCTGGCCCTGGGTGTCGCGCTCGAGCCCGGCCTTGGTGTTCTCCAGGTCCCGGATGTCACCGCGCAGCCGTTCCGAACGCTGGGACAGGTCGCCCAGGGTGCCCACCAACTCGTCCTGCCGCGCGGTCGCGAACTTGGTGCTCCGGTCGTTCGACCGCACCTCCGCCGTGACCGCGAACCCCAGCACCGCGCACAGCACCCCGATGAGCAGCTGTGTGAGATGGCGCCCGCTCCGCGAGCGCGGTTCGCGGGCGCGTGGCGCGCCGTCCTCCCTCGTCGCTCCAGACGACGCGCGCCCGCTCACGCTCTGGTCACCGTGCTCCCGGCGCTCTCCATCCGGGCCGGCGTCACGTCCCGCCTCCGGCTCGATCATGCCTGGAAGAGCTTGCGGCGGATGGCGGCGACGTTGGAGAAGATCCGGATGCCGAGGACGACCACCACGCCGGTCGACAGCTGCGACCCCACGCCGAGCTGATCGCCGAAGAAGACGATGAGCACGGCGATGATCGTGTTGCTGAGGAAGGACACGACGAACACCTTCTCGTCGAAGACGCCGTCGAGGCGGGCGCGCAGGCCGCCGAACATCGCGTCCAGCGCCGCCACGATCGCGATCGGCAGGTACGGCTGCAGCCACAACGGCACGTCGGGGTGGAAGAAGAGGCCGAGGGCGACGCCGGCCACCAGACCGACCAGAGCGATCACTTCGCCGGCACCTCCCCCGCGTACCGAAGAGTGGGGGCCGGTGCGCCGGAGAGTCGCACGCTGTCCTCCTGGCGGATGTCGAAGCGGATGCCGAATGCGGCTTTGAGGGTACGGAACAATCGGGCGGCCGGTGAACCGGCGAACGAGGCGTCCATGCCGCGGGGATCGCCGAGGGCGGTGACCGTGTACGGCCGGGACAGCGGCCGGTAGTCGACCAGGATGGCGTCACCGGCGGAGCGGATCGCGGTGGTGGCGGTCATCCGCTGCCCGTTCACGGCGATCCCGGTCGCGCCGGACGACCAGAGACCGTTGACGAGCCGTTGCATGTCCTGGTCGGAGATACGGCCGTCCTGCGGGTCCCCGCGGGTGTGCGAGTCGTCCAGGACGACGGTCAGCCCGGCACCGCGGACGGGGACGGCCGCGGCCGTCCCGGCCAGCCGGTCCATCTCCCGGCGCGCCGCCCGCCCGGCGTCGCTGCGGGCCAGGACGGTGCGGCGCAGGCGGTCGGTCTCGCCACGCAGCCGGTCGGCCTGCCGCTGCAACGCGTCGTCCTCGGCCGTCCGCTGTGCGATCTGGCTGAGGAGTGCCCTGCGCTGACGCTGGGCGAGAGGCTCGCCGCGGCGTACCTGGACGACCGCGACCGCACCCAGCAGGCCGAGAACGAGGGTGCCGGCGAGCAGGCGCGCCAACCGGCCCGTTCGGCCGGGCCGCTCGCCGGTCGCCGCCCGCCGTGCGGCGGCCTCCTCGTACCCCGGGTCGAGGTCCCTTCCGGCGAGCAGGTCGGCGAGCAGCGACATCGAGGCGTCGGGCCGGTTCCAGCGCGCCCTCTCTCCCCGTTCATTCATCCGGACATTGTCCCAAGTGCGCGGCACCGGCCGGACCTAGGCCGCGTCCGGCCTGATCGGCGGCGTTTCACAGAGAACTCTTAGGAAATGCGCACAGGCTTCGCAGGTAGGCGCGGTCAACTGGTCCTCATGCGCAGCAGGGCACATGGGGGAACGATGGCGGAACAGGCGGGCGCGGTCCCGCTCATGCGGCTGCCGATCAGCGGCTGGACGGTCCGGATCGGCCGGGCCGCCGCCGATCGGGCCGCACTGGAGGTCTACAACGGCATGCGGCTGGCGGACGTCTGCGTCGCCACGCCGGTGTCGGTGTCGGTCCTGCGCGGCGCCTGGCGCAATGCCCGCGGCGGGACCGCCTGGGCGCTGGCCTGGGGGCAGCTCCCCGCGGGAGTGGCGGCCGTCACGGCGGAGTTCACCGGCTCGGGCCGCACCCCTGTCATCACCTGCGTCCCCGCCGTGATCATCGAGCGCACGTACTGGGTCGCGGAGGTCGCCGGGGAGTTCGCGGGGGTCACCGTGCACGCCGGGTCCGCACTGATCTCCGGCCGCCTCCGCCGCGCACGCGGCCGCTGAGGTCCGAGACGCCGCATCCGGGGACCACGACCGTGACCGGCGCGTGAGCGGACGCGCGCCGTCTGGACCGAGAAGCCCAGGAACCCACCGATCGGCGCGTTGGGCGCCCGCTCACCGCGCTCGCGCAGCGAGCGCCATCAGACACTGCGGGCGGCGAGGTCCTCGACGGCGCGGGCGACCTGCGAGGGCGCGGAGATCAGGGTGAGGTGCCGGGCCCCGGAAATGATGGTCGGGGCGGGCGCACCGATCCGGTGGGCGGTCTGGGCCGCGGAGTCCTTCGCGAACACAGGGTCCTCGGCGCCGTACACCACCGCTTTCGGCATGCTCGTCGACCGGAGCCGCGTCAGCCGCTCCGGGGGCAGGCCGGGGACGCCGTACCGCAGCATCCCCCAGATCCCGGACTCCGCGCCGGCCACCTGGAAGGGCCTGCGCCACCGGTCCACCCCGGTCGCGTCCAGCCGGGCACAGCTCGGGCCGCACTGGGCGGCGTAGATCGAGCGGATGACCCAGTCGGACCGTACGACCAGGCGCAGGATGGTGGTCCGGTAGGGCGGTATCACGAGGTGGCGGGCGGCCGGAGGCGGTCCGGCGCCGGTGCTGAGAGCGTCGCCGTCGAGGAACATCAGCCCGCCGACGCGGTCGGGCACGCGCAACGCGGCCTCCGCGATCGTCGCCGCGCCCGAGGAGTGCCCGACCAGCACGGGACGGCGCAGGTTCATCGCGTCGAGGAAGGCGAGCAGCTGCCGCGTCTGGTGGTCCAGGTCGTACGGGCCGCGGCGGGAGGTGTACCCCGACCCGTTGAGGTCCAGGGCGTACACGCGGTGGTCACGGGCGAGGGACCCGGCGACCGATTCCCAGGTGTCGGCCGACTCTGCCGCTCCGTGCACGAGGACGATCGGCGAGCCGCCACCGCCCCAGGCGCGGTACCGGGTGAGCAGGTCGCCGGTCCGTACGTAGGCCAGCCCGGCGGGTACGCGGGCGCGGCTGGCGGTGGCCGCGTCGTAGAGGAAGGACAACACCGTCACGCCGACGAACAGGACGAGCACCGTCAGGCCCAGCCGCCGCGCCCATCGCCGCCACCACGGACGCCTGGGGCGGTCCGCCTGGGCGGGTTCGGCGGTCGCCGGTGTCTTCGGCGGAGCGCCGGTCCGATCCTGCTCGTCCGTGCCGGGCGACCGCTCCACGAGGTCACGTCGGTCCTGGCGCGGCTCGTCCGGGGCCGCGCCGTCATTCTGGTCGATCACGAGCCGGCCGCCTCCACGACGCCGGCCCAGGTCTCCAGGAGCGCCTGAGCGGAGTCCCGGTCGGGGCCGTCGGCCCACAGGTGGGTGATCGCCTCTGCCGGGTCGGGCAGGATGAGCACCCAGCTGGCGTCGTCCTCGATGACGCGGACGCCGTCGGTCGTGTCGATGGGACGGTCGCCCGCCGCCTCGACGACGTGCCGCATGACACTGCCCTTGGCCGCCCAGGGGGTGGGCACCGACCGTTTCAGCAGGTGCGCCTCTGGTATCCGCTGGTCGATCTGGGACAGGGTCAGGCGCGTGCGCGCCACCAGGCCCAGCAGCCGGAGGAAGGCGGCGACGCCGTCCACCGTCGGACTGAACTCGGGGATCACGAACCCGCCCCGGCCGTCACCGGCGAAGATGATGTCGTCCGCGGTGGTCGCCTTGGTCAGTACGTCCTGGGAGGTGGAGACCCACTCGACCTGCACCCCGTGGAAGCGGCAGACCTGCTCCGCCACCCGCGTGGTGGTGACCGGCAGCGCGACCCGGCCGCCGCGCCGCTCGGCGGCGATCAGGTCGAGGACCACGAGCAGCCCGCGGTCGTGGCTGATCAGCTCGCCGTTCTCGTTGACGAGGCTGATGCGCTCGGCGACGGTGTCGAAGCGCACGCCGAACGCCGCGCGAGAGGAGGACACGAGGTCACCGAGACGCTGCAGGTCGCGCATGCGCTCGGCGAGGGTCTCGGTCGGCGACACCTCGTCGAGGCGGTTGTTCACCGTGAGTACCTCGACCCCGACGCGGCCGAGCAGCTGCGGCAGGACGAGCGAGCCGGTGCCTCCCGCGCAGTCGATGACGATCTTGAGCTCGGCCTCGCGCACCCCGCGCAGGTCGACGCAGCGCTGCAGGTCGTGGGCGTAGCTCTCGAAGACGCGGGCGGGGTAGGTGAGCTCGGCGATCTCGCCGGGGAACGCCCGCCGGTACTCCTGCCGGCTGAACACGCGCTCGAGCTTCCGCTGCGCCGCCTGGGACAGGTCCGCGCCGTTCTCGTCGAGGAAGAGGATGTCGACGCCCTGCGGGTCGCCCGGTGTCGTACGGATGACGATGCCGCCGGAGCAGTCCTCACGCGCGGTCTCGTAGCGGGCGACCGGGATCGGGCAGGCCTCCAGGTCCTGGACGTTGATGGCGCTGGCGGTGAGCGCACTCTGCTCCGCGCGCTTCAGCGTGCGGGCCTCCCGGGAGGCGTCACGCGAGGCGGTGACGCCCGCGCCCTTCTTGAGCGTGGTGGCGTACGCGCTGGCCAGCCGTACCGCGAGTTCGGGTGTGATCTCGACGTTGACCAGTCCGGACACGCCGCGCGGGCCGAAGAGGGTGCGCTGGCCGCGGGACTCCCAGATGACACTGGTGTTGACGACCGCCCCGGCCTCGATGGTCTTGAAGGGGTACACCTTCACTTCGCTGGAGATGTACGCCTCGGACTCGATCACGCACTCGTCGCCGACGATCGCGCCCTCCTCGATGCGGGCGGCGGCCATGATGTCGGTGTTCTTGCCCACGACGCAGCCGCGCAGGTTGGTCAGCGGACCGACGAAGACGTTGTCGTGGACGATGGCGCGGTGGAGGAACGCGCCCTCCTTGACGACGACGTTGCTGCCGAGCACGGTGAACTCCCGCAGCTCCGCGCCCGCCTCCACCTTGGCGTAGTCGCCGATGTACAGCGGGCCCTTGAGAATGGCCTCCGGATCGACCTCCGCGCCCTCGCCGACCCAGACGCCCGGCGACATCTCGAAGCCGTCCAGCTCGGCCTGGATCTTGCCCGACAGCATGTCCGCCTGGGCCTTGAGGTAGCTCTCGTGGGTGCCGACGTCCTCCCAGTAGCCCTCGGCGACGTAGCCGTACAGTGGGGCGCCCTCGGCGAGCAGCTTGGGGAAGACGTCGCCGGACCAGTCGACGGACTCGCCCGCCGCGACGTGGTCGAGCACCTCGGGTTCCATGACGTAGATGCCGGTGTTGACGGTGTCGGAGAACACCTGGCCCCACGTCGGCTTCTCCAGGAACCGCTGGATGCGGCCGTCGTCGTCCGCGATGATGATGCCGAACTCCAGGGGGTTGGGCACCCGTTTGAGGCCGATGGTGACGAGCGCGCCGTTCTCCCGGTGAAAGCACACCATGTCGGTGAGGTCGACGTCGGTCAGCGCGTCGCCGGAGATGACGAGGAAGCGGTCGTCACGCAGCGCGTCCTGGGCGTTCTTGACGCTGCCGGCGGTGCCGAGCGGCATCTCCTCGGTCGCGTAACTCAGCGCCATGCCGATCTCTTCACCGTCACCGAAGTAGTTCCGGACCAGCGCGGCGAGGAACTGCACGGTGACGACCGTCTCGGTGAACCCGTGCCGTTTCAGCAGCCGCAGCACGTGCTCCATGATCGGTTTGTTGACCACCGGCAGGAGCGGCTTGGGCTGGTTTGCGGTCATCGGACGCAGGCGGGTGCCTTCCCCGCCCGCCATCACCACGGCCTTCACTGGAGCCACTCCTTCACGGGTACGCCGATCATGGTCGAGGTTCCGCTCCCTTCAGCTCACCGGAGCTGCGGTCGGCCAGCAGGAGCCGGCGGACCTGGACGGTGTAGAGGACGGCGGCCCACCAGTACAGGCCCGTTCCCCAGATGGCGAACGCCCAGCCGATGACCTTCGCGAAGGTCGCATAGGTCCCCGAGTGCGCCCCCAGGAACAGTAGGGGGAAGGCGTACAGCAGACAGAGCGTCGCCGTCTTGCCCACGAAGTGCACCGGGAGCGCGTCGTAGTCGTGCCGCCGGAGGACGGCGAGGGGCACGGTCATGTACACCTCGCGGGCGACGAGGGCGAGCGCCACCCAGAGGGGGACGACGTCCCGGACGACGAGCCCGAGGAGCGTCGCGAAGATGTAGAGCCGGTCGGCCGCCGGGTCGAGGAGCGTGCCGAGCTCGCTGGTCTGGTCGAGCATCCGCGCGAGCTTGCCGTCGAGCCAGTCGGACAGGCCCGCGAAGACGAGGATGCCGAGCGCCCACCAGTCCTGCTTGATGAGGATCAGCCACAGGAAGATGGGAACGCCGATCAGACGAGCGAAGCTCAATGCGTTCGGCCACGTCCACATACGGTCGTTCAACGTCCACCTCCCGCTCCCCCACGCTGGTCATGACCTTACCTGCCGGTACCGCCGGGCGACGTGGCCGGTCGGTGTACGCGGCGGGAAGCCGCCACGCACGGCTGGGCAGGCCGCACGGGTCGTCGGGGGATTCGCCGACGGCGGGCGACGCCCGGCGTGCGGCCCGGCTCGGCCGGGTTCGGCCATCGGCCCGGCGGGGGCTGGCCGGGAGGCGGCCGGCATGTTATCCCCGCCCCTGATCCCGAGCGCGGGCCCCCACGGCGTACGCCCGCCCCCTTCACGGCGCCGTCCGCACGGATCGGCCCCTCGTTGGGCCCGCGGATCGACACGCCGATCCGCGTTGGGCGCGGCCGGTGCCCGATGTGCCCGCATCATAACCCGGCATGTGCATCGTGCAGGTGCGCGAACGCGCCAGGGTCAGGGCCCGGGCCGCCGGTCACCAGCGGTCGTGGACCTGCGGGCGGATCCGGCGATCGTAGAGGTCGCGGACGGCGTCGAGCGTCGCCTCCGGCAGCGCGGGCACATGGGCCGCGGCGGCGTTGGCCCGGACCTGGTCGGCGTTGCGCGCGCCCGGGATGACGGTCGTCACGCCGGGCTGCTGGATGATCCACCGGAGCGCCGTCTGGGCGGGTGTGGCCCCCGGCGCCGCCAGCGCCGCGAACTCCCCCGCCGCCTCGACGCCGGTGTCGTAGTCCACGCCGGAGAACGTCTCGCCGACGTCGAACGCCTCCCCCTGCCGGTTGAACGTCCGGTGGTCCTGGGGGCCGAACTCCGTGTCGTGACGGTAGCGGCCGGACAGCAGGCCGGACGCCAGCGGCACTCGGGCGATGATCCCGACGCCCGCCTCGGCGGCGGCGGGCAGCACCCGCTCCAGGGGCTTCTGCCGGAAGGCGTTCAGGATGATCTGGACGCTGGCGGTGCCCGGCCGGGCGATCGCGGTCAGCGCCTCGTCGCACGTCTCGACGCTGACGCCGTACGCGGCGATCCGTCCCTCGTCGACGAGGGTGTCCAGGGCGTCGAACACCTCGTCACGGGAGTAGACGGGCGTCGGAGGGCAGTGCAGCTGCACCAGATCGAGGGTGTCGACCCCGAGGTTGGCCCGCGACCGGTCGGTCCAGGCGCGGAAGTTGTCGAGCGTGTACTCGGCCGGGTCGAGCGGGGCGCGGCGCCCCATCTTGGTCGCGACGAACAGCCCGGGATGATTCCGCAGGAAGCGGCCGATGATCTGCTCGCTCCGCCCGTCGCCGTACACGTCGGCCGTGTCGAGGAACGTGACCCCGGACTCGACCGCCGCCTCGAGGACGGCGACGGCGTCCTTCTCCTCCACCTGTCCCCAGTCGGCCCCCAGCTGCCAGGTGCCGAGCCCGACGACCGACGCGCGCCGGCCGATCCTGTCAATGCGACGTTCCTCCATGACCGGTCATTATCGGGTGTACCGCCACCAGGGCGGACACCGGCCTCGTTTGAGCCAGGCGGCCGGAACATGATGGAGCGCTGGACGCCGATGTCTCGTCACCCACGGCGTCCAGCGCTCTTATCACCGGCCCCGGATGCGCGAGAGGCCGGGCTGTGGAGAGGCTGGATCTACTGGGGCGGATCGACGGGCCTCTCCATCTCAGGTTCCGGGGCGGCGGGCTGGGCGGTGCGATTCATTTGGGAAGATCCACTAGGGATCGGCACACCCGCCTATGACCGGAACAGTCTGAACGTATCGCCGCAGGTCAGCGCTGGGAAGGATGCTCGGCTTTACGCAAAATCACAACCCCTGTTTCATTCCGGACGTCAATTACCGTCGGCCCGGCGAGGCCTGCGGCGGGCGGTCACACGCCGGCCAGGGCGATGGCCGTCCAATGCTCGAAGCGGGAGTACCCGTCGGCGACCGCCTGTGTCTGCGGCACCGGCATGTCCAGGATCATGTCGGCGGCGTCGAGAAGGTCCCAGTACGGGTGGTGGCCGTCCTGACCCGTGATCCCCAGGTAGATGACGCGGAACCGCTCGGCGACCTCGACGCCGTACTCGATGGCCAGGTTGATCCGCATCCGGGCCAGGTCGACGCCGTACGGTCCCCGGCACCCGCTCATCCAGTCGACGATCCCGGTGAGCCGGTCCCCGGTCCACAGGATCTGGCCCGGGTGGAAGTCCCGGTGGATGAACCCGGCGGCCGTCTCCGGGGCAGGACCGGAGATCACCTCGAAGACCCGGTGCCAGAGTTCGGGACTGCCCGACCAGACGGGCGGGCGCCGCTCACCGTGGACGGCGGGAGCGTGGTACGGCGCGTAGGCCCGCAGGTCCGCCTCCGGCGGCACCTCGTGCACCCGTGCGAGGGCCTGGGCCATGCGGGTGAGGTAGGCGTCCATGTCCCAGGGCCGGACCGCGGGCCGGCCGGGCACGCGCGTCACGAGGAGCGCGGGGACATCGCAGAGGCGGCCGTACGGGTCGGCGGCGAGCAGGCGCGGCGCGGGGACCTCGGTGTCGTCGAGGATCTCGAGCACTGCCGCCTCACCGGCCGGGACGTACCAGGGATCGGTCCGCAGCCGCGCGGTGTCGTGGAACCGGCGGATCACCAGGCGGCGTACCGGATCGGTTCCGGCGTCGATCGCGTGCAGGATCGTCGAGCCGGCGCCCATCGAGCGGATGGAGCTGATCCGGCCGCCCACGGCGTCACGAACCCATGCCAGGACCGTCTCCGGCGGATGCGGAGATGCCATCTACCTGGTGGAGCCGATCTCAGCCACGGTGACCACCTTATTCTCCGTCGATTACCCCCGTGTCGCCTGAGCGACACCGTCCGTTCGCCGGGCGCGGCTAGCGTCGCTGCGCCAATCCCGACGACAAGAGGCTCAATGGCTAACTCCGATCGCATCTCCGAGGTCTACAAAGGCGAGATCTGGGCCGAAAGCACACAGCGGGTCGCACGTGATCGTATCCACTGGCTCGTCGGCCAAGCCACCGGAGACGTGCTCGACATCGGATGCTCACAGGGCATCGCCTCGATCCTGTGCGCGCGGCGCGGGCTGACCGTACTCGGCGTGGACGTCCAGGCCGACCGTATCGAGTACGCGAAGAAGGAGCGCGACGCCGAGCCGGAGGACGTGCGCGCGCGCCTGGATTTCCGGCTCGCGGACGCGAGCGCCCTGGACCTGCCCGACGGCTCGTTCGACACCGTCCTCATGGGCGAGATCGTCGAGCACTCCGAGAACGCCTCCCCGCTGCTGAAGGAGGCCGCCCGGGTGCTGCGCCCGAACGGGGTGCTGGTCCTGACGACGCCGTTCGGCCTGAGCAAACACCACGACCACCACGCCACCTTCTACGTGGACTCCCTGGTGCGGCTGCTCGCCCCCTACGTCTCGATCGAGAGTCTCGACATCGTCGACAAGTACCTGCGGGTGCGGGCGCATCCCGGGCCGATGGCCGACCCCGACCGGCTCGTCATCGAGTCGCAGCCGATGATGGAGCGCGCCTTCGTCGCGATCCAGGAGGCGATACAGGACGAGAAGGAGCGGATGCGACGCTACGACATCGCGATCGCCCGCTACGAGCAGGTCAACGCCCGGATGAAGAACCTCGAGGCGCGTCTGGCCCACCAGTCGTACCGGACCGAGTACGTCACCTGGCAGCTGAAGTCGGCCAAGAACCGCAAGTGGTGGCGGCTGGGCGAGGCGCTGTGGAGCGCCAAGCGGCCCGCCGAGGCGCTCAAGTTGCCGAAGAACGTGGCGAGTGCGCTGAAGGCCCCGCCCCGGCTGACGGAGCCGAAGCCCGACACGACGACGGGCTCACCGGACCAGACCGGGCACTACTCCGCGATCGCCATCCCGGAGGTCGTCGTCCCGGACGGCCCCATCGCGCGCGACCTGAAGGTCGCGGTGATCCTCGACGTGTTCTCCGCGACCGCGTTCCGGTACGAGTGGCAGCAGATCAAGTTCGGCCCGGACGACTGGCGGCAGGTCCTGGAGCGCGAGAGGCCCGCGCTGCTGTTCGTGGAGTCCGCCTGGCACGGCAACGACGGGCGCTGGGCCACGATGATGAGCGCGGCGGGCGCGCCGAAGCAGCCCGTGCGCGACCTCGTCGCGTGGTGCCGGTCCCAGGGCATCCCGACGGTCTTCTGGAACAAGGAGGACCCGCCGAACTTCGACCGGTTCATCGAGACGGCCAAGCTCTTCGACCGGGTCTTCACCGTGGACGCCGACTGCATTCCGCGCTACGTCGAGGCGCTCGGCCACGACCGGGTCGACCTGCTGGCGTTCGGCGCGCAGCCGCGGATCCACAACCCGGTGGCGGTTCCGGGCGGCCGGAAGTACGAGGTGGCGTTCGCCGGGACGTACCACTCCAAGAAGTACCCCGAGCGCGCCGCGCAGATGGACACGATCCTCGCCCCGGCCCGCGAGTTCGACCTGCACATCTACAGCCGGATCTCCGACGACCCGGACTTCGCGTTCCCCCCGGAGTACACCGACCACATCGTCGGCTCGCTGCCCTACGAGAAGATGCTCGCCGCGTACAAGGCGTACAAGGTCTTCCTCAACGTCAACTCGGTGACGAAGTCGCCGACGATGTGCGCGCGCCGCGTGTTCGAGCTGTCGGCCTGCGGCACGCCGGTGGTCTCCGGGCACTCCCGCGCCCTGGAGGAGGTCTTCGGCGACCTCGTACGCCTCTCGACCACCCCGGAGCAGACCACCGAGTCGCTGGTCGAGCTGATGAAGAGCGCGGACCTGCGGGACCGGATCGGGCACCTGGCCATGCGGGAGGTCTTCGCCAAGCACCTGTTCGGGCACCGGGTCGACTCGATCCTGTCGGCGGCGGGCGTGTCCGCGCCGCGCCGGGAGCGTTCGATCTCGGTGATCCTGCCGACCAACCGGCCGGAGCAGATCGACCACGCGATCGAGCAGGTCGCCCGGCAGGTCCACCGCCCGCTGCAGCTGATCCTCGTCACGCACGGCTTCTCGTCCGACCGGGCCGAGGCGAAGGCGCGGGCCGTCGGGCTGGAGAACGTCGTGGTGCTGTCCGCGGACGCGAGGCTCACGCTCGGCGCCGTGCTCAACCTCGGCATCGACGCGGCCGACGGCACGTATCTCGCCAAGATGGACGACGACAACCTCTACGGCCCGCACTACCTGAGCGACCTGGCGTACTCCTTCGACCACACGACGGCCGGCCTCGTCGGGAAGGGCGCGCACTACTGCGAGATGCGCACGCACGGGGTCACCCTGCTGCGCTTCCCGCACCTGGAGCATACCGAGGCGGAGCTCATCCAGGGCGGCACGATCCTCGCCGACGGCGACGTCATGCGCGGGCTGCGGTTCTCCGACCTGCCCCGCGCCGTCGACAGCGACCTGCTGCGCCGCGCCCAGGCCGAGGGCGTCGGCGTGTACTCCGCGGACCGCTTCAACTTCGTCTCCGTACGCGGGGACCGGGAGGCGCACACGTGGAAGGTCAGCGACGAGGAGCTGATGCGGCACGGCCGGGTGGCGTTCCACGGCCCCGCCGAGGAGCACGTCGTCTTCTGATGCCGGCCACCGCCTCCGTGCCGGCCGCCACGGCGACGACCCCGCGCCCGCGCCGCGGCGGGCTCCTGCTGCCCGCCGCGCTGCTGGCGGCGTACGCCGTGCTGCTGCTGTGGGACCTGTCGGTGCCGCAGCCGGTCGACCACAGCCGCTACATGGACGCCGCCCGGTCGTTCCCGTCGCGGCCGCCGGACCCCATCTTCGAGCACCAGTACCTGCGGATCGGGCTGACCGCGCCGACCACCCTGGTGATGAAGATCTTCGGGTACTCGGAGGTGACGTACCACGCCTTCCCGGTCGCCACGGCGGTACTGCTGTTCGGGTCGGTGTACGCGATCGGCCGCATGCTGTTCGGCCGGCTGGTCGGCGCCGCGTCGGCGGTGGTCCTCGGCTGCGTCGGGATCCTGGTCGTCGCCGGCACCGAGCTGCTGCCGGACCTGCCCGCCACCGCGCTGTTCACCGCCGCCGTCGCGCTGACCATCGCGATCCGCCAGGGGCTGCTCGCGCACCGCCGGATCTGGCTCGTCGCGATCGGTGTCCTGCTGGGCTGGAGCTACCTGGTACGCGAGTTCATCGTGTTCGTCTGGCCGCTCGTCCCCGTGCTGCTGTGGCGGCGGATCGGCCGGTGGGACGCGCTGTGGGCGCTGGTCCCGGTGGCGCTGACGGGCGTCGGCGAGACGGTGTTCAACGCGTGGCTGTACGGCGACCCGCTCGCCCGTCTGCACGCCGGGTCGGGCCTGGGTGACCTGCCGTCCCGTCCGGAGGTCGCCAAGACCTTCCACAACCTGCCGTTGTGGGTGTACCTGTGGCGGCTGCCGCAGCAGCTCGCCGCCCTCCCCGAAGGTCCGGGCCTGCTGCTCCTCCTCGCCCTGACGCTCGGGGTCGGTGTGGGCTGCACGGTCCGGCTCGTACGGGCGCGGACCCTGCGCGACGGCTCGTACGACGCCGGACCGGACGACGCGCCGTACGTACGGCGGGCCGCGGTGTTGGCGCTGTGGATCCTGCTGCTGTGGGTGCCGCTGACGCTGCTCGGCGGCGTGCTCAACCCGGCCCATCCGAAGCTGCGCCTGCAACTCCTGCGGTACTGGTACCCGGTGTTCCCCGCCTTCGTCCTCGGCGGCGTGGCGGTGCTGTGGCTGGTGGCCCGCGCGGTACGGCTGCCGGAGCGGCCACGGGCGGTCGCTCCGACGGCGGTCGTGTGCGGCGCCGCGCTCGTCGTTACCGGGCTCGCCGTGCTCGGCCGTCCGGGCGCACCCGGCTGGGCGGGCTCACCGCGCGTCTCGTCGGACGCGCTGCCGGAGTTCCGCTCCTGGCTGTCCCGCTCCGGCCCCCGCACCGTCTGGGCGGACACGAAGCTGTACCGGATCCTGCCGATCTACTTCGTGAGCTCGACCGGCCACCGTGTGTGGCGCGGCCACCTGCGGCCCCTGACAAACGCGGGCCGGCCGGCGGTGGGCGACTACGTCGTCGCCTACAGCGTCGGCAGCGACGCCTGCCCCCGCTGCGGCGACGCCGCCAAGGCCGCGCTCCCCGGCGTTCCGTCCACCTGGCGCCCGGTGCTGACGAGCCACGACCGCCTCCTCCACGTCTGGCAGGTCGGCTGACACGACGGTCGTTGCCGGAAGTGGCCGAGGGATCCCCGTAGGTCGTCTCCCCCGCGTAGCCTCGCCCCCGTCCATGACGGCGGGACGGCCGGACCACCGCCTCGACAAGGTCGACGCCGGGCCGCGATGAGTTTCCGCCCGCTGCGCGGTCTCCACAGAGGACCCCACGTTCATCCGCACGAAGGCAGGTAGGTCATGGCCAAGATGCTCTATTCGGTCAGCATGTCGCTGGACGGCTTCATCACCGGTCCGGGCGGCGACATGTCCTGGCTGACGCCGTACATCGGGCCGAACCCGACGGTCGAGGACGTCATCGCGAAGATCGGCGCTCTCCTCGTCGGCAACCGCACCTTCCGCGGCGACGATCCGCACCGGGGGACGGAGAAGGAGGGCAAGCCGTTCGGCGGCGGCTGGGAGGGGCCGCAGTTCGTGCTCACCCACCATGCCCCGGCCGACCCCGTTCCGGGCGTCACCTTCGTCGACGACCTCGCCAAGGCGGTCGCGGCGGCCAAGGAGGCCGCCGGCGACAAGTACGTCAACATCCTCGGCGCCGAGGTCGCCCGGCAATGTCTCACCGCCGGACTGGTCGACGAACTCCTCATCTTCATCGCGCCCGTCCTGCTGGGGGACGGCGTCCGCCTCTTCGAGCACGCCGGTGGCCACGCGGTCAGGCTCGAACGCCTGAGCCAGAGCGAGGTGCCGCTCGCCACGAACCTATGGTTCCGCGTCGTCCGGTGAGCTCTGGCGCCATGCCGCAGCGCTCGACGTAGGCCGAGAGGTGCCGGGCGACGAACTCCGCACGGCACCTCCCGGAGCTCGGACCGGCGCGTCCGGTGGCTCGGTGACGGTCGACGATACCGGGCGTCAGGTGAGGGTGATGGTCACGTCGATCGTTCCCTCGTGGGGGAGGCGCTGGGCGTTCAGGGCCCGCCGGCCCCGGCCACGCGGGCGACTCGTCGGCTGGTCGGCGCGACCAGCGAGCGTGTACCGGCCATCGATCGTATGCGCAGCATCACCCGACTCGCGCAACCCATATCATTTCAGTACTGATTCCCGCCCCCAGGTAAGGAGTGACGCGATGACGTCCGGGTGGACCGGCGAGGCCCGTAGGCGGGTCCGCGCCACCGTGGACAAGGCGGTCGCCGCCGATCCCGGACTCTCTCGATGGCACCTCGCCCGGCGTGCCACGCTCGCGGTCGCTTTCGTGGCCTTGGCCGAGCACTGGCTCGGGCCCGCCGTCGGGTTCCCGGCGCTGGTCGCCATGCTGCTCGGCGGCATGGTCGCCATGAACGGCTCGTTCCTGCTGGCCGGCAGGAGCCGCCGCGACGTCCTGCTCACGGCCGCGGGGATGCCGCTCGTCGCGTTCACCGGAGTGCTCCTGGCCGTCACGGTCGCCGGACATCCCCTCGCGTCACGGCTGGGATTCGCCGTGTTGACGGTGATCGCCGTCTACGTTCGCCGCTTCGGCATCCGGGGTCTCAACTATGGGCTGCTGGGCTGGTTCTCGTACATGTTCGGCACGTTCGCGCACGTCGGCGAGGGCCAGCTCCTTCCCTTGACGGTGGTGTTCGTATCCGCGGTGGCGGTCCTGGTCCTCCTGAACACAGTGGTGTACCAGCGTCCCCAGGCCACCCTCAGCGCGGCGCTGCGCGGGTTCGACCTGCGAGTCGCGGCCGTCGCCCGGGCCTGCGCCGACCTTCTCGCCGACCCGGGCCCCAAGAGCCGGCGCGACCTGCACGCCCGCCGGTTCCACATCCTCGAGGCCGCCCTCGTCGCCGAAGGGCATCTGGCCTCTCCCGTGGCGACCGAGCACGATCGCGCCTACCGGTTGCGCACGCGGCTGCTGGCTGTGGAGCTCGCCGTCGAGCAGCTCGCGACGGCGACCATCGCCCTCGCCGGGTCCGGTTCGCTGCCGCATCCGGTGGTCTCCGCCTCGACGGCCACGCTGCGGGCGCTGGCAACCCTTGACCTGGACCGCGCCCGCGCACACGCGCGCGAGCTGGACGGGCGGAGACTCGGCGAGGCCGAAAGCCTCTCTCTGACCGGCCTGGCGGACGCGGCCGAGCGACTCTGCGACGCCCTGCGACCGCGCACGGGGCCCAAGCACTCCACGGACCGCGACCTGATGGCGGCGGACTTCGAGCCGGGCGTCCGCCTGGTCGCCGGGCATCTGCCGGGATCGGCCGCCACCGCCGCGAACGCCCTCGAGGCGGACGCCGGAAACAGCCCCCGGTGGCTGCGCCTGTCCCTGAACAGCCGGCAATGCGTGCAGGCGGGGCTCGCCTCTCTGCTCACACTGCTGTGCGCGCTTCCGGTCTCGGCCTCGCGCTTCTACTGGGCGATGCTCGCCTGCCTGCTCGTGCTGACCGGCACGGCCACCTCCGGCGAGACGCTCGTCAAGGGCGCCCACCGCGTCCTGGGCACGGCGCTGGGGGCCGTGGTGGCCATCACGGCCGTCCACCTCACCCGAGGCCACGACACGCTTGTGGTCGCCGTCATGGCCGTGTGCGTCTTCCTCTCGGTGTACTTCTTCCGCGTGGCCTACGGAATTCTCGCCTTCGGCATCACCACGTTGATGGGACTCCTCTACAACGCGCTGGGCGAGTTCAGCGACGCACTGCTCGTCACGCGCCTCGAGGAGACCGCCATCGGCGCCGGCGTCGCCGCTCTCATCGCCGTCCTCGTACTCCCGGTACACAACCGCAGCACCACCGCGGCCGCCCGTGACGCCTTCGTCCGCGAGCTCGTCGACCTCGTCACCTCGGTGCGCGACACGCTGGCCGGCCGCCTCTGCGGCGCGGATCTGCTCATATCCGCCCGCCGTCTCGACGCACGGATGCACCAGCTCGCGCTCGCGACTCACCCGTGGGGCGGTGCGGCGCTCGCGGGACTCGACAGCGCACCCGTCGCCCGCCGGCTCGCCGCCTACAGCGC
>JBJMIW010000208.1:0-21674 GCA_045806665.1 Actinoallomurus sp.
ACCTCCGGGAGCACCTCCAGTCCGGCGGTCTGGGCGGGCTCCTGTAGGAGAAAGGCGATATGCAGCAAGGCCGCCTGATGGGGGGACGCGGGGCGGGGGCTCACGATCAGGACACCATCGTCTATCTCGTACCGGTGGAACTCATCCTCCGGCAGTCGGCGGAGAGCGTCGACGGTCCAGCGACCGTGACTCTCCGTGAACGATACAGACACTCTGCGTCCTCTCCCACCCGCTTGCGAAACTCAGCGTAGTTCGAACATCATTGATCGTGCGGCGGGTCGCCCGATCTGTCGCTGATCTCGGGCACTATGGCGCCGTGGTGGACGCACAGGGATCTTCTGCACCGGGGACACGGGTGCTGGAAGCCGTGCTGGAACGGATCACCTTCGCCAGCGAGGAGACCGGGTACACCGTCGCTCGGGTCGCCACCGACCGGACCGGCTCGGAGCTGCTCACGGTCGTGGGGCCGCTGCTGGGCGCGCAGGTCGGCGAGAGCCTGCGACTGACGGGACGGTGGACGTCGCACCCGAAGTACGGCCGCCAGTTCGAGGCGCAGTCGTACACGACGGTGCTGCCCGCCACGGTCCAGGGCATCCGCAAGTACCTCGGCTCCGGGCTGATCAAGGGCATCGGCCCGGTGATGGCCGACCGGATGGTCGAGCACTTCGGCACCGACATCCTGCGCGTCATCGAGGAGGAGCCCGAGCGCCTGGTCGAGGTGTACGGGCTGGGGCCCAAGCGGTCGGGCCGCATCGCCGCCGCGTGGGAGGAGCAGAAGGCCATCAAGGAGGTGATGGTCTTCCTGCAGGGGCACGGCGTGTCGACGTCGCTGGCGGTGCGGATCTACAAGCAGTACGGGGACGAGTCGATCTCGGTCGTGCGGAAGGAGCCGTACCGCCTCGCCGCGGACGTGTGGGGCATCGGGTTCAAGACCGCCGACACGATCGCGCAGGCGGTGGGCATCCCGCACGACAGCCCGGAGCGGATCAAGGCGGGGCTGGCGTACACCCTGTCCCAGGCGGCCGACAACGGGCACTGCTACCTGCCCGAGCCGAATCTGGTCACCGAGGCGACGAAGATCCTCGAGGTGCCGCGCGAGCTCGTCGGGCCGTGCCTGGAGGAGGCGGTCGCGGCGGAGGACGTCGTCCGCGAGCGGGTCGTGGCCGAGGGCGGCGAGATCCCGGCGGTGTACCTGCCGCCCTTCCACCGCGCCGAACGCTCCCTGGCGACCGGGCTGCTGGAGCTGCTGCACGCCCGTACCGACCGGCTGCCCGGCTTCCAGGATGTCGACTGGGACAAGGCGCTCGGCTGGCTGCGGCAGCGGACGGGGACCGGGCTCGCCCCCGAGCAGGAGGACGCCGTACGCCTGGCGCTGACCGAGAAGGTCGCCGTGCTGACCGGCGGCCCCGGCTGCGGAAAGAGCTTCACCGTACGGTCCGTCGTCGAACTGGCCAAGGCCAAGCGGGCCAAGGTCGTACTGGTCGCGCCCACGGGACGGGCGGCGAAACGGCTGGCCGAGCTGACCGGCCACGAGGCGGCGACCGTGCACCGGCTGCTGCAGTTGCAGCCCGGCGGCGACCCGAAGTTCGACCGCGACAACCCCCTCGACGCGGACCTGGTCGTCGTCGACGAGGCCTCCATGGTGGACGTCATCCTGGCCAACAAGCTGGTCAAGGCGGTCCCGCGCGGCGCGCACCTGCTGCTCGTCGGCGACGTCGACCAGCTTCCGTCCGTGGGCGCCGGCGAGGTGCTGCGGGACCTCCTGGCAGCCGACGTGATCCCCCGCGTGCGCCTCACCAAGATCTTCCGGCAGGCCCAGCAGTCCGGGATCGTGGTCAACGCCCACCGGATCAACGCCGGCCAGTCGCCGCGGACGCGGGAGTTCCCGGACTTCTTCTTCTTCCCCTGCGAGGACGCCGAGCCGACCGCGGAACTCACCGTGGACATCGTCGCGCAGCGGATCCCGCGTAGGTTCGGGCTCGATCCGCGCCGGGACATCCAGGTGCTCGCGCCGATGCACCGCGGCCCGGCCGGCGCGGGGAACCTCAACACGCTGCTGCAGGACGCGCTGACGCCGCACCGCGACGGGCGACCCGAGCGGCGGTACGGCGGGCGGGTGTTCCGGGTCGGCGACAAGGTCACCCAGCTGCGCAACAACTACGACAAGGGCGACGCCGGGATCTTCAACGGCACGGTCGGCGTAGTCACCGGGATGTCCCTGGAGGAGCAGACGCTCACCGTGCGCACCGACGAGGACGAGGACGTCGACTACGACTTCGCCGAACTGGACGAGCTCGCCCACGCGTACGCCGTGACGATCCATCGCTCGCAGGGCAGTGAGTACCCGGCCGTCGTCATCCCGCTCACGACCAGCTCGTGGATGATGCTGCAGCGCAACCTGCTCTACACCGCCGTCACCCGCGCCAAGAAGCTGGTCGTGCTCGCCGGCTCCCCGAGGGCCCTGGCCGCCGCCGTCCGCACGGCGGGCGCCGGACGCCGCCACACCGCCCTCGACCACCGCCTGTGCGGGTGAGCGCCGACGGCGGGGCGGTATGGCGGAGCATCACCGGACGGTGACATCCTGGCACCACGCCGCTCGGCTCAGGGGGCCGCCTGACGTCGGCGCTCCATCCCCGTCAGGGCCGCTCACCTGCCTACCCGGTACGTTCTCAGTAGGCGGTGAGTCGGCCTGACCGGGGCCGCGGGTGAGATTGTGAGAGCGCATGGAGCTGGTGCATTCGGGCAAGGTCCGCGACGTCTACGCGGACGGCGACGACCTGATCCTCGTCGCGACCGACCGGGTGAGCGTGTACGACGTCGTGCTCCCGACGGCCATCCCCGACAAGGGCAAGATTCTGACGCAGCTGTCGCTGTGGTGGTTCGACCGGCTCGCCGAGGTCATGCCGAACCACGTGATCTCCGCCGACGACGTGCCGGCCGAGTGGGCCGGGCGGGCGATCCGCTGCCGCCGCCTGGAGATGCTGCCGGTCGAGTTCATCGCCCGCGGCTACCTCACCGGCCTGGGCCTGAAGGAGTATCAGAAGCAGGGGACGGTGTCCGGGGTGCCGCTTCCACCGGGCCTCGTGGAGGCGTCCCGATTGCCGGAGCCGGTGTTCACGCCCACCACCAAGGCGACGGCGGGCCATGACGAGTTCATCACCTTCGACGAGGTCGCCGAGGAGATCGGCGCGGAGACCGCCGAACGACTCCGCCACGCGACCCTGGAGATCTACCGTCGCGGGGCAGAGCTGGCCGCCGAGCGCGGGATCATCATCGCCGACACGAAGCTGGAGTTCGGCCGCGCCCCGGACGGCACGCTGGTGCTCGCCGACGAGTTGCTCACGTCCGACTCCTCCCGGTTCTGGCCGGCCGACGAGTATGAGCCCGGCCGGGCCCAGCACTCCCTGGACAAGCAGTTCGTCCGCGACTGGTCGGCAACGATCACTGACTGGGACCGCACCCCGCCGGGCCCGCCGATCCCGGACGACATCGTCGAGGCGACCCGCGCCCGCTACATCGAGCTCTACGAGCGGGTCACCGGCCGTCCCTGGCAGGACCGCCAGGACTGAGCCAGGCCGCGCGTCGCCGGCCGGGACCGCACCCTTCGGGCCCTGAGTCTCATCGCGCGGCGGGCTCGGCGAGCGGCCACGAGTGGAGGGTCTCGTAATGGACCTCGCGGCCGAGGTGGCTGCGGACGAGGTGGATCTCCCCCGCCGTCCAGAGACTGCCCTCGAAGTCGGCCGCCGCGGCCACGAGCGGCCGCAGGTCCAGGGGTTCGCGGGCGCGGGCCAGGGTCAGGTGGGGGTGAAAGCGCCGGTGCTCGTCGGCGTCGACGCCCTCCCGGCGCGCGGCGGCCACGCAGGAGTCGGCGAGGCGCCGCAGGTCGGACTCCAGACCGGTCCACAGCACCCGGGCGGACGCCGGACGCGGAAAGGCTCCCGCACCCGCGAACATCACGGTCTGGCATGGGTGCCGACCGGCCGCGCGTTCCAGCCGGGGCAGCAGCCGCGGCACGACCTGATCATCCACCTCGCCGTAGAACGCCAGCGTCACGTGCCATGACGGACGGCGTGTCCAGCGCAGGTCGGGCTGGGCGGCGCGGTGCGGGGCGAACGCGTCGTCCACCTCGTCGAGTACGGTCTCCGGCGGCAGCAGCGCGACGAAAAGCCTCACGCCCGCCAGCCTCTCACCTCGTCGCGAGGAGCTCCCGGAGCCGGCCCGCCCGTACGGCCTCCAGCGCGGGGCGCGGCGCCATGACGACGACGACCCCGATGACGGCCGCGAGCGAGACGATCCCGCCGATGACCACGCTCGAACGCGGCCCGAAGATCTCGGCCAGCCAGCCGATCAGCGGCGACCCGATCGGCGAACTGCCCGCGAACACCAGCATGTACAGGCCCATCACCCGGCCGCGCATCTCCGCGGGCACGCTCAGCTGCATCACGGCGTTGGCGGCCGTGTTGAAGGTCAGCAGCGCGACTCCCGTGGGCACCAGCAGCACCAGGAAGGACACGTAGTTCGGCATCAGGCCGGTCGCGATCTCGAGAACGCCGAAGACCGTCGCGGCGAGGAACAGCAGTCGCATCCGCAGGTTCCTGCGGCGCGCGGCCAGCAGCGAACCCGAGAGCGCGCCGACGGCCAGCATGGTCGAGGCCAGGCCGAACGAGGACGCGCCGCTGTGGAACACCTGGCGGCTCATCAGCGCCGTCGTCATCTGGAAGTTCATGCCGAACGCCGCGACGAACAGCACCAGGGTGAGCACCATGACCAGGTCGCGGCGCTGCCGGACGTAGGACAGCCCTTCGCGCAGCTGGCCCTTGGCCCGGGGGACGGGCGCCTTCAGGTGCAGTTCGTCCTCGCGCATCAGGTACAGGCCGAGCAGCACGGCGCCGAAGGATCCGGCGTTGACGAGGAACACCGGGCCGGTGCCGATGGCGGCGATCAGTACCCCGGCGACGGCCGGGCCGAGGATCCGCGCCATGTTGAAGATCGCGCTGTTCAGCGCGATCGCATTGGACAGGTCCGCGGGCCCCACCATCTCGACGGCGAAGGTCTGCCGGGTCGGGTTGTCCACGACCGTGGCCAGACCGAGGCCGAAGGCCAGGGCGTAGACGTGCCACACCTGGGCGGAGCCGGTGACCGCGAGCAGGCCCAGCACCAGCGCCAGCGCGCCCATCACCGCCTGGGTGACCATGAGCACGCGCCGCTTGCGGAACCGGTCGGCCAGCACGCCGCCGTACAGGCCGAACAGCAGCAGCGGCAGGAACTGCAGGCCGGTGGTGATGCCGAGCGCCGCGCCGCTGCCGTGCGTGAGGTCGAGGACCAGCCAGTCCTGCGCCACCCGCTGCATCCAGGTGCCGGTGTTGGACACGACCTGGCCGGCGGCGAACAGCCGGTAGTTGCGGTTGCGCAGGGACCGGAAGAGTGTCAGACCTTGCTGAGGCGCTCCAGAATCGGCGCCGCCTGGCGCAGGATCTCCTGCTCCTCGGGTGTCAGCTCCGCCAGCCGCTGGGCCAGCCACGCCTCCTTGCGGCGCCGCTCCTCCTTCAGGAGCTTCTCGCCCGCCTCCGTCACGCTGAGGATGACCTGGCGCCGGTCCGTCGGATGCGGGCTGCGCGTCAGCAGGCCCCGCTCCTCCAACGCCGCGATCACGCGGGTCATCGAGGGGGGTTGCACCTTCTCGTGCTCGGCCAGCTCCCCCGGCGTCAGCGCGGCGTGCCGCGAGACCGCGCCGAGCGCGGCCAGTTGGGTGGCGCTCAGCGACCCCGCCTGAGCGCGCATCCGTCGTGACAGTCTGCTTACGGAGACGCGCAAGGCGGCTGCCAGTCCCGCACGGCTTCTGGTCTGCGATGTGGGCATGTTCTTTAGCATGAGTCATTACTCTTGCTAACGATACGCGCGTGTCTCGCATTACGCAATCTAGTTAGCAACGCGTACGACTCTGACCCTCCTCCCAGAGAACGGCACAAAGTGCCACCGATCACCGGGCCCAGCCGTCGACGAACCGCTCCGGCGAGCACCTGTTGCTCCGGAAGGTAACGCACCGCATCCCCGCGCAACAGCCCCGGGACCTGCAAAGACCGATGGAGCGACCGACCCGGCCCGCGATCGGGACATCAGGTCGGTCGGCGATCACCTGGGGCGGTTACGCTGAACCTCATGAGTCCCGAGCGGCGTCACGTCCCGGAGCCGATCAAGACCAACGACGTCCTGACCGCCGCCGTCGGCGCGGCGGCGTTCGCCGTGGCGTTCGTCGTGCTCCTGATCGTCCCGCTGCCCGCCCGCGACCACTGGTGGCGATGGGTCTGCGTGACCGGCTTCGCGATGGGCCTCTTCGGGTGCTGGTACATCCCCCGCCTCCAGCGCGCCCGCGAGGCCGCCGCCGCCCGCCATGACCCCACCGATCACCCGGCCCGGTGAGCGCTGGGGCACCGCGGTGAGCGGTCATCGCCGAGGATCGTCGGGGCTCTGACCCCGAAAATCCTCGGCGCACTCAGCCCAGGTCCTCCTCGGCGAGGAGATCCGGCAGGTTCGCCGGGTCGCGTAGGGCGGCCTCGGCCAGCAGGCGGTCGGGCCACCGGTCGCACGCCCACGCCAGGCCCCGCGCAAGACCGGCGGGGCCGCTCGCGTGCACGGTGCCGTCGGCGTACCACCAGGCCACCTCCTGGCCGTCCACCACCAGCCGTTCGTGGTGCACGTACGATGCGGCGGCCTCGGGGAGCACCGCCCGCGCCGCCTCCGGCACCGGGCGCTCCTCGCCGGTCGACTCGACGGCACCGGGGACCTCCTCGCTGCCCAGCGCGAGGTCGAGCAGGTCGGCGACGTGCGGCGGCACGAACAGCAGCGGCTGGCCGCGCAGGAGGGGCAGCAGGTCGGGGCGGTCGACGACGATGGCGTCCTCGGCCGGGACGACCTCCGGCTCGCCGTCCACCAGGGCGCGTACGCGGCCCGGTGGTTCGACGTCCGGGTCGGTACGCGCCAGCGCCGCCCACAGCTCGCGCAGCCGCTCCCTCGACACCGTACGGGCCGGGTCTGCAAGGCGGTCGAGGAGCTCGGCGGGACCGTCCGGCTCCGCCAGCAGCGCCGCGACGGTCGTCCGCACGCCGAGCGCCTCGGCGATCCTCGGGTCCAGGTCGGCCGGGGCCGGGTCGTACAGGTCGGCCAGGTCCGCGCCCAGGCACAGCGCGTCGGGTCGCCGGCCGTTCAGGACGGGGTGCCGGCGCAGCCACCACGCGGTGTACGAGGGGACGTCCACCTGGCGTCCGTCGGCGAGCATGACGCGGGTCGGCGCGACGACCGCCGCGCGCGGGTCCGGCTCGGCCAGCAGCCGGAACGCCGCCCGCCAGTCGGCCACCCACTCCAGATCCCGCACCGCGGTGAACTCCGGGATGACGTATCCGGCGCCGAACTGCTCCGCCCACTCCTCCTCGTCGTCGAGGTGGAACTCCGGGTCGATGACGTCCTCCGCGCGGACCAGCGCGAACGTCCGCAGTGCCCCGGCCGCCTCGAGCACCTCGGCGCCGTACCGCTCCACGAGATCGGGGTCCGCCACGCCGAACGGCGCGTCCTCTGCGATCACATTGGCCAACGGCGCGCCCGGCAGCAGCAGCTCACCGGCCGGGTAGAGCTCGCCGTCGTCGCCGGGCAGCGCAAGCTCGGCCAGCCACGGCTCCTCGCCCGGCCGCAGGTGGGCGCGGGAGACGAGGGTGAGGACGGCGTGCGAGATCGGCTCCGGATCCTCCTCGTCGTACGACGCGGCGACCGCCGCGCGCGTCGCCGGGTCGGTGAGCACGGCGCGCGGACCCGCCTCCACGGCGCCGAGCCGCAGCAGCAAGGGATGGGCGGCCTCCGGGTGGACGACGCGCAGGCCCAGCGCGTCCAGCCCTTCCGGGTCGGTGACCAGGAGCCCGCGCGGCCCGCGTACGGTACGGCCGTCGGCGAGGGGCACGGGCAGGCCGGCGAGCGCGTCACGGTCGGCGCCGTCCAGCGCGGCGTACAGCCGCCGCCACCAGGCGGGGTCGCGGTCCAAGCCGGCGAGCGCGTCGGTGACGTCGGCGAGGCTCAGGCGGCGGACGCCGAGCGCGGCCAGGGCCGGGTGGCGGACCGGCCAGCCGGCGGGCAGCAGGCCCGGCAGGACCTCCGAGAGCACCGCGGGCAGGGCGGCGGGCCCGTCGACGACCACGGCGTCGCGGCCGCGCACCCGGATCGGCTCGACCTCCGGCTCGGCGTCCTCGATGACGGGCAGGAGCGGCAGGCCGGGGAGGCGGGCCAGGATGGCACGGCGGATCCGGGCGTCCAGCTCGCCCTTCGCGACCGGGCCGGGCACGAGGTCGAGGAGGCGCGGGGTCGGCGGCAGCAGCGCGGTGTACGCCTCGGCCGCCCGCTCGATCAGGAAGTCGGTCAGCGGGCCGGGGGCGACGTGCCGCCGGTCCGGAGCCAGCGGGAACGACGCGATCAGCAGCGCGGGGAGGCCCAGCGGCTCGTCGCTCGGGGTGGGCGCGTGGATCACGGCCGGAACGTCGTCCGGCAGCGGCTCGTCGGCGATCGCCCAGCGCACCTGCCAGTACGGCCGCTCCTCGACCGGCCGGTCCGCCAGGAGGTCGGCCGCGACCGTCCCGTGCGCCTCGGCGGTGCGCCAGATCGTGCCGTTCACGGTCACCGAGCCGGTCGCGGCCCCGTCCGCCGGGGTGTCCCAGGTGGCGCGGAGCGTACGGACGTCACCGTCGACGTCGATCGCGATCTCGGTCAGGGCCGGCAGGGACAGCAGCAGGGCCGGGCCGGTCTCCGCCAGCAGCCGCCGGACGAGCGCCTCGGCGTCCGCGTCGCGTAGCGGCAGCCGTACGAGCGTGTCGTAGCCCTCGGGCACCGGCTCGGCGGGCTCGGCGAAGGGCAGGCGCAGGACCGCGACGTGACCGCCACGGAGATCCAGCTCGGTGGCGATCGCGGGGACCTGCCGCACGGCCTCACGGGTGCGCGCGGCGGACCAGGCGACCGCCGGACCGCCACCGGAGACGATCGACGGCTCGTCACTGACCGCGACGACGGCGGCGAAGCCGACACCGAACCGGCCGACGGCGTGGGCGTCGTCGCGTTTCGCGGAGGCCCGCAGCGTGCTCAGCGCCTCGACCCCGGCGGCGTCCAGCGGCGCGCCGACGTTCGCGGCGTACAGAACGCCGTCCCGCGCGGTGAAACGGATCCGGCCGGGGACCCCGGCGCGGGCGGCGGCGTCGGCGGCGTTCTGCGCCAGCTCGACGATCACCCGGTCCCGGTAGCCGCCGCGCGTGTGGTCCTCTTCGGCGTTGGCGTCCTCGCGGAACCGCGCCGGCGACGCGCTCCAGGCGGCGAGGACCCGGTCGCGGATCGCCGCGGTGCCGAACGGGTCGTCCATCTGCTCCCTCTCCACGGCTGCTCCGATGTCGGCCACCGGTCAGCTGTGACCGAGGGCCTCCTCCTCGGTGAGCGTCGCCGAGGGTACGACGTCGTAGCCCATCTCATCGACGATCGGCGGGGCCGCCTCGGTCGGGGGCGGCATGACCACGGCCTCGGAGTGGGCGCCGCAGCCGTGATCGACGGAGACGACCTTGCCGTCGTCCGGGGAGTACTCGTTGGCGCAGACCCCGAAGGCCTGCCGCAGCGAGCCCGCCAGCGGCACGAAGAAGCCGCAGGTCGCACACTGCGCCGGAGCGGACCGGGCGACGGGGGTGTCGGGGCCGGAGTCCCCGGCGTGCCACCGGGTGGCGGCCTCGTCGCGGCCCTCGGCGGACAACACCCGGGCCTTGCCGAGGCCCAGCTCCCAGCCGAGCTCCGCGTCGACCTCGGCGGTCTGGGCGAATCCGGGCGCGAGGCGCGGGTCGTCCGGCGGCGTCGGCAGCAGGTCGCCGGGGCCGACGTCACCGGGGCGCAGCCGGTCGCTCCACGGCACCCATTCGGGGGCCAGCATCGCATCGTCGCCCGGCAGCAGCACGCTCTCATTCACGGTGGCGTGCTTCGCCCGGGCCGCCCGGACGACCGAGACGGCCCACCGCCAGCCGCGGTAGGCCGGGTCGAGACAGGCGAAGTAGTGGGTGACGACCCGCTCCGCCTCGGGAACCATCCCGATGTGGTCGCCAACGAATTCCGCCCGGGACGTGTCCTCGGCCGCCGCGCGTGCCAGATCGACGGCCTCGGCGGCGATGGCGTCGATCACAGGGGTACGGCTCCGCCGGGTGACGGCCGGACTGGTGGAACGCACAGGACTCACATACACGATTGTCGCCCATCATCGGGCATGGGTTTGCCGCGAAGAGGCAGACTGGTCGGCATGAATTTGTGGTCACGTGCGGGCGCCGCTGGTCGGGCGGTGCGCGCGGTGGCCCAGAGGATCGGGCGCGCCACGCGCCGAGCCACCCACGCCGGAGGCGCGGGCGGCAGCGGCCTGGGCGCGTTGATCGAGCTCAACGCGCTGAACAGCGCCGGCGACGCGCTGATCGCCGTGGCGCTGGCGGGCACGATGTTCTTCAATCTGGACGTTCAGCAGGCCCGCGGCCAGGTCGCGCTTTACCTGCTGGTGACGATGGCGCCGTTCGCGCTGGTCGCTCCGCTGATCGGCCCGGCGCTCGACCGCATGCGCCACGCCCGCCGGATCGCGATCGCGGGCACGATGCTCGCCCGCGGCCTCCTGTGCTGGGGCATGGCGGGGGCGGTGCTGCACAAGGACCCGGTGACGCTGATGCCGGCGGCGTTCGGGGCGCTGGTGCTGTCCAAGGCGTTCGGGGTCTCGCGGAACGCCGTCACCCCCCGCCTGCTGCCCCCCGGCCTGGGCCTGGTCACCGCGAACGCCCGCGCGTCCTTCACCGGCCTGGTCGCCGCGTCGATCATGGCGCCGCTCGGGGCGGGACTGGTCGCCGTGACCAACGCGGGGTGGGCACTGCGCGTCGCGACGGCCGTCTTCATGATCGGGACGATCTCCGCCATGCGGCTGCCGACGCACGTGGACACGCCGGACACCGACGCCCGGCAGCCCGAGCAGGGCCCGGCCGGCGAGCCTCGGGAGGACGGCCGGGGCCGGTGGCGGACCCTCCTGCGGGTCGGGCCGGTCGTCGGCGAGGCGATGCTGGCCAACGCGGCCCTGCGGGCGTTCGCCGGGTTCTTGATCCTCTACCTGGCGTTCCTGCTGCGGACCAAGGGATTCGTCGACGCCGTCTCGCCGAACATCGCGCTCGGCCTGCTCGCCGCCGCGGCCGGCGCGGGTGGCCTGGCCGGCACCGGCCTGGGCGCGCTGGTCAAGGCGCGGGCGCCGCGGGCGATCGTGTTCGCCACGCTGGCGGCGGCGACCGTCACGGCGGCGGTGGGCGCGGCGTTCTTCGGCCTGATCGCCGCGCTGGTGGTGGCGTTCGTCGGCGCGCTCGGCCAGTCCCTGGGCAAGCTGGGACTGGACGCGATCGTGCAGCGCGAGGTCGGCGAGGAGATCCGCTCGTCCACCTTCGCGGTGACCGAGACGGTGCACCAGCTCGTCTGGGTGATCGGCGGGCTGACCGGGCTGGGGATGTCGATCGTGGCCGCCAACGGCCACATCGCGCTCGCCGTGGTCGCGGGCGCGCTCGCCCTGTCGCTGGTCAGCCTGGCGGCCTCCCGCAGGAGCCGCCGCGCCGTACGACGCCGCGGACCCGCTGCGGAGGGTGAGCCGACCGTCGCGGACACCACCGCCTGACGGCGCGGGACTACTGGGGGTCCAGGTCGTCCGCGACCGCGCGCAGCACTTCGCCGATCTTCTTGGCGATCGTGCCCTCGGGGTGCTTGCCCCGGCGGTAGGTGGTGGAGATGCCGTCGAGGAACTTGATCAGGTCCTCGACGATCGGGACCATCTCGTCGGGCTTCTTGCGCTTGGCCTTGACCACCGACGGCGGGTTGTCGAGCGTGCGGACACTCAGCGCCTGCTGGCCCTTCCGGCCCTCGACGACCCCGAACTCGACGCGCTGCCCGGGTTTGAGTGAGGTCACGCCGCCGGGCAGCGCGGAGGAATGAACGAACACCTCACCGCCGTCATCGCGGGTGAGGAAGCCGAATCCCTTGTCGGCGTCGTACCACTTGACCTTGCCAGTGGGCACAGGGGACCTCGTTGCTAGCTCTTGTCCGGGCGAGTCACATCAAGGCTATTGCCTTGAGGGGGAACCAGGGCTGATCAGTTCGTTCAAAGTGTCCGGGAAGCCCCGCAAATCGGGCAACACGATATCGGCTCCGTAGGCTCGGAGCGCCTCCGAATCGTACGGGCCGGTGGCGATCCCGACGCTGCGGGCGCCGGCCGCGCGGGCCGCGTCGATATCGGCGACGTGGTCCCCGGCGTACGCCGTGGCGCCGAACTCCTTCAACGCCACGCCCTTCCCGCCGCCGTAGAACCCGCCGGCGACCGCGTCGACGTTCAAGCCGAGGAACCGGACGGTGGACTCGGCGTCGCGCTGGTTCTTGGCGGTGACCACGATCACGCGCCCGCCCCGGGCCCGTACGGCGTCGACGGCCGCGCCGGCGCCGGGCATGGGCGAGGTCCGGGGCACCGCGATCTCCGCGTAGAAGGTGCGGTACCGCGCGGCGATCTCGGCGACGTGCTCGGGCGGGAACCAGTACGCCAGCTCGGTCTCCAGCGGCGGACCCAGGCGCGAGACCACGGCGGCCGTGTCGATGGGCACCCCCGTCTCCGCCGACAGCCGGTCGTAGGCCGCGGCGATCCCCTCACGGGTGTCGGCGAGTGTCAGGTCCAGGTCGAATCCGATAGCGAGCACGCGCCATAGGGTACGTACCGTGCGAACTGACGCGTGCCCGCGCCCTCCCGGTAGTGGCGATGCGACGGGATCCGAGTGGGAGGGCGCGGAGTCTGCGCGAAATCTGGACTTATTATTTTGGTCACCGGCCGAGCTCGCATTAATTACAAGCCCGTAACTGCGGTTACGTGTTGCGGATATACCCAGTGACCAACCTCCGAACCGCCCAGACGTCGAACCGGTCCCGAGAGTAAGAAAAGAAAATGGCGAAATGGCGTAGTAAATCCGGGAATGTCGCTGCGGATTCCGGCGAAGATGGCTCCCCCACCGAGCGGACCGCTCCGCACCCCGGACGGCACCGGCCCGGCGGCGAGCCGCTCCGAAACGGCCTGGCCAGGGTCACCGGGACCCTGGCGACCCTGGCGGCGGTCGCGGCCACGCTGATCGCCGTGGTCCTTGCCCTGCAGATCGCCTTCGTCGTGTTCTCCGCCAATGCGGCCAACCCGATCGTGCGGACGGTCAACGACTGGGCGCAGTCGTTCGCCTGGGAGTTCCGGGACATGTTCACACCCAAGGACCAGCGGGTGGCCGTGCTGGTCGACTACGGCATCGCCGCGATCGTCTACCTGATCGCCGGAAGGGTCGTCGCGGGACTGATCCGGCGCATTCGCTGATCACGCGCGGTCGATCCGGCGGATTCACCGATCCCGCGCTCGTACGCGCCCTGTCACGCCGCGTGAGAGGGCAAATCCGTCCGCCATCGGCCGGCCGTTCGATGGCCTACGCTCTTTCTCGGAGGAGCACAGAAAATGCAGAGATCGACCCGAGAACGGATCGTCGCCGAGGCGCTCCGGCTGTTCGCCGAGCGGGGCTACGCCGCGACATCCGTCGCGGAGATCGAAGCCGCCGCCGGCCTGTCCCCCGGGGCCGGCGGGCTCTACCGCCACTTCCGCTCCAAGGAAGAGGTCCTGGCCGCCGCCGTGCGCGAGCACATCAGCCGTACGGCCGAGCAGGTCGCCGCGACCTTCCAGCAGTCGGCCGCGGTCCGCGACCAGCCCCTGGCCGACCGGCTGCGCCTGGCGGCCGCCGCCGGCCTGCGCAAGATGCGGGAGGAGGCCGACCTGATCCGGGTGCTGTTCCGCGACCTGGACAAGTTCCCCAACCTCGTGGCCGAGATGCGCGAGGGCATCGCCAACCCCCTGTACGACCTGTTCGCCAAGTGGCTGTCCGGCCAGCCCGAGATGGCCGGGATCGACGAGGACTGGGACGCCGTCGCCCTCGCGCTCGGCGGGGCGATCGTCAACTACTGGCTCGCCCATGACGCCCTGTACGAAGCGCCGAACCGCATCGACGAGGAGCGCTTCGTCGCCGGGTGGACCCGCCTCGCCATGGGCCTGGTCGGCACGGCCGCCGAGGCGGTGCAGTAACGGCGTCCGCTCAGCGGACCAGCCGGCCCAGCAGCCCCGACGCGGCCGCGATGCCCGCGATGGCGGCCACGATCAGCACGCCGACGTCGAGGAGCAGGTGCCCCGGCGTGCCGATGAGCAGGGCGCGCAGCGCGTCGACCTCATAGCTCAGCGGGTTCACGTGACTGATCACCTGCAGCCATCCCGGCATCAGGCCGACCGGGTACAACGCGTTCGAGCCGAAGAACAGCGGCATCGTGATCGCCTGGCCGATGCCCATCAGCCGGTCGCGGGACATGGCCAGCCCGGCGATCGTCATGGACAGGCAGGAGAAGAACGCGGTGCCGAGCATCACCACCACGACGACCCCGAGCCAGCGCAGCGGGTTCAGCGTGAGGGTGACGCCGAGCACCGCGGACAGCACCAGGATCGCGACGGCCTGCGCCAGGGAGCGCACCCCCGCGGCGAACGCCTTGCCGGTGACCAGCGCGGCCCGCGGGGTCGGCGTGACCAGCAGCTTGGCCAGCACGCCCGCGTCCCGCTCCCAGATGATCTGGATCCCGTAGAAGATCGCGATGAACAGGGCGGACTGCGCCAGGATCCCCGGCGCCAGGTAGTCCAGGTAGGGCACCCGCCCGGTCGGGATCGCTCTGATCCGGGAGAACGTCTCCCCGAAGATCAGCAACCACAGCGCGGGCTGGATGGCGCGGGTGTAGAGCTCCGTCCGGTCGTGCCGCATCTTCTGCAGCTCGACCAGGCACATCGCGGCCACCCGCGCGAGCAGCAGGCGCCAGGCGGCCCGGGCGGCGGGCGGCTCAGCCGAGCCGGCCGGCGGTGCGCCGGGTACGGCGCGCGTCGCGGAAGCCGTCTCCCGGCTCGTCGAGCCGGTCTCCGGTGTAGGCACGGAACACCTCCTCCAGGGTGGCGCCCGGTTCGAGCCCGGACTTGAGTTCGGACGGCGTACCGAGAGCCTGCATCCGGCCCCGGTGCATCAGCGCGATCCGGCCGCAGTACTGGTCCGCCTCGTCCATGTAGTGGGTGGTCACCAGGACGGTCATGCCGGTGGCCTGCCGGACCTCCTGAATGCGCTCCCAGACCCCGTCACGCGCGACCGGGTCCAGGCCGATCGTCGGCTCGTCGAGGATGAGCAGACGCGGCGCGCTGACGAGCGCCTGGGCCAGCTCCAGCCGCCGGATCATGCCGCCGGAGTACGTCTGCGCGCGCCGCTCGGCCGCCTCGGCCAGCCCGACCGCGGACAGGACGTCCTCGACCCGTTCCTTGCGCTGCCGGCGCGGCACGTCGAACAGGCGGGCGAACAGCTCGACGTTCTCCCGCCCGGTCAGCGCGGCGTCCGCGGACAGCTGCTGGGGCAGGTAGCCGATCGCCCGGCGCACGGCCATCCGGTGCCGCGCGACGTCGAGCCCGAACACCTCCACCATGCCGGGCTGTGCGGGCAACAGCGTGGTGATCAGCCGGATCGTCGTGGTCTTGCCCGCCCCGTTCGGGCCGAGCAGGCCGAAGATCTCTCCCTCGGCGACGTCGAGGTCGACGCCGTCGACCGCGACCTTGTCGCCGAACGCGTGCCACACTCCGCGGCACACGACGGCGTACCGGCCGGTCGGCGCGTTATCGCCGTTCATGTTCACCCCCGTCGGAAGATGGGTGTTCGGGTGGCGCGGACACGCCGCCCACGCCACCGTTCGCGTCGCCGCCCGCGGCACCGTCGACGGGCTCCGCCAGCCGGGCCAGCAGCCGGCGCAGGGCGGGCAGCGCGGCGGCGATCGACGCCCGGTCCTCCTCGGACAACTCGTCGAGCAGGGTCCCGACGAGCCGGGCGCGGCGGTCCCGCCAGTTCGCGAGACGCTTGCGCGCCGCGTCCGTGAGCTGCAGCCGGGCGGCCCGCCGGTCGTCCGGGTCCGTCTCCCGGCGGAGCATCCCGGCGCGGACCAGTTGGTTAACCAGGGTGCTCACCGAGTTGTCGGCCAGCCGGAGTTCACGCGCGGCCGCCGCGACGCTCGCGCCGGGGTGACGATCGACGACGACCATCAGCTCGATCTGCGCCGGTCGCAGGTCCGGCGGCGGCGTCGAGAAGCGCAGCCTGCGCCGCACCAGGCGGCGCATCGCCATGGTGACGTCCATCAGGTCGCCACCCAGTCGGACGCCGTCGCTCCCCATAAATCGACATATTACCTCCCATGCAGAGGTAATCAGCTCAGCTGGGGCCGGCGAGGCTCGAGTGACAACTGAGGATGTGGCGACCAGGAGAGGGTTCTCCACCTGCCGCGCCACTCGTCACAGACAGTAAAACAGTCGCTCCATGGAGTGGCCGGTCATCACGTGTGACCGGCGCGGACCCAGGCCCGGACCCTCCGCCCTGCCTCCGGCCCGCCCCGACAGTCCGATCGGAGCGCCATGTCCGTACGAGAGGAAGAAGAGTGATCGCCACGGTGCGGGGGTTCATGACCTTGGGCCGCCCCGCCAAGATCCTGCTGGTCAATGAGATCGGGGAGACGGCCGGGCTCCTCATGCTCGCGCCGTACCTCGCCGACCACCTGACCCACCACATCGGGATGGCGGTCTGGCTGGTCGGCCTCGTCCTGGGGCTGCGTCACTTCAGCGAGGGCGTGTTCGCCCTCGTCGGCACCCTCGGCGACCGGATCGGCTACAAGCCGCTGCTCATCGCCGGATGCGGGCTGGAGGCGCTCGGGTGCGCGCTGTTCGGCCTGTCCTCGGCCGTGTGGTGGCTGATCGGAGCATCGCTCTTCAGCGGGCTCGCCCGCGCGCTCTTCGTGCCGTCCCGGCGCGCCTACCTCGCCCAGGTGGAGCCCGAGCGGAAGGTCGAGGCGTTCGCCCTGGCGGGCGTCTGCCGCCGCGTCGGGGTGCTCATCGGCCCGCTCGCCGGCATCCCGCTGGCCCACTTCGGCTTCGAGACGCTGTGCGCGACGGCGGGCGGGATCTTCGTCGTCCTCACGTTCCTGCAGTGGTGGCTGCTGCCGGCCTGCACCGGCGTCCACGAGGGTTCGGGCCGTCCGCTCTGGGCCGAGTGGCGTGACGCGTTCAGCGACCGCGTGTTCATCGCCTTCGCCACGACGATGTTCGCGTCGTACTCACTCGTCTACCAGCTCTCGTTCGGCCTGCCGATCGAGGTGCGCCACGTGTCCGGAGGACGGGCCGGCATCACGGCACTGTTCGTCCTGTCGGCGGTCCTCGGGCTCGCCGGTCAGGTCCGCCTCACGCTCTGGTGCGAGCGGCGTTGGACAGCCGGCCAGGTCATGGTGCGCGGCCTGATCGTCATGGGGGTCGCGTTCGTCCCGTTGATGCTGCCGCCCGCGCACGGCGGGACGCTCGTCCGGCTGTTCCCCATCATGCTGTGCGCGGCGGTCCTGACCATCGGCACGATGATGGTCTTCCCGTTCGAGATGGCGACCATCGCCGACCTCGCCGGCGACCGCGGGGTCGGGACGTACTACAGCGTCAACAACCTGCTGTCCGGGGTCGGCTCCATCTTCGGGAACCTGCTGAGCGCCGCCGCGATGGGCCTGTCGCGCGCCCTCAATGTGGCGGGCCTGCCGTGGCTCCTGCTGCTGGTGCTCGCGCTCCTGTCGGCGGCCGCGCTGACCTTCGTCAACAGGGGGGACCGGCTCTCCGCGGGCCGCCTGGCGGGAGCCGAGGTCGGCACGACTTCCTGACGGCATCGATTCCGTCCCGCTCGCGGGACCATCAGGTCGTCATCCGCGAATACCGTTGTGGCGTGAGCACGGACACCTACGCCGACTGGCTGCGGGCGCGCGACGACGAGACGTTGCGCGCCCTGTTCGCGGCCCGTCCCGAGCTGATCACCCCCGTGCCCGCGGACATGGGAGCGCTCGCCGCCCGGGCCTCCGCGGCATCCGCCGTGTCCCGGGCGCTCGACCGCCTCGACCGGCTGGCGCTGAACATCTTCGAGGCGCTGCTCGTCCTCCCGTCGCCCGTCGCCTATGCCGACCTCCTTGCGGCCGTCTCCGCCGGGCCGTCCGGCGACGCCCCGGTCCGGGACGCGGTCGATCGGCTGCGCAGCCTGGCCCTGCTCTGGGGCGAGGACGACGCCCTGCGTGTCGTGCCCGGCGGACGGCAGGTCGTCCCGCACCCGGCCGGCCTGGGCCCGCTCCTCCGGGAGGCGTTCGGGTCCTACCCCTCCGACCGCCTGGCGGAGCTGCTCGACGACCTCGGCCTGGAATCGGTGGACGACCTCCCCGGCCGGATCGACGCGCTGGTCGAGGACGCGGGCCCGGAGGCGAGGGCCGCCCTCGACCGGCTCACCTGGGGGCCGCCCGTCGGCCGGGTCGACGGCGCCCGCCGGCCCGTCACCCTCGCCACGGCCGCATCGCCCATCGAGCAGCTCCTCGCGCGCGGCCTGCTCGCCGCCACCGACGACCGCACCGTGACGCTGCCCCGCGAGGTCGGGCTGCACCTCCGGGGCGGCCGGGTGTTCAGCGAGCTGCGGACGGCACCGCCGCCACTCGCGGGCACCGTGCGCCCAGACCGGCTGGTCGACCGGACCGCCGGCGGCCAGGCCTTCACGTTCGTACGCACGGTCGAGGAGTTGCTCGACCGCTGGGGCGTCGACCCGCCCGGCGTACTGCGCGCCGGCGGCCTCGGGATCCGCGACCTACGCGCGACGGCGACCCGGCTGGACGTCCCCGAGTGGACGGCCGCGCTGCTGATCGAGGTCGCCTACGCCGCCGGGCTGCTGGCCCGCGACGGCGACCAGGACGGCACGGCGGGCGCGGAATGGCTCCCGACCCAGGCGTACGACCTGTGGCGGCTGCACGACGTCGAACGCCGCTGGACCGATCTGGCGACCGCGTGGCTGCTGACCGACCGGGCACCCGGTCTCGCGGGTGAGCGGGACGACCGCGACCGGCTGATCAACGCGCTGTCCGACGAGGCCGTACGCGTCAGCGCCCCGCAGGTGCGCCGGTCGGTGCTCGGCGCCCTCGCCGACGCCGAGCGGGGCACCGCGCCGAGCGCGGAGGACGTCTTCGCCTATCTCACCTGGCAGCAGCCGCGCCGGGGCGGAACCCTCCGCGAGCGTCTCGTCGGCTGGAGCCTCCGCGAGGCCGAGACGCTCGGCGTGACCGGACTCGGTGCGCTGTCCGGCCACGCCCGGGCCCTGTTGTCGGGCGGCGACGCGGGTAAGGCGCTGGCCGCGGTGCTGCCCGAGCCGGTCGACCACGTGCTGATCCAGGCCGACCTGACCGCCGTCGCCCCCGGCCCCCTCGTCAGCGACCTGGCCCGTGAGCTCGCGCTCGCCGCCGACGTCGAGTCCACCGGCGGCGCCACCGTGTACCGGTTCACGCCGACGTCCGTGCGCCGGGCCCTCGACGCGGGCCGCGGTGCGTCCGAGCTGATCGACCTGCTCAAGCGGCACTCGGCGACGGACGTACCGCAGCCGCTCTCGTACCTCATCGAGGACGTCGCCCGCCGGCACGGCCGGCTGCGGGTCGGCGTCGCCTCCGCGTACGTCCGCTGCGACGACCCGGCCGTGCTCGACGAGATCCTCGCCGACCGGCGTTCGGAGCAGCTGCGGCTGAACCGGCTCGCGCCGACCGTCCTGGCCTCCCGCGCCACCCTCGGGGAGCTCCTGGAGTCCCTGCGCGCGCTGGGGTACGCGCCGGTAGCCGAGTCACCGGAGGGCTCGGTCGTGATCACCCGACTCGACGCGCGACGCGCCGAGAGGACCCACGGCACGTACGAGCCGGCGCACCACTCCAAGATCGGCGTCGCCGGTCCGGACGCGTCGGTCGTGACGGCCGCCGTACGCGCGCTCCGGGCCGGCGAGCGCGCCTCGCGGGTGACCACCCCGGCGGGCGCGCCGCCGCGCTCCCCCGCCATGGCGATGGTCAAGCAACTCCGGCAGGCCGCCGACCGGGGCGCCCGCGTGTGGATCGGTTACCTCGACCAGCAGGGGCAGGCGTCCAGCCGCATCATCGAGCCGGCCCGGGTGGAGGGCGGGTTCCTCACCGCGTACGACGCGACCCGGGCCGCCGTCCAGCGGTTCGCCCTGCACCGCATCACCGGCGTCGCCGAGGTCGACGGATCGGTCTGACACGGCGGTCCGCCGGATGCGGGCGGTCGCCGGCTCATCCACACCCGGCGGGCCACCGCGTGTCGATCGTCGCGGCGGGTCATGGGGGCCGTTTGCCGAAGTCGGCGCTGGACCAGTGCTCCGGTCGGACCCGGATCAGCGCCAAGCCGTCCGTGTCGGTGCTCTCCAGGTAGCGGTCGCCGAGCTCCGGCCCGAGGTAGCGATGGGCGAGGGCGTCCAGCTCGGCCTGCCCGGCCGGCTCCTCGACGGACGTCACCGGGCCCTCGACGCTGACGTACCGGTAGGGCGGGTCGTCGTTGTGCACGCACAGCGTGACCCGGCCGGCCTCCCTGATCAGCTCGGCCTTGCGGCTCTTCGCCCCGGTGACGAAGTGGAACTCGCCGCCGGGCTCGTAGGCGTACCAGACCGGCACCGTCACCGGCCCACGGTCGCCGTCGCTGTCGGTGACGCTCAGCACGCCGAGCCGCACGCCCGCCAGGAAGGCCTCGCGTTCCTCGACGGTCATCATCTGCGTCACATCGTGATCCTTCACCGTGCCGCCCCATCCCCAACCCCCGCGATGGCAAAGAAGGCGAGCCGGAGCCCCAGGGACCGGGTGACGTCCCCGGACGGCAAGATGGAACCAAACGGTGATCGGATGAGTCTGATTTATCCGCCATGCTTGGCATGTCGATTACCTTCGGACTTTGGACCTGGGGGCTCCCCGTGACATGGCAGGACCCGTATGGGCAGTACGGCCAGAGCCCGCACGGCCAGGACCCCTACGGCCAGCAGGGCCGGCAGAACACCCAGCCCGGGTGGCAGGACCCGTACGCCCAGCAGAACCAGTACGGGCAGCAGGGATACGGCTACTACGGACCGCCCGGAGCACCGGCCGGCGGCACGAACGCGGGCACGGTCGGGGCGCTGATCGCCAACATCATCGCCGCCCTGCTGTGCTGCGGCGGGATCGCCTGGCTGCCCGGCATCATCCTGGCGGCCATCGCCATGAACCGGAACAACACCGATCCGGAGTCCGCCAAGCAGCTCACCCTCTGGTCCTGGGTGTGCTTCGCGCTCAACATCGTGCTGGCCATCGTCCTGTTCGTGATCCTGTTCAGCATCGGGACGTTCAGTAACAACGCCACGTCCAGCACTTACTGACCGATCGGGCGCGGGAAGCCTTATGGGGGCTCCGGCTGTTGGACACTGAGACCCCACCGCCAGAGAGGCACGACGTGACCGACGGCCCGCTGATCGTTCAATCCGACAAGACCCTGCTGCTCGAGGTGGACCACGACGCGGCGAACGCATGCCGGAAGGCGATCGCGCCGTTCGCCGAATTGGAGCGCGCACCCGAGCACGTCCACACCTACCGCATCACCCCGCTCTCGGTGTGGAACGCCTGCGCCGCGGGCACCACCCCCGACGAGATCGTGGGCGCGCTCCGCGAGTACGCCAAGTACC
>JBJMIW010000209.1:0-6639 GCA_045806665.1 Actinoallomurus sp.
CCGCAGCCGGATCTCGTGCACCAGGTCGTCGATCTGGCCCTTGGTGGGCTTGACGACCACCTCGGGGTCGACGAGCCCGGTCGGGTGGAGGACCTGCTCGACGAACTCGCCCCCTGTCCGCGTGAGCTCGTACGACCCCGGCGTCGCGGAGAGGTAGACCGTCTGGTCGATGCGCTCGAGGAACTCCTCCCACTTGAGCGGGCGGTTGTCCATCGCGCTGGGCAGCCGGAACCCGTGGTCGACGAGCGTGCGCTTGCGCGACATGTCGCCTTCGTACATCGCGCCGATCTGCGGGGTCGTCTGGTGTGACTCGTCGACGACCAGGAGGAAGTCCTCCGGGAAGTAGTCCAGCAGCGAGTTGGGCGGGGTGCCGGGCCCACGGCCGTCGATGTGGCGAGAGTAGTTCTCGATGCCGGAGCAGGCGCCGACCTGCCGCATCATCTCGATGTCGTACGTGGTGCGCATCCGCAGCCGCTGGGCCTCCAGCAGCCTGCCCTGCCGCTCCAGCTCGGCGAGCCGCTGCTCCAGCTCCGTCTCGATGCCGTTGATGGCCCGCTCCATGCGCTCCGGGCCGGCGACGTAGTGGGAGGCGGGGAAGATGTAGAGCTCCTCGTCCTCGGTGATCACCTCGCCGGTCAGTGGGTGCAGGGTGGCGAGCTTTTCGATCTCGTCGCCGAACATCTCGATGCGGACGGCGAGCTCCTCGTACTGCGGGATGATCTCGATCGTGTCGCCGCGCACCCGGAAGGTGCCACGGGTGAACGCCAGATCGTTGCGGGCGTACTGCATGGCGACGAGCCGGCGCAGCAGTTCGTCCCGCTCGATCTCGTCGCCGACGCGCAGTCGCACCATGCGGTCGACGTACTCCTGGGGGGTGCCCAGGCCGTAGATGCAGGACACCGACGCGACGACGATCGTGTCGCGGCGGGTCAGCAGGGAGTTGGTGGCCGAGTGCCGCAGCCGCTCCACCTCGTCGTTGATCGAGGAGTCCTTCTCGATGAAGGTGTCGGTCTGCGGGACGTACGCCTCGGGCTGGTAGTAGTCGTAGTAGGAGACGAAGTACTCGACGGCGTTGTTGGGCAGCATCTCGCGCAGTTCGTTGGCGAACTGCGCCGCGAGGGTCTTGTTCGGCTGCATGACCAGTGTCGGACGCTGGACCTTCTCGATCAGCCACGCGATCGTCGCGGTCTTGCCCGTGCCGGTCGCGCCGAGGAGCACCGAGTCCTTGTCGCCGCGCTGCACGCGCCGCTCGAGCTCCGCGATCGCCTGCGGCTGATCGCCGGACGGGGTCATCTCGGTGACGACCTCGAAGGGCGCCACCTTCCGCTGAAGATCGGTGACAGGCCGCACGCTGCTCCTCCGTTGAAACCTCACTGGCCGCCTCGGCGGCTCCTGATCCGGGCGGGCCGACGGCCACCGTCTCCGGTATGAGGTTCAACCTACGCCCGGGCACCGACATTCCGGCCGCCCGATCTGAAGGGCCCGAGGCGTGACGGTCTCCGCCGAGGTCCGGTCCCTTCGGCGGGGACCGTGGCCGGCGTCGCGGTCATCCCGGTTGGGCGTTACCGGATGTCAACATGAGCGTCATCTCGGACGATGGCGAGGCGGGGGCCACCAGGGCAAGGGAATGAAGCTCCTCCTGGAGATCAAGAATCCGTCCCTGTATCCGGGCATGACGGGCCGGATCGCGGCCGAGCTGCGGACCGAACCGTACTGGCTGCGCCTGGGCCGGCTGATCGTGCAGAGCTTCGAATGGTCCTCGCTGAAGACGTTCCACAAGCTGCTGCCATCCGTGCCGCTCGGTGTGCTCGGCACACCCACGACGGGACAACTGCCCGCCGTCGCGAAATACGCCCGGTACGTCGACCCCAAGTACACGACGGTCAGCAAGAACTACGTGACGAGCGTGCGGAAACGCAACCTGAAGGTCTTCGTCTGGGTGATCGACGACCGCTCCACCATGCGCCGGATGATCGGCTACGGCGTGAACGGCATCATCACCGACCGCCCCGACACCCTCCACTCGGTCATCGGAGGTTAGGGAACTCGCAGTAGGCGACGGTGGCGTCGTCGTGCCGTTTGTGGCGAGGCCAGCGACGCCCGTCCGGGTCGGCGCGCTCGGCCTCGCGGACCTGCGCGATGAGCGCCGCCGGGCCCCGCTCGGCGATGGTGGTGAGCGTCTGCGGCCAGTCGGTCAGGCCGAACCGGTCGGCCAGCCGGGTGGCGCCGTCGGTGAGCAGCGCCGCCCGGCGCAGGTCCCGCAACGGCACGCTCCCGGTGAGCGCCCGCCCGGCCACGCGCGGGTCGGCGGCGGCGAACCCGCTGCCCTCGGCGGTCAGGGCGGTGACCTGCCCGTCCTGGTCGAGCAACAGCGTCGAGTCCGACAGCACCAGGTAGTCGGCCGCCTGGTCCCGGACGCGCAGCCCGACGACCGTCGTCGCCGGGGTCCAGGGATGGGACAGGTCGCACCGGCCGCCGTGCGCGCCGGCCGTCTCCGTGATCGCCTGGGCGAGGGCGGCGGCCGGGCTCATCCCGTGGTCGAGGAGGCCGGCGAGCAGCCGGGTCGCGAGTTGGCCGACGTACCAGGGACGGCCGTGCACGCAGCCGGTCTCCAGGCTCATATCGATGCTCATGCCGTCCAGCACCACGGCGGCCCCGAGCGCGGTGGCGACGAAGTCCTCGTTGGGCCGCGCGGGATCGCCCTGATCGGTCGCCCAGGTGCTCCGCATCATCGGGGATCCCCCACGTCCGCACGCCGCTTGAGCTCGGCCCAGAGCTCGTCGACCTGCGCGGCCAGCGCCTCCAGCGTGCCGGAGTTGTCGATGACCCGGTCGGCGATCTCCAGGCGCTCCTCCCGGGTGGCCTGGGCCGCGATCCGTGCCCGGGCGTCCGCCTCGGTCATGCCGCGCCGTTCGGTCAGCCGCCGCACCTGCTCCTCGACGGACGCGTCGACCACGACCACAAGGTCGTACATGCCCGCGAGGCCGTTCTCGGCGATCAGGGGGACGTCGTAGACGACGATCGCGTGCCGCGGCGCCTGCTCGACGAGCTCGCGCATCCGCTCACCGACGCGCGGGTGGACGATCGCGTTGAGCCGCGCCCGCCGCTCCTCGTCGGCGAAGACGATCGAGCCGAGCCTCTCCCTGTCGAGAGCCCCGTCCGGGCGCAGCACGCCGTCACCGAACTCCGCGACCACCTCGGCCAGACCGGGGGTGCCCGGCTCGACGACCTCCCGGGCGACGGCGTCGGCATCGACGATCACCGCCCCCTGCTCCGCGAGCCGCCGGGACACCTCGCTCTTGCCCGACCCGATCCCTCCGGTCAACCCCACACTCAGCACGAGCGCGAGCGTACTCACTCGCCCGGGGCGGCGACCACGGGGGCCTTGCGCAGTTGGCGCTCCTCCCCCGGCACGGCGGCTGCGACCGGCCCGCACCTCGGGACGATCACTCGCCCAGCGAGGCGACGACGAGGGCCTTGCGCATGTGGACCAGCGTGAGGTGCTCGGCGACCCGCTCCCGGTGCGTCTCGGCGTACCCGAGCCGGCGGTACAGCCGCAGGTCCGTCTCGCTGAGGTGCCCGGTGAACAGTACGCACGCGTCGGCCAGCCGGGCCGCGTCCGCCTCCAGCGCCCGCATCAGCGCCTCGCCGATCCCCCGCCCCTGCAGGTCGGGCGCGACGACGAGCCGGCCGACCAGGCAGGTGCGTTCGTTGAACCGGCCGCGTACGGCCCCGACGATCCGGGACCCGACGCTGGCCTTCAGAACCAGCGACTCGGCGATCATTGTGCGGATCTGGTCGAGGGACTCGACCAGCGGCGCCAGGAACGGGTCACCGTGCAGCTGCGCCTCGCTGACGTACGCGGCGCGCTGTACGGTGAGGATCTCCCCGGCGTCGGCGACGTCGGCGCGCTCGATCCGGGCCTCCTCCACGGGCGGTCAGCCCACCACGCGGACGGTCGCGGCCACGGGGTAGTGGTCCGAGGCCCGCCGTGAGGAGTCGACCGCGCTGTTGTCGAAACCGAGGTCGTCCGTGCCGAGGATCCAGTCGACGCTCCCGCCGCCCGTCGTGGTCGCCGGCGGAGAGTCGATCGGACTGCGCAGCCCGCTCTGGCCCATGAGCCGGCTCAGCTCCGGGCTGCCCGGGCCGGCGCCCATGTCCCCGGCGATGACCGTGTGGGGCGCGCCGCTCCAGACCTGCACGAGCTTCACGATCTCGGCGAGCCGGCTCTCGGTGCGGTCGGCGCCCTGCTGGAGCCGGACGGACCACACGTCGGCGGTGCGCCCGCCTCCGGCGTCGATCCGCGCCCAGACGTACCCGGGGGCCTGCGGACCGGCGCCCACCGGCAGCCGCCCGGTCCCGGTGGCCTTGACGCGCATCCGCGTGAGCACCGCGTTGCCGTACTGGTGGTCGGCCGCGGGCCCCCACACGAGCCGCATCTTGAGCCGCCGGGCGAGCCAGGACGCCACATCCGTGGTCCCCGACCACGGGCGGCCCCGGCCGACCTCTTGGAGGGCCACGACGTCGGCGTGCTGGGCCTCGACCGCGCGGGCGATCGCCTCCGGGTCCAGCCGCCCCCCGTCGCCGACCGCGTCGTGCATGTCGTAGGAGACGAGGCGGAAGGTCCCTGGCAGGGCGGCCGCCCGGGTGACCGCCGGGGCGGTCACCGCGTAGACCACCGGGACCGCCACGAGGACCAGCGCGCCCGCGCCCGCGCCGAGCGCGCGGGCTACCGAACGGCCCGGCAGCGGGCCGCCGCGGGCCGCCGCGATGGCCGACAGCAGACCCAGGAGGATGCCCGCCGCGCCGGGCAGGACCTTGTTCGGCAGGGGAAGCGGGTGAGAGTAGTGCAGCTGGTAGGGCAGGATCACCGCCAGGATCCCCAGCCCGCCCAGGGCCGCGCCCAGGTCGACGCGCCACGCCTGGCCCCCGGTGTCGGCCACGGCGACGTTCGGGGCGGGGCCGCCCCGCTCGGCCGGCCGGCCGCGGTAGCCGCCGCGGCGCAGCGGCACCCGCGAGGCGACCGCCAGTAGCCACGCCGACAGCACCTGCCCGATGACCACGACCGCGATCGCGACCGCGCCGGTCAGGCCGTACCGGCCGGTGACCGCCGCCGCGCCGACGCCGAGGATCGTGCCGCCGAACACGCAGACCCCGCCGGGCACGGCCGCGACGGCCATGCCTGAGGACAGGAACGTCAGGCTCAATGCCTGGCCGGCCAGGACGACCGTCCCGGCGACGGCCAGCGGAAGCCCGCCGCTGGAGGACGCGAACGCCGGGCTGGACAGCACGAGGATCTGCACGGCCAGGAACGGACCCAGCGCAGCCGCGCCGAGCGCGTCACGCCAGCCGATCACCGGAGCCTCGACCGGAGGCGTCCGCAGCCAGCGCGCCAGCGCGGCGACCCCGCCGGCCACGACCAGCACCGTGACGACCCAGGCCGCGACGCCCGGACGGGCGGGCGGGGCCCAGGTGCCGAACGCGAGCCGCAGCGCGGTGTCGCCGGTCAGACCAGCGGTCGCCGCCACCGCGAAACCCGTGCCGGAAAGCCCGCGCGCCGCCTCGTACAGCGCCGTGACCGCGAGCATCCCGAACACCGTGCCCGCGAAGGCCAGCCACAGCGCCGGTGACAGGGCCTGCATCGCCAGCCGGACGAGCAACAGCCCCCCGACCCCGGCGATCAGCAGGCCGCGCTGACCGGCGATGGCCCGGACGCCCGGCGCCAGGAATCCGGCCAGGCAGGACACCAGGATCACCAGCGTGGCGGTGACCGCCCCGCCGGACTCGGTGAAATGCCCGAACGAGGGCAACGCCGCCCGCAGCACCTCGGCGAGCACCGCCAGGGTGACCCCGATCAGCGAGATCCGCGACAACTCCTGGGGAACGACCGGGGGCCCCGCCGTAGCGACGGGACCCCCAGATCGGTTGCGTGAGTCAGAATCGACCATGACGGTCTGTCTACTCCTCGCCGTATGCGGTTGTGTTACTCCTGGCCGCCGGACAGCTTCTCGCGGAGCGCCGCGAGGGCCTCGTCGGAGGCCAGTGCGCCGCCCGTGTCACCGCCCTGCGGCTCCTCGGTGTTGTACGACTGCGGACCGGCCGCCTCGGCCTCGGCCCGGCGGGCGTCCTCGACCTGCCGCTTGTGGGCGTCGAAGCGGGAGCGAGCCTCGGCGTACTGCCGCTCCCAGGACTCGCGCTGCTCGTCGTAGCCCTCGAGCCAGTCGCCGGTCTCCGAGTCGAAGCCCTCGGGGTACTTGTAGTTCCCCTGCTCGTCGTACTCGGCGGGCATGCCGTAGAGCGTCGGGTCGAACTCCTCATCGGAGAACGTCCCGCCGGTCTCGTTGGCCTGCTTCAGCGAGAGGCTGATGCGGCGCCGGTCGAGGTCGATGTCGATGATCTTGACAAAGATCTCGTCGCCGACCTGCACGACCTGCTCGGGGATCTCCACGTGACGCTCGGCCAGCTCGGAGATGTGCACCAGACCCTCGATGCCCTCCTCGACCCGCACGAACGCGCCGAACGGCACCAGCTTGGTGACCCGGCCGGGAACGACCTGGCCGATCTGGTGGGTGCGGGCGAACTGCTGCCAGGGGTCCTCCTGCGTCGCCTTGAGCGACAGGGAGACCCGCTCGCGCTCCA
>JBJMIW010000210.1:0-7148 GCA_045806665.1 Actinoallomurus sp.
GACGCCGCTCGACGGCCGGCCGACGCAGTCCACCACCTCGAGCGGCAAGATGGGCATCGCGTCCAGCCGGCCGACCGCGCACACGTGGACCGGCAGCCCGGTGGTCGGCGCGCTGTTCCTCAGCAACGGCAGCGGCAGCCACTACTGCACCGCCAGCGTCGTGAGCACCACCAAGAAGAGCCTTATCGTCACCGCCGGCCACTGCCTGTACGGCACCGGCGGCTGGGCGAAGAACATCGTCTTCGTGCCCCGCTACAGCCAGAGCAAGGGCAGCCGCCCGTACGGTGCCTGGACCATCAAGTACATGTACGTCGACTCGCGCTGGAAGAGCCACCGCGACCCCGACCTCGACTTCGGTTTCGCGGTGGTCGGCACGCAGAACGGCAAGCGCATCGCGGACGTCGTCGGCGCGAACCGCCTGGTGATCAACCAGGGCTACACCAACCGGGTCCGCGTCATCGGCTACCCGATGAAGAAGTACTCGTCCGTCGACAAGCCGATCTACTGCACCGTCACGACCCACAAGGCCTTCAAGTACCAGATCTATTTCGACTGCAACGGCTTCTACGGCGGCACCAGCGGCAGTCCTTGGCTCAAGAATTACAACACCACGACCCGGCGTGGCGATGTGCTGGGGGTCATCGGCGGTTACCAAGAGGGCGGCAAGTACGACTGGCGGTCCTACAGCTCCGTCTTCGACAAGGACATCAACAACCTCTTCACGACCGCCAAGCAGCGGGGCTGAATCGCGACACGGCTCCCGAAAACCTGACGGCGGCGCGGCGATGGTGCAATAGTTCGTCATCGTGTATGCGCGCTCACGGAGGGTGAGTCCCTGGTGAAGACCACACGACTGCTGTGCGCCGTCCTGGCCGGCCTGGCGCCGCTCATCCCGCTTCCGGGCGCGTCGGCCGCGGGCAGGAATGACGCCCACGTCGTGACCTTCGTGGACCGTACCGACGGGACGCGCAACGTCGCGTACTGGACCGAGCGCCTCATGGCGTCCGCGACACCCCTGGACGCCCGCGACGCCGGCCCGGCGCGGCAGGCCGAGGCGCCGGACGCCATCCCGGCGGCCGGCCTCACCGGCGGCAGCCGCGTCGTCGGAGCGCTGTTCTTCGGTAGCGGCACCGGCCGTCACTACTGCACCGCCAGCGTCGTCGGCTCGTCGAAGCGGAACCTCCTGATCACGGCGGCGCACTGCCTCTACAGCCCGAGCGCCCGTACCTGGAACAGCCACCTCGTCTTCGTCCCGAAATACAGCCACGGCCGTCGCCCCTACGGCACCTGGCCGGTCTGGCTGATGGTCGCCGACCAGCGCTGGATCGACCACGGGGACCCGGACGCCGACGTCGCGTTCGCCGCCGTGCAGGTGATGGACGGCCGGCGCATCGCCGACGTCGTCGGGGCGAACGAACTGCTGATCAACATGGGCTACTCCAACCGGGTGACCGTGTTCGGCTACCCGTCCAAGGCGAACAACCCCAATGACCGGCCGATCCGCTGCACCGGCCCGACGTACCGGCAGACCGAGCGTCAGCTCCGCTTCGACTGCGGCGGGTTCACCGGCGGCACCAGCGGCAGCCCGTGGATCACCGGGTACGACGACCAGGCGCAGCGCGGCTACGTGGTCGGCGTGATCGGCGGCTACCAGAAGGGCGGCGACACCGACTGGCGGTCCTACAGCCCCCTGTTCGACGACGACATCGGCCGGCTCGCCGTCTCGGCGAACGACCAGGCCTGAGGGACGGACGGCAAGGGGCCCGACTCAGACCGCCTCGGCGACCGGTTCGGGCTGTGGCACCGCGTGCCGCTTCGAACGGGCGGCGCGCACTCCGTCCCCAGTGAGCATGACCAGCGCCGCCCAGACCAGCAGGAATCCGATCCACCGGCTCGCCGGCATCGCCTCGTGCTGGACCAGCAGGCCGATCAGGAACTGCAGGATCGGCGCGAGGTACTGCAGCATGCCGATGACGGTGAGGGGCACGCGCGTCGCCGCCGTGTTGAACAGCATCAGCGGGATCGCCGTGACGATTCCCGCGCCGACGAGCAGGGCGACGTGCCCGGCCCCGTGCCCGGTGACGGTCTGGTGCGGCGCGAGCAGCGTGTACGCCAGGGCCGGCAGGAACAGCACCGCCGTCTCGACCGTCAGACTCTCCGCCGACGGCGTCGCCGCGAACTTCTTGACGAGTCCGTACGTGCCGAAGCTGCAGGCGAGCAGCAGCGCGATCCACGGCAGCCGGCCGTAGTCCGCGGCGAGGACCGCCACGGCGGCCGCGCTGATCCCGATCGCCGTCCACTGCCAGGCGCGCAGCCGTTCCCGGAAGACCAGGACCCCGAGGAGCACGCTGACGAGCGGGTTGATGAAGTAGCCGAGGGCCGCCTCGATCGTGTGCCCGCTGTTTACCGCGTAGATGTAAACGCCCCAGTTCACGGTGATGATCACCGCGGCGAGAGCCAGCAGCGCGATCCGCCGCGGCCGCAAAGTCCGGAGCCACGCCCAGTGTCGGCTTATGGCCAGGATGACCAGCACCGCGGCCAGCGACCAGATCATGCGGTGGGCGAGGATCTCGAGCGCGCCGGCCGGCTTCAGCAGCGGCCAGTACAGCGGGAACAGCCCCCACATCGTGTACGCCGCGATGCCGGACAGGATGCCACGACGGGTCTCAGACACGGCGGAATCCTATCAAGCCGTAATTAGCGTAATCGCTTAACGGTAATGTCAAGCAGCGCTTCACGGATCGTGGCTCGTTTGTACCGAGAGATACGCTGCAGGGGTGTTCGGATTCCCAAAGGCGACGATGGTGACCCCCAACGAGGCCCTGCCGGGGCGCGACGCCCCCTTGCCCGTGGCCGAGCGGCACACGGTGCTCGGCACCCCGCTCGCCCCGCCGTACCCGCCGGGCGCCGCGATCGCCGAGTTCGGTGAGGGCTGCTTCTGGGGCGTCGAGCGTAGCTTCTGGAAGATCCCCGGTGTCGTGTCGACCGCCGTCGGATACGCGGGCGGCTACACCCCCAACCCCACGTACGAAGAGGTCTGCTCGGGCCTGACCGGCCACGCCGAGGTCGTGCGCGTGGTCTACGACCCGGCGAAGATCTCGTACGAGCAGCTACTCAAGGCCTTCTGGGAGGGCCACAACCCGACCCAGGGCATGCGCCAGGGCAACGACGTCGGCACGCAGTACCGCTCGATCATCTTCTACCGCGACGACGCCGAGCGCGACGCCGCCCTAGCCTCCCGCGAGGCCTACCAGAAGGTCCTCACCGCGAGCGGCTACGGCGAGATCACCACCGAGATCTTCCCCGCCGGGGAATTCTACTTCGCCGAGGACTACCACCAGCAGTATCTTTCAAGCGATAAAAACCCCGGCGGCTACTGCGGCGTCGGAGGCACGGGCCTGAGCTGCCCCGTGGGGGTCGCACCGGCCGACGGCTGATCGCATCCGGCCACGTACGTGGGCGAACGTTTGTGGTGCCGGATGTCCGGGTCGCGCTGTAGATTGAGCGTATGACCGCCGATCCCATGGAGCCTGTCGGAGCGCTGGACCCGGGCGACGACCCGGCTGCGATCTTCGAGCTGCTTCCGGCGTCACATCGTGCCCAGTTCCGAGCGGAGTACGATCAGGCGCTCGACGCCGCACATGATCTTGCGCGGTTCAAGCAGGTGCGGACCCTGTTGAGACGGTGGCGCCTGCGGGCGATGGCCTACGCCCGGCCGGGGTACGAGGAGGCAGTGCAGGACGCCGTTCAGGGGCGCGCCGACGCCTTCGTCCGGTACAGCCCGCCGGGCTGGGACGGCCGGGTGTGACCTACAAGTTCGACGGCTTCCACGGGCGTGCTCTTTATGAGCTGAACGGCCTGCCCGAAGAAGTGCGGAACGGGCCACTGCTGGACCGCCTCCTGGAGCTTCTGGAGAATCCGTGGGATGCGGTGCTGGAACGTCCGGGCCAGTCGCTCGTGAGACACGCGTTCTTCGGGGCAGACGACCAGGGCATGCTGACCTTCATCGTGCACGAGCAGACCGAGACGCTGCGGATCATCGACATCGTCTGGGCAGGCTGAGAGGTTGATCTCGGGACGGCGACGGCCCGATGGAAGGAGCACCCTCGTGGACCGCTTCCACCAACAGTATCTTTCAAGCGATAAAAACCCCAATGGCTACTGCGGCGTGGGCGGCACCGGTGTGACTTGCCCGGTGGGCGTGGCGCGCGCCGAGTAGGGCGTGACCTCGGGCGGGGTCCTCTACCTCGTGGTCTGTGCCGCTCCGGCGGCCTCGGGTGTTGAGGACCTGGTGCTCCTTGCGCAGGCAGCGGGATGGCGCGTCTACGTGATCGCCACCCCGCTGGGCTTGCGCTTCATCGATGCCGACCGGCTCGCCTCGTTGACCGGTGAGCCGGTGCGGAGCGAGTGGCGCATGCCGGGGGAGGCCAAGGCGCTGCCTCCTGCCGACGCGGCGATCGTCGCTCCGGCGACCTTCAACACGATCAACAAGTGGGCGACCGGCATCACTGACACGTTCGCCGTCGGCCTGCTGTGTGAGCTGGTGGGGCTCGGCGTCCCGCTTGTGGTCGTTCCGCTGCTCAAAGATGCGCTTGCCCGTCATGTGGCGTTCGGTCCCAATCTCGATGCGTTGCGCTCGATGGGCGTGCGGGTGCTGTTCGATCCGTCTGCGCCGCCGGATGCCCGTATGCCACCCTGGGAGCAGATCCTCACAGAGCTTGACGCACTTCGGGCACCGTAGCCCCTGGCGAAAGGCACAGCGTGGACGCTCGCGCGGAGATCGGTCGTCGCATCGCCCGCCAGAGACGGCGGCGAGGATTGAGTCAGGCCGTGCTGGCACAACTGGTCGGGCGCTCCGAGAGTTGGCTGAGTCAAGTAGAACGTGGTCTCCGATCGATCGACAGTCACTCGGTGCTCGTCCAGCTCGCCGAAATCCTCGGCGTAGACATCAGTCAACTCACGCCAAGCGAGACGGGTACGGAGACGGTGAAGTACGAGCCGGTCGCGGGTATCCGCGAAGCCATGACGCGATACGGAGCGCTCCCCGGAGTGATCAACTCGCGGGCGAAGGGCGGTCGTCGGCCGAGCCTACGGTGGCTGAGTCACGAGGTACGCCGGGCCAACAGCTTGTATCAAGCGGCTCGTTACGACGACGCCGGTCGACTGCTACCGGGGTTGATCGACGCGGTAGAAGAGTCGCGTCTGTCGTGTCCTGCCTCGGAGCGTCGGACGGCGGACACGTTGCGGGCACTCGTCTACCACTCGGTGACCATGACACTGAGTCGGGTCGGTGAGCCGGAACTGGCCTGGGCGGCGGCGGACCGCTCGGTAGCGGCGGCCGAGTCGGCGGAGCGTCCCCTCCTGGCGGCCGTGAGCGCATACCGGCTCGGGTACGTCCTGATCGGCCTCAAGCGTGCAAGGCAAGCGGAAGACCTCGTGCTCCGGGCGGCCGATGCCCTTGCGACTTCAAGTCGACGGGCCAAGCCTCCTGCGCTGTCCATTCGTGGCGGCCTGTATCTGGCGGCGGCTACGGCAGCGGCAGCACGCTTCGATAGGGCAAGCACTGACGGGCATCTCGGGACGGCTCGAAGGATCGCGAAACAGGTCGGGAGCGACCGTAACGACTTCTGGTCTGCGTTCGGACCTACCAACGTGGTGATTCACGAGGTATCGACTGCCGTCGCGTTCGGGGATGCCAAGCTGGCGCTTTCACGCGGCGAACCGCTCGATGTCCGACGATTGGGGCCCGGCCTTCGCGGACGACGAGCTCAAGTGCTGCTCGACCTCGCACGCGCCTATGGTCAGCAGCGCAAGGACGCGGCCGCAGTACATACCCTGCTCAAGGCCGAGCAGATCTCGCCGGAACTCATCCGATACGACCCACGCACCAATGCGCTGCTCACCGAACTCGTCCGGCGCGAACACCGGGTCAGCACGCCTGACTTGAGAGGACTCGCGCACCGGGCCGGTGTCGTCTGACCCGCACTTGGGTGCGGCTTTTTTGCCTTTACCGCGTTGCGGGTCGGCCCGGTCCGGCGGCGGGACCCTCAAGGTCATGACAGTCCAATGGCAAGAGACCCCCGAAGACGTCCACGTCCTCACCGAACGCCTGGTCCGAGCCTGTCGGAAGGCGGGCTTGAGCGCCGATGTCCTAAGCCCGACGCGCATAAGGGCATGCGTACCGAACGCGCATCCCCACCTCGCCGAAATCATCAAGGTCCGGCCCGACGAGAACGAGATCCTCTCGTTCTACTGGAGTTGGGACGAACGGATCTGTCCGGCCGTCGAAACCGACACGGCGGTCGCGTCGATCAAGCACGTCGTCACGCCGCCGCTCCACTCCCAGTACTGATGGCGTCGCCGGACGAGCTCATGCGCTCGGTCGGAGAGCTCCGCGACCTCCTCAACAGCCTGGGCTCACAAGGCGTCTCACAGATCGCCGAACTCTCTCAACTCAGCGTCTTGATCAAGAAGTACCCCGGCCAGGCACGCGAGATGCTGAACCAACTCGATCGACCGGCGACCGGCGGCGCATAACAGACCCCTGGCCTACAGCGGTGGCGAACTGCCCAGGGATCCACGGAGAGCAGTTCGGCCAACTGAACGTCGCAGGTGTCCGAAGGGCGAAGTTCCGTCGGCGATACGGCGCCCAGATGCAAGACGGGCGGTGGTGCGGGCCTGGCAGCGACGTGCAGGCTCCGGGCGGGCGGTCATGTGAACGATGGGCGGTCCGCTCTCGGGTCGGGCGCGAACGGCCCCAAGGCCGCACGCGCAAGCCCGAGGCCGAGAGCGGACCGGGCGGTGGCGGGAGCGCCGCCGCCCGTCTGACAGCCACGTTTCAACTTCGCGATGCGGTTCTCGTACATCCGCCGGTGGGGGTGTCGTGACCTTGCAAGATGTGGCGATCACGGTCCTGACCTGCAGTGGGGGCGTCTCAACGTTTCTCGTTGGTTCGTGCTTGCTCACGGCGTCATGTGCCCTCGATGTGCCTTGCGGCAAACGGTTTAGGAACGGGTTCCCGTGCACGCCTATGACTGGCATAAATGGCTTGGTCGTTTACTCTCTGCCCCCACCCTGCCCCGAACGGAATCTCTCCGGGCGCTATGCCGTGGCCGGCGGCCTGACCGTTGCGAACCATGGTGGGGGCC
>JBJMIW010000211.1:0-4093 GCA_045806665.1 Actinoallomurus sp.
CCGCCGACGTGCCGGCGTACTCGGCGGGGTACTCCATCGCGCCGACGCCGATGATCGAGCCCTGACCCGGCATGAGCCGCGGCACCGAGTGAACGGTGCCGATGGTGCCCGGGTTGGTGAGGCTGATCGTCGTGCCGGCGTAGTCGTCGATCGTGAGCTTGTTGCCCCGCGCCTTTCGCACGATCTCCTCGTACGCGGCCCAGAACTGGCGGAAGTCGAGGGTCTCGGCGGCCTTGATGTTCGGCACGACGAGCTGGCGCTGGCCGTCGTCCTTCTGCAGGTCGATGGCCAGGCCGAAGTTGACGTGCTCCGGCTTGATCAGCATCGGCTTGCCGTCGACCTCGGCGTACGAGGCGTTCATCTCCGGCATCGCCTGCAGCGCCCGGACGATGGCGTAGCCGATCAGGTGGGTGAAGGAGACCTTGCCGCCACGGCCGCGCTTCAGGTGGTTGTTGACGACGATGCGGTTGTCGATCAGCAGCTTCGCCGGGACCGCGCGGACGCTCGTCGCGGTCGGCACGGCCAGGCTGGCCTCCATGTTGGTCACCGTGCGAGCGGCTACGCCGCGCAACCGGACCTCTTCGGCACCGGTGGGGACCTGGGGGGCGGGCGTGGGCTTCTTCGCGGGCGCGGCCTCGGCGGGCTTGGCGGCGGGCGTCTGCTTCGGCGTGGGAGCCGTGGGTGCGGGGGGAGCCGTCAGGGGCGCTGTCGCGCCGTCGGCGCCGGCGGGCGCCTTGGCCGGGCGATCCGGCTGGTAGTCGGCGAAGAAGTTCCACCAGGCTCGATCAACCGAGTTGGGGTCTTCTAGGTACTTTTGGTAAAGCTCGTCGACCAGCCACTCGTTGGGACCAAAGTCGGGAGTGTGCAGGTCGGCGGAGGATCGCGACGACTGGGTCGACACGGCGGCGATCGCCCTCTTCCGCGGCTCGCAGGTGGATCAGTAACCTTGACAAGGTTACCGGCCTTGCGACCTCGGCGGGGCAAAGCCCCGGACGGGCCGGTCGGTCTTCGGTGATCTTCGCCAAAATGGGCGCCAGGTTTCGGCAGAATTCCGGTAAGACAGTGCATTCTGCGGCTTCTGGGTGTGATTCCGATCTCACCTCCAGTTGAGGTGACAGTCTCCTTACCTCCGGTCGAGACGACCTCGCTCAGGGCTCGGTGACCCGTGCCGTGAAGTAGACGGCCTCGCTGCCGGGATGGCGGACCAGCATCAGGAACGGCCGATCGACCCGGAACTCCACGGGACGCCCTGGAGTGAACGCGGCGAGTGTCGCCAGCACCGCCGTCGCCGCCGCCCCTTCGAACCCCGCCTCGTCCACATCGAGCACGGCCTTGTGCTCGATCCGGTCGAGGTGGGTCGGCTCCGCGGACATGCCGGACAGATCGGCCTCGTCGGTGAACGCCGTTCCCGCACCGAGTGCGGCCAAGGTCTCGGCCAGGCTCACCCGGCTCTCGACCCGGAACCGGGGCAGGCTCAGCGCTACGCTGACCTGCCGTGCCGAGGCGCGCAGCCGTCGCAGCAGGTCGGGGCCTGGCGGCGCGCCGACGGGGTCGGGTCCGACCAGTACCTCGACCGCCACGTCGCCGTCGGCGGGCAGCGTGGCCATGCGCCAGCCGTCGGCCTCGGCGTACGCCATCCGCCCGGTCCGCCGCATCGTCGGCACCTCACGCCGCCCGCGCGCACCGTGGAACGGCTCCGGCCGGGTGTCGTGCTCGGCGAACGGGTTCTGCCAGGCGGCCTTGAGATAGAGGGCGTTGGCGAGGACGGCGGCGGTCCGCCGGTCGACCGACCCGGGCGGCAGGAGTTCCGTGATCAGCCCTCGCGTGACCTTCTCGATCTCGGTGTTGATCGCCCGGCGCGCGAGGTCCGGATCACCGGCGAAGTCGGCGACCCGGGCCGCGGCCCCGGGAAGGTCCGTGATCGCCTGCTGGTACGCGTCGCTGATCGTCACCGCGGTGTCGGCCCAGAGGATGTTCGCCACCTCGATCTCGGCGTCGCCGGGCGCGGCGGCCTCGGCGAGACGGAGACGCTCCGGCGGTGCCCCGAGGACCCGCGTCAGCTCCTCCCGGGTCCGGCCGCGCGCGCCCGCGGCGACGAGCGCGAGCGCCGACGCCACCGAGTACGGCGACCAGACGAGGTTCCCCTCCCGCGGCAACCGGCAGTGCAGACCAGTGCTGAAGTCGTCCATGCGGCACCCTCCCTCATCCAAAGTAATCATCCCTGTCAGACCTGAGGGCGATTCACCCACGGACTCGGGCTCATACGATGACAACGTGCCGACGCCGGAAATGGGATGTTGATCGTCTGTGGGCCAGATCACGCATGCTCTGCTGGGCCTTCATGGTCCGGTCATCTACGGTGTCGTCGCGGCGCTCGTCTTCGCCGAAGCGGCGCTGTTCTTCGGTTTCGTCTTCCCCGGGGAGACGGCCATCGTCATCGCCGGGGTGCTGGCGAGCCAGCACCGGGTCTCGCTCCCCGTCCTCCTGGTGATCATCGTGCTGTCGGCCGTCATCGGCGACTCGGTCGGCTATGAGATCGGCCGTCGTTACGGTGACCGGCTGCTGGGCCTGCGGGCGCTGCAGAGGCACCGGCCGAAGGTCGACAAGGCGCACGATCTGCTGCGCCGGAGAGGGGCGTTCGCGGTCTTCCTCGGCCGTTTCACCGCCCTGCTCCGCGCGCTCATGCCCGCACTCGCGGGCAGCGCCAAGATGCCGTACGGCAGGTTCCTGGCCTGCAACGCGCTCGGCGGGGCCACGTGGGGGGTCGGCTTCACGCTCGGCGGGTTCCTCGTGGGCACCGCCTTCGAGCAGGTGGCGCAGTGGGCCGGGCGGGTGCTGGCGATCGTGGTGGCCGCCATCGTCGTCGTGGCGTTCGTGATCTGGTCGGTCCGCCGCAGGCGCCGGGAGCACGCCGCCGGGGACGAGGAGAGCACGTCGGCCGACGAGCCGGAGTCGGTCCTCTGACGGTCACCGCGGAGGCCTCGGCCGCCCGCGATCCCGGTCGCGGCCGCGGGTCGCCGCGTTCCCACCTCTCTGCCTGGTCCCCGACCGAGCGGGATTCGGTCGGGTATTGGACACTGTGGTGACGGCGGACCCCGTGTCCAGGAGATCAGGCGGCGAGGAGGTACGGAGAATGGCGGAACTGCGGTTCGACGGGCGGGTGGCGATCGTCACCGGGGCCGGCCAGGGCCTCGGGCGGCAGCACGCGCTCGAACTGGCCGCGCGTGGGGCGAAGGTCGTCGTGAACGACCTCGGCGGCGCGCTCGACGGGACCGGCGCCTCCACGGGGCCGGCGGCCGACGTGGTCGCCGAGATCAACAAGAACGGCGGGGAGGCCGTCACCAGCCCCGACAACGTGGCGACCGTCGAGGGGGCGGAGGCGATCGTACGGACCGCGCTCGACGCCTTCGGACGCGTGGACATCGTCGTCAACAACGCCGGCATCCTGCGGGACAAGTCGTTCAAGAACATGTCCCCCGAGGAGTTCGACCAGGTCATCGCCGTGCATCTGCGCGGGTCGTTCCTCGTCACGCACGCCGCCTGGCCGCACCTGCGCGAGCAGGCGTACGGCCGGGTGGTCATGACGTCGTCGCCCGCCGGCCTGTTCGGCAACTTCGGGCAGGCGAACTACTCGGCGGCGAAGATGGGGCTCGTCGGCCTGACCAAGACGCTCGCGGCCGAGGGCGCCAAGTACAACATCAAGGTCAACGCCATCGCGCCGATCGCGTGGACCCGCATGACGGAAGACCTGCTCCCCGCCGAGTTCAAGGACAGGCTCAGCGTCGACTTCGTGACGCCGGTGGTCGCGTGGCTGGCCCATGAGAGCAACGAGAGCAGCGGCGAGACCTACAGCGTCGGCGGGGGCAAGGTCGCGCGGGTGTTCGTCGCCGAGGGGCCCGGCTTCGTCAAGAAGGACGCGCTGAGCGTCGAGGACATCCGCGACAACTGGCGGCAGATCAACGAGACGGAGCCGTATCTCATCGCCAAGAACATCGGCGAGCAGACCGCGGCGCTCTTCGAGGCGCTGCAGTAGCACTGCCGACGCTCGCATCGCTCGGGTTCGGGTGCGGCGGCCGTCGGTCGCCACACCGAC
>JBJMIW010000212.1:0-15901 GCA_045806665.1 Actinoallomurus sp.
CGGCGGCACCGCTCCGAATGGCGCGATCACCGGCGGCAGGTCGCTGGAACCGGGAGGTCGGTCGGGGTCGGTTGGTCGGGGGGACACAGCGGGCTCGGCGGGGATCGTGATGACCTTGCGGGCCTTGAACTCACCGTCCTCGCGGTACCAGACCCAGACCGAGGCGGACAGGTCCTCGACGCTGACGACGACGCCGACGAAGCCGTACGTCTTGGTCGGGTCGTGCGCGGGCCGCAGCTCCAGGACCATCTGGTGCTCGTCCCCGAGGTCGACCGTCTGGACGTGACGGCGTTTGCGCAGGTCCCAGAAGTGCAGGGCGTGGCCGTACTTGCGGCCGAGCAGCAGCTCGGGGTTCACACCGTCCTCGATCATCGACGGCGTGCCCCACTCGGAGGTGACCATGACGTCCTGAGTGATGTGCCACCAGAAGTCGTACGCCAGGTGCTGCGGGCCGCGGTCGGCCTCCCAGGGGCCCACCACCTCGAACGAGGTGTGGTCGAGCACCGCGACGCCGCCCGGCCCGTCCTGACCGTTCGCCCCGCCGAGCGCGGAGACGTACAGCCCGTCGGGGCCGCAGTGCACCGTGTGCGGCCGGGAGTAGCCGGCGCGCTCGGCCAGCTCCTCCGGCTCGATGACCTTGACGATCGAGGGCTTCACCGGATCGTCCTTGACGTCGATGACGTAGATCCGGGAGGAGCGGAGGCCGGGCACGATGAGGTAGCGGCGCTCGACGTGGGGATGCGGGGCGTTCGGGCAGAGGGCGCTGCTGCAGGCGTTCCACCCGAAGTGGTGCAGCTCGTCACCGGTGTAGGGCAGGTCCTTCCAGCCCACGACGGAGCCGTACGAGGTGGAGCCGGGGTCGACGTCCACCACGGCGAGGGCGTCGGGCCGCTGGGCCGACCGGTCGAACGCGGCAATGTAGGCCAGCGTCTCGGGCGGAGCGTTCACCGCTTCGCGCGGGGACGGATAGAAAGTCGGATCCGGTCTCCACAGAGCCATTACACGCTCCTTCGGACGGTGGTGTCGTCACGCACCGTGCAGGCGTCCATACGGATTAATCCTGCCCGAAGTTCCCTATCGGATCAATAGGGAATTCGGTGAAGCCCGAAACCACCATTTGTCCTGACTCTCGGACAGCCGTCCGTCACTGTGCCACCGTGAACGCATGGCACCGGAACCTCTCCCGTCCCGGTTCCCGGCGGCGCCGGTCCCCGGCCCGAAGACGGCCCGCAGGACGTGGCGCAGGAGCCCGGCTCCGTCTCGATCGAGGCGGCCGTCTCCCCGGCCGCGAAGAAGATGCTCGACACCACCGGCTCCCAGCTCGGCTACCCGCCGCCCGCCAAGGACGGCGACGCCTGGACCGTGCTGGACGATGCCTGGCGCACGCCCTTCCGCGCAGCCCCGGACGGGACCGTACGGGCCAAGGACGCGCGGCTGCGGCTGCGCGTCTACAACCCCAACGCCTACCCCGTCACCGTCGCCTCGGCGCTGGCCAAAGTGGCCATGTTGAAGTAGTAGTCCGCATGGGGCGGCTGGGGCCCGAGTCGACCCGGGTGACCGACGACCCCATCCGATGCTGGCACAATCAGCTCGCGTGACCGACCTCGTGCAGCTGCTCACCCCGGAGGGCGAGCGGATCGACCATCCCGGCTACCCCTTCGAGATCAGCGGGGAAGAGGCCCGGGGCCTCTTCCGCGATATGACGCTCGTACGACGGCTCGACACCGAGGCCATCGCGTTGCAGCGGCAGGGCGAGCTGGGCCTGTGGGCGTCGCTCCTCGGGCAGGAGGCGGCGCAGATCGGCACCGCACGCGCGCTGCGGCCGGAGGACTTCGTCTTCCCCAGCTACCGTGAACACGGCATCGCGTACTCCCGCGGGGTCCCCCCGGCGAACCTCCTCGAGCTGTGGCGGTGCACCTCCTACGGCGGCTGGAACGCCGAGAAGTTCCGGCTGGCCGGGTACGCGCTGGTGATCGGCGCGCAGACGCTGCAGGCCGTCGGTTACGCCATGGGCGTCCAGCGCGACGGGGCGTCAGAGGCCGTGCTGGCCTGCTTCGGCGACGGCGCGACCAGCCAGGGCGACGTCAACGAGGCGTTCGTCTGGGCGGGCGCGCAGAACGCCCCGGTCGTCTTCCTCTGCCAGAACAACCACTGGGCGATCTCGGCGCCGCTGGAGACGCAGGCACGCGTCCCCCTGTACCGGCGCGCGGCGGGCTTCGGGTTCCCCGGCGTACGCGTGGACGGCAACGACGTGTTCGCCTGCCTGGCCGTGGCCCGTACGGCGCTGGAGCGGGCGCGCGCCGGCGAGGGACCCACGCTCATCGAGGCCCACACCTACCGGATGAGCGCGCACACGACCTCAGACGACCCGAGGCGCTACCGTGCCGACGCGGAGTTGGAGGAGTGGCGGCTGAAGGACCCGATCGAGCGGCTTCGCGCCTATCTCACCAAGAACGAGCTGGCCGGCGACGACTTCTTCGAGGCCCTCGACGCCGAGGCCGACGAGCTCGGCGTCCGGGTCCGCGCCGAATGCCGGGCGCTGCCCGATCCGGACCCGAGGGAGATGTTCGAGCACGTCTACGCGGGCGCGCACGCCCAGTTGGCCGCGGAGCGGGCGGCCTTCCTGGCCTACCTCGACTCGTTCACCGATTGACCGGGACCGTGTCGGTAAGGGGCTTTCCGGCCCTACCTCGACAGATGCGCCTGCTGACGGAGATGATGGAGCCGAACGCCGCGCGCCGGAGGGTGCCCCCGCCGACCTGATACGGGTCCGGGGGAGGGGACGCCGACCCGCGCAGGTCGTTCGTCTACGATTTCTGAGTCTCGGCATCTGCGGCGGTGACCGTGCCGACGACGGCCCGCATCGCCGCCACTCCAAGGAGAAGCGTTGAGCAGCCCGAGTACCAAAGACAACCTGGATCTCGCCGAGAGCGCGCGGGAGCTGGCCGACCGTGCGCCGGCCGGATCGCTGGAGAAGGCCGCCGCCGGGTCCGTCGCCGTGACCTGTGCGACCACCCGCGACTTCGAGCAGGCGCGGACCGTCCTGGGCGGCGTCGTCCCCGACGACGTACGACAGGCGGCCATCGCCCTCCTGGAGCGTCTCGCCGCCGACCGGGGCTGACCCCTCAGCGGAAGTCGGCGGCGTGATCCGCCGCCCACTGGGCGAACGTGCGTGCCGGCCTGCCGGTGATTCGCCGGAGTCTCTGGATGGATCATGCACCGGCTCGCCGGACCAGGGCGGCATCGCCGGGAGGGCGCTACGGACCGACCGCGCCTCCGACCGGGGGCGTTGTCGCCCGTCGGTCCAGACACAGCGTGTTATCTCGGTAGAATCCCGACTGTGGCCGACCCCAAGTTCGAGATACAGATGCTGCACGACCGCGTCATGGTGCGCCCCGAGAAGGAGTCGGGGGAGCGCCGCAGCAGCGGAGGCATCGTGATCCCGGCCACCGCCGAGCAGTCCAACCGTCTCGTGTGGGGCGAGGTCTGCGGTGTCGGCCACAACGTGCGCGCCGTCAAGGTCGGCGACATGGTGCTGTACCACGACGAGGACCAGTTCCAGGTCGAGGTGCAGGGTGAGCAGTACATCGTGATGCGCGAGCGCGACCTGCACGCCGTCGCCAACGAGCGCCCCGAGTACGGCACGGGCCTCTACCTCTGACCCTGACCGCCCCGGGGCGCTCCCGAGGCGTCAGTGCTTCAGGTGGTAGCGGCGGGGGAGGGCGAACCCGCGCTCGGCGAGGATGGTCCGCATCCGGTCCGGGTAGTCGGTGATCAGCCCGTCGACGCCGTCGTCGATCAGCTTGTTGATCGTCGGAGCGTCGTCGACCGTCCAGGGAATGATCTTCAGGCCGAGCCGGTGGGCCTCATCGACCTTCTCCTTGGTGACGTACGGCCGGTAGTCCGGGTCGGTGACCTTGCCGTTCTGCGGGGAGCCGTGCACGGGTGACCACGCGCTCGCGCCGAACGACTTGATCGCCTTCAGCGGGTCGCCGCCGAAGTCGTCGATGTCGATGCCGCCCAGCCAGACCGACTTGCCCGGCTGCCCGGTCTGGAGGAAGTCGATGTTGTCCAGGGCCACGAGCGGCAGGCGGGGCTCGACCTTGTGCATCAGCATCAGCGAGCCCCAGTCGAAGCTCTCGATCGTCACCTGCCGCAGCATGTGGGCGCGGTGGATCTCGTCGGCGACGACCTTCACGAACTGCTCGCGCGGCGCCGTCTCGGTCGGGGCGCCGGCCTCCACCTTGGTCTCGACGTTCATCTTCACGCCCCAGGCGTGGTACCGCTTGACCAGGTCGAACACCTCACGCAGCAGCGGCATCCGTGCGCCCGGCGCGGGCACCTGCTCGGGGAACTCCGGCAGCGTCCTCGACCCGCAGTCCAGCGTCTTGACCTCGGCGAGGGTCAGGGTGTTCACGAACTTGCCGACGTACGGATACTGCGGGTCGCCCGCGAAGGCCGGGGCGGTGTCCTGGCACTTGCGGCCGTCCACCTTGCGGTCATGGGTGATGACCGCCTGGCCGTCCTTGGTGATCTGTACGTCCATCTCCAGGGTCGTGACGCCGACCTCCAGCCCGTTCGCGAACGATGCCAGGGTGCTCTCCGGCCGCAGCGCGAGACCGCCCCGGTGCGCCTGCAGGTCGAAGGTCCGGGGATGCCGCGCCGCACCCGTCACCGGGTTCTCACCGCCGGTCCGCGCGGTGACACCGGGCGCTCCCGCCCGCGCGGGGACGCTCGCCGCCGCGACGCCCGGAACGGTCAGCGCGGCCGCACCGGTGAGCGCCGCCGTCATCACACGCCATCTCGTCATCCTGCCCGTCTCCTTCGCCGTGCGCCGTCACACCTGTCGTGCTGACAAGATCAAACACCAGTGACGTCCGCGTGGCCTGTGGATCAACCGGAGACGAAAAGATGATCGAGGGCCGGGCCTCACAGCGGCAGGGTGAACGCCGACAGGCGGGTGTAGACGCCCGGGAATCCCGGCCGGGCGAAGCCGTACGCCCAGGAGGTCAGCCCCACGAGCCGGCCCTGCAGGACGAGGGGGCCGCCGCTGTCGAACTGGCAGGTGTCGGCCTGCGGGGACCCCGCGCACACCCTTGCGGATCGAGCAGCGAGCTCGGTCCTTCAGGGCCGAGTAGTTGACTCGTAACGCCGGCCGGTGCGCGAGGACAGGCGTCCCACGAGATTGCGCGGGATGAGCTTGCCCAGCCCGACCAGGGCCTTGTACTGCGCGCCCGGAACGCTGACGGTGACGCCTCGCCGGAAGTCGCGCAGCGCGTCGGCGACGACACGGTCGGCGTCCAGCCAGAACGGCCCGGGGATCCCGGAGACGTTCATCCGCGCCCGATCGTGGAACTCGGTGCGCACGAAGCCGGGGCACAGCGCCATGACGTTCACCTCGGGGACGTCCTGGGCGACGCCCTGGCTGAAGCCGACCACCCACGCCTTCGACGCCCCGTAGGTGCCACGCGAGAAGAACGCGGCGACCGAGGCGACGTTGATGACGCCGCCGCGGCGGCGCTCCCGCATTCCGGGCAACGCGGCGTGGGTCAGCCGCAGCACCGCCTCGCAGTGCACGCGCAGCATGGTCAGCTCGTCCTCCAGCGGGACCTGGAGGAAGCGCCCCTTGTTCCCGAACCCGGCGTTGTTGATCAGGAGGTCGGCGTGGCGAGCGGCCTCCTCGCCCTTGGCGATGCCCTCGTCGGTGGCCAGGTCGGCGACGACGACCTCGGCGTTGCCGTACTCCTCGGCCGCCTTGGCCAGCCGCTCGGCGTCCCGGGCGAGCAGGATCAGGTGGAAGCCGTCCGCGGCGAGCCGGCGGGCGAAGGCCGCGCCGATTCCCGCCGTCGCACCGGTGATGAGGGCAGTGGGCATGAGCCCAGGTTACCGAGCGCCTGAATCCGAACCGATCTTGGTCTTGCCGGTGCGCGGGTCGGCGCCGCCGTCGCGGGCGGGACCCGGACGCCGCTCCGGCTGGCCACTGGATCCGGCTCGGCAGCCTGCCGCTGGCCTCGGTCACGGACATCCGCGCCCAGGTCTCCCGACTCCCGGCGAATCGGATGCCGGCTCTCAGGCGAGACAGCGCAGGGCGTCGCGCAGGTCCGCGTCCAGCGGATGGCCGTCGGGCAGGCGGCCCACGGTCGCCTCGACGAACTCGGCCGGGGTCAGCCGGCCCAGCGCGCGCGGCGTGCGCACGACGAGGTCGCCGTCGTCGTCCTCCGCGACCTCCACCGGGGCGCCCTTCTCCTCCAGCGCGAACCGGCCGACCGCGACCCGCCAGGCCGTACGCTCCCGGGCGTCGTCGACCGGGACGCCGACGTCATCGCCGTGCGTGGCGTACTCGGAGGAGTAGTGGAACGCCTGGAGGCCGACGGGGTAGGGACCGGCCATCGTGGCCAGCGTGGCGTCACGGCCGAGCTCGCGCATCCGCCGGCGCGTGTCGCCGTTCTGGGTGCGCCACTCGTCCAGCACCTCTTCGACGGGCAGGTCACGGCGGGTCCGGACGGTCGAGTCGTTGAAGTCCGTGAGGCCCGAGATGCCGTTCTTCTCCAGCCGGGCCCACAGTCCTTCGAGGTCGTCGTCGAGGCAGGCGTGGTTGTAGGCCTCCTCGCCCGCCAGATGGGCGAGGACGTCGCGGACCGTCCATCCCTCGCAGCGGGACGGCCGCATCCAGTCGTCCGCGTTCAGGCCGCTGAAGAAGCGGTCGAGGCGCTGGGCCTCGGAGTCGAAGATGGCGAAGGGGTCGAGATCATCGAGTGCGGTCACGCTGGTCCTCTTGCCCCGGACACGCCGGACCATGCTCGGTGAGGCGGCGCTGAGTTCGCACCGGTCAGGGTGCGGTCGGCACCCGCCCGGTCAGTGCCGGTAGTGGAACGCGACGCAGAACCGTCCGACCAAGGCGGACCTGCCGACCTTGCGGCCGGTGAGCGTGAAGCCGCCGACCGTGACGGATTGCGGGGCCGCCGACGCGGTGATCCTGTGGACGGCGTGGCCGGCGACATCGGTCACCACGACCTTCACCCGCCCGGCGCGGAGGGCGCCGGTCTTCACGCGCAGGCCGCCCACCGTCCTGGTCGTGCCGACCGCCTGCCACCAGGACGCCGCCTTGGCGTGCCGCTTGGCGGGCCGGTGGGACGCGGTCACGTGCGGAGACGGAGAGTTCTTCCGGGCCGCGGCCTGTTCGCGCCGGGCCGCGTCGGCCGGGTCGCTGCAGCCCGCCAGCAGCCCGAGCGCGACGATCAGGGCCGGAAGGCGTAGGCCTCCGCGCATTCTTCCTCCTCGTTGAACGACGGGAAAACCTTAGTGGGCCCGGGTGCCCCCGGTGACCGCGCCTACCGGTATCGGGGGCCCGACCAGCGCGGAGGCCGTCTGGCGGCCGCAGAGGGCACGGCCTACAGTCGGCAGTGAAGGTGATCGACGCTTTGCCGAGACCCGGAGTGGAGATGCCCTATTACCGCGCCGTCGGGGAGATCCCCCGAAAGCGGCACATCCAGTTCCGTAGACCTGATGGCGGGCTGTACGCCGAGGAGCTGATGGGAGAGGAGGGGTTCTCATCCGACTCCTCGCTGCTCTACCACGTGCATCCGCCGACCGCGATCGTCAAGAGCGAGGGCGTGGACCTGCCGTCGCGCGCCGCCGGCACGACGCCGAACCACCCGCTCCTGCCACGGCATTTCAAGGCCCATGAGCTGACGACCGGGGGAGACCCGGTGCTCGGGCGGCGGCTGCTGCTGGCCAACGACGACGTCCGCATCTCGTACGTGGCCGCCGACACGGACGGCGAGCTGTACCGCAACTCGGTCGGCGACGAGTGCGTCTACGTGGAGGCGGGCCGTGCCCGGCTCGAGTCGACGTACGGGCCGCTCGACGTGGGCCCCGGCGACTATGTCGTCATCCCGACCGGGACGATCCACCGCTTCGCCCGCACCGAGCCCGGCGAGCCGCTACGTCTCATCGTCTTCGAGGCGTCGGGGCACATCCGGCCGCCCAAGCGCTACCTGTCGCAGTACGGCCAGTTCCTGGAGCACGCGCCGTACAGCGAGCGGGACCTGCGCGGCCCGGTCGAGCCGCTGGTGCAGGAGGGGGAGGACGTGCCGGTGCTCGTCCGTACCCGCGCGGGGCTGTCGCGGCTGACGTACCGCGACCACCCGCTCGACGTCGTGGGCTGGGACGGCTGCCTCTACCCCTTCGTCTTCAACATCGCCGACTTCGAGCCGATCGTGAAGCGCACCCACGCGCCGCCGCCGGTCCACCAGACGTTCGAGGGGCCGAAGTTCGTCATTTGCTCCTTTTGCCCTCGGCCGCTGGATTTCGACGATGCGGCGGTCCCGATCCCCTATAACCACCACAATGTCGACTCCGACGAAGTGATGTTCTACGTCGCCGGGGATTACACGGCGCGCCGGGGATCGGGAATCGACATCGGATCCATAAGCCTGCACCCCTCCGGGTTCACTCACGGTCCCGCACCGGGCGCCGTGGAAGGCGTCCTCGACGCCGTCGGGAAAGGTCATAAGACCACGACGGAAACGGCCGTAATGATCGATACGTTCCGGCCGCTCAACATCGGTGGCGAGGCGTTCTCCGTCGAGGCCTCCGACTACGCCTGGAGTTGGGCTCGCTGAACCTCCGGGTACCGGGGTGAATGCCGGAGATGCCGAGCCGGCCGTGGCTCGAACCGGCCATTGACGGCTTTCTCGGCATCTCCGATCCGCATCGTCAGTCCTATTTATCGAATATCTCGCCAGGAAACGGCTCGCAGCGACCGATCGCGTGCGGTAATCGAAAATTACCGAGTGTGATCGAAGATCATCCGGGTAGTAGTCGAAATGGATCGGAGTGGCCGCCGATAAAGGCAGCCCTAAGGGTCCGAGCAACACAGTTCCTGCTACCTCACAACGGAGATCTGCATGCGAAAAATGTACGCGCTCGGAACGGGAACGATGGCTCTCGCGGCAGTGGTGGCCACCGGTCTCGCCGCCCACGCCGACAAGGGGGAGCCCGCCGCGCGGCCGGCCGCCCACAAGGCGGCGGCCACCGACGGGTACCAGGTCGTCGTACTCCCCAACGCGAACGTCCCCGCCTTCCATCGGCGCGCGGTCTACTGCCCGACCGGTAAGCACGTCATCGGCGGCGGGGGCGAGGCTCAGGGCAACGGCGCCATCCTGGTCGGGAGCTTCCCGACCCCGGACGGCCGCGGCTGGATCGCCCTCGGCCGGCAGATCGGCTACAGCACGGTCGGGATCAGCGTCTACGCCATCTGCGCGTACTGATCCCGTCGCGGATCCCCGGCCCTTCCCGGTACCAGGAGGCGGCGGGGCACCCGCATGACGTCCGGCGCCGGCCGCCCGTTCCCGGGCGGCCGGCGCCTCCTTTCGCGGACGGGGGCCGGCCCGTCGCGCCAGGACGGGCACCGCTGCCGGCAGCGCACGGGTGTACTCGTTCGCGGGAGAGTCATACAGCTCCTCCACGTCGGCGAGCTCGACGAGCGCGCCCGCGCGCATACCAGGCCGACGCGCTCCATGAGCTCCCGCGCCGCTCTCTCCGATGACGCCGAGGGTCTCGCCACTCCGCACGTCCAAGGACACGCCGTCGACCGCGCGCGTCGCCTTACGCCGCAGACCCCGGCCCGGCTGCCGGAACTCCCGCGTGAGATCCGTGACGGTGAGCAGGTAGGCTTTGTCAGCAGGAATAAAGATATGGCCCGGGTCGCGTGGGTGTTCCGTCGCGGTCGGATTCGTGGTCCACTGAGGCGTGCCGGAGCGTGCTCACACGGCCGGCCTTCGCCTACGACCCCGTGGACGCCGGGGCGAGGCACTCGAACGGAGGGCGATGAACCCGCGGTGGGAGGCCTGGGACCTGCTGGGCGGCGAGTACGACGTCCGGGTGCTCGAACCGTCCCCGCCCGCCGTGACGGCACCGCCCTGGTACGCCGACGACCCACTCGTCGGCCCGTACGGCGCCAAGCTCGTCACCCCCGTGTGCGGGCTCGGCCGCACGTGGGACGACCTGGCCCGGGAGCGGCCCGAGCTGGCGGGCTTCTGCGCGGACCGCTGGCTGGGCGCCTGGCGCCGGCTGGCCCCCCTTCCCCGGGAGTTCGTCCCGACCCGCCGGTCGCTGCACGCCCTGGCCGAGCACGTCGTCGCGCCCGCCCGCCACGCCGCCAACGGCAAGATCGGCCTGCGCTTCACCCGCGGCGGCTTCGGCACGCCCTACTTCGGCGCCGACCGGCAGATCCGCGTGGAGAACGGCCGGCTCGTGGTCGACGGCGTCTCCCACGATCCGAAGACCCTCGGCGAGGCCGCCGACCTGACCGGGGTTGCGCCGGGGATGCCGCCGGACGTCTACTCCCCGGAGACCCCGGCCGATCCCGAGCTGCCGCTCACGGTCGGCCCGCCCGCCGCCGAGGCGCTCGGCGCGTGGTACGGCTTCGCCTGGTCGGTGCTCGAGCAACTGCGCTTCGACGCTCGCTCGCTGGACCCGAGCCGCGTGCAGCTGTGGCCGGAGCACTTCGACGCCGCCCTCGACGCCGGTGACGAGGCCACCGGCCGGCGGGCCGGGTTCGGCGCGTCGCCGGGCGACGCCGGGCATCCGGAGCCCTATCTCTACGTCGCCCCCTGGTCCAGGCGGACGGGCGCGTACTGGAACGACGACGCGTTCGGCGGCGCCTCCCTCGGATACGCCGCGTTGCTGGCCGCCGACGACGAGCGCGCCACCGCGCTGGACTTCTTCCGCCGGGGCCTCGACGCGCTCGCCGGATGATCTCGCGATCGCGGTTAAGAGGTCTTTATGGGCCCCGTCATCTTCGCGTCCGCTCTCGGCATGCCCGGTCAAACATCCGCCTTCCCCGTTAAAGAAACCCGCCCTTTCCACTTCACGCGCCGTCGCGCTGGGTAACCGAATTGCCGGGGCACATTGTGCGGCCTCGGGAGAAGACGTCCCCGGCTCACGGACGCGGGGCATGACGGCGAACCACGCGTGCGTCCGTACGTGCCCTCCCACGTCATCGGGGGAAAGGAACGGACAATGCGTAACGGAGTCATTGCCGCCGGAGTGCTGGCCCTGGGCCTGCTCGGCTCGGCCTGCGGCGAGGGCAGCAAGACCACGCCGGAATCGCAGGGCGGCGGGGGGCCGTACGCCCAGCCTTCCAGCGCCCCACCGGCCTCGTCTCCTGGCATCTCCCCAACGGGGACCGCGTCGGCGGCCCCCACCGCGTCGGCATCGGCGGCCCCATCCGAGTCCGTGATGCCGTCCGCCGGCGCCGGGGTTCTCAACGCGAAGAAGACGAGTCTGGGCACGATTCTGGTCGACGGTACGGGCCGGACGCTCTACGCCTACGAGAAGGACAAGGGCCAGGGCGGCAAGTCCGCCTGTGAGGGGGCCTGCGCCAAGGAATGGCCGCCGTTCGTCGCCGGCGGCACGGCCACCGGTTCGCCCGGCGCTTCGCCCGGCGCTTCGCTTGGCGGCTCGCCGAGCGCGTCGCCCAGCGCGGGACCCGGCGTCAAGTCGTCCATGCTATCGACGACGACCCGGTCAGACGGGACCAAGCAGGTCGTCTACAACGGCTGGCCGCTCTACTACTACGCGAAGGACACGGCGCCGGGCGACATGAAGGGCCAGGGCGTCACCGCGTTCGGCGCGCCGTGGTACGTCGTCGGCGCCGACACGGGTGCTCCGATCACCAAACACTAGTCGCTCACCAGTTCGGCAACTGCGGCATCGTGTCCGGCAGCAGCCAGGACCCGCCGGCCAGCAGTGCGGCCACGGCGACCACGCCGAAGCCGAGCACCCACATCAGGCCGGGCATGCCGGTCAGGCGGGCCAGCTGGTCGGCATCGGAGTCGGGTGCGCGGCCCCTGGAGCGCTTGCTCTGCAGCTCCACCACGGGTCGCGCCCCCGCGAGCAGCAGGAACCAGGTGAACGCATAGGCGAACGCCGCCTGTACGGTGGCCGATCCGAACCAGGACACGACGAAGACGACCGCGCCGGTCGTGCACACCGACAGCACGCCGTACATGTTGCGGACCATGACGAGGATCGCGACGAGCAGCACGATGCTCGCCCACAGCAGGGCCGTGATGTGCCCGACGGCCAGCAGCCCCGCCGCGCCCAGGCCCAGCAGTGGCGGCGTGACGTACCCGGCGAACGCGGTGACGATCATGCCGGGTCCGTACGGCCTGCCGCGCGACACCGTCACGCCCGAGGTGTCGGAGTGCAGGCGGATGCCCTGCAGCTGCCGTCCGGTGACCAGGGCCGCGAACGCGTGCCCGCCCTCGTGCGCGATCGTCACGACGTTGCGCAGCATGTGCCACACGGAGCGGACGTACACCGCCACGAGCGCCGCCACGCCGGTGGCGATCACCAGCCACCACGGCGGGTGCGGCTGGGTGCCGACGACCTCGTGCCAGACGTCGCCGATCGTTGCCGTGTTCACCACGTCACCTCTCCTCATCACCTGCTCACCGCCCCCGTACGGGGTACGACGCGTCCGGCCGCGCCGAAGTTTCTGAATCGGGCGAACCCGTATCCTCCCTGGAGGCGGACAGTAGGGTAGGGGATCTATGAGCGACCCGTTGATGAGCGTTTATCCCCCGCTGGAGCCGGCGACGCTGGTCACCCGGCGGTCCATGCAGTTCCCGTTCAACTCGGACGGGCTGACGCTGACCCACCTGGGGCGCGGCGCGATCTGGCTGGCGCTGAAGGCCCTCGGCCTCGGGCCGGGCCACCGGCTGGCCATGCCCGCCTACCACTGCGGCTCGGAGGTCGAGGCCGCCCGGCTGGCCGGCATCGAGGTCCTGTTCTACCGGGTGCTCCCTACCTTCGAGGTGGACCAGGAGGACCTGTTCCGGGTGTCGCGGCAGTGCCACGCGACCTACCTGATCTCCTACTACGGCTTCCCGATGCCGCCCCTGCCGCAGGGCACGCTCGTCATCGAGGACGCCGCGCACGCACTGTTCTCCTACGACGGCGGCGCGGCCATCGGCTCGCGCGGCGCCGCGGCGATCTTCTGCCCGCGCAAGTCCCTCGGCGTGCCGGACGGCGGGGCCGTGCTCATCCGCGATGGCCACATCGAGGCCGAGGGCCGGCCCCCGTGGAAGCGCATGGCCCGCTCGGTCGCCTCCCAGGGCATGGGCTGGGCCGCCCAGTCGCGCGCCGGCGTCCTGCGGGCCCCCGCGACGAAGGTCTTCCGCAAGGTCAGCAAGGCCGAGCAGGCGGTCGAGGAGGGCACGCTCACCGAGACCGTCATCGGCGAGTGGAACCTCGAGGTCGCCGACCTGGAGGTCGCCGCCTCCAAGTCCTCCCGGATGACCGAGTGGGCCGTACACGGCGCGGACGGCGAGCAGATCCGCGAGTACCGCCGCCGCAACTACCAGATCCTGCTCAACGCCCTGCCGGAGGTGTGCCCCGGCCGCTTCCGCGGCCTGCCCGACGGCGTGGCGCCGCTCTACTATCCGGTCCGTGTTCCGCAGCGCGACCGGACCATCGCCGAGCTGCAGCGGCGCGGCGTACGCTCCATCGAGATCTGGCCGGTGCCGCACCCCCTCCTGGACCGCCGGCGGTTCGCCGAGCTGGAGCCGCTGCGCCACGAGATGCTCGCCCTCCCGGTCCACCAGGGGTTGTCCCCCTGGCACATGGAGCAGGTCGCCAAGGCCGCCCGCGAGGCCATCGCCGCCGCCCACCGGTAGCCGGTCCACTTTCGTCGCCGGCCGATTCGGTGCCCCGACGGAAAGGCGCCCATCCGGAAGACCGGATGAGCGCCTTTCCGAACGCCGTGCCTCGTCTCAGATCTTGCGGATCAGGACGATCGGGGTCTGCTCGTCCTCGTTGCCGGCCGGGTTGTCCGACAGGACCTTCTCGACCCACTTGCGGTCGACGCCCTTGGAGGCCCCGACGACCCACGCGCCGGTGAGGTGGTTGGCGTCGACGACGCAGACGTGGCAGCCGAGCGCCGCGGACAGGTCCTCCGAGAGCTTGTCCGGCCGGCCCGGGCCGAACAGCAGGTGGTGATCGTGCGGCGGGAGCGCGGCCGCGACGTCGTCGATCATCGCGGCACCGGGTCCGGCGACGCGGTAGAACCAGCCGCGCTTGCCGACCAGCTTGCCGGCCGCGCCGGCGGCGGCGCCGAGGAGGACCTTCGTGCGGCCCGCCTCGAGGATCGCGCCCTGCATCCCGGCCGGGCTGTGCAGCGGGCCGATCTTGCCGACGAACTTGCTGAGCTGCTTGGCCATGCCCTCCGGCGTGATGAGCTCGAGCGGGATCATGCGGCCCTGGCCCGCCGAGGCCGGGCTCTCCGACAGGGCGAGGATGTCGTCCGGCTGCAGCATGCCCTGCGTGGCCTCCTGGATGATCGGGAGGATGCCGGTGCGCAGGGTGATCATCTTGGTCTTGATCGGAATGCGGCGGGCGCCGACCGCACGCTCGTCGACCGGCGGGATGTTCGGCGCCTTCTCCGGCGCGACTTCACCGAAGTGCTGGTGCAGCATCTGCTTGATCTGGGCGTTACGCGGGTAGATCGTCGCGCCGCGCTGCAGGATGTCGCGGGCGCCCGCCGGGTCGCCGGCCTCCAGCCGGAGCGAGGCGAGGAGCGTGTAGTCCGACGCGTACACCAGGTAGTCGGGGGCCAGCGCGATCAGCTCGGTCTGGTACTTGAGGGCGCGCGCCTTGTCGCCGCGGTCCACGGCCCACTTCGACAGGCGCTTGAGCGCGTGCCGGCGCAGCTGGGAGTCGTTCACCACCGACTCGAGGATCATCTCGGCGTCGTCGATCCACCCGCCGTCCTTCAGGACGTCGGCGAGCGTCAGGGCGTACCACGGGATCGTCGGGTACTTCTCGCGCGCCTGCCGGACGATCTGGGCGGCCCGCCCGTAGTCGCCACGCCATTTGTACGCCTCGGCCAGCGCCGCCGCGGCGAACCGCGTGTCACCACCGGCCGCGACGGCCTGGTGGGCGATCTGCTCGGCCTTCCTGTCGTCACGCTCGTTGGTGAGGACCAGCCAGGACAGCAAGGACAGGCCGTCACCGTCGAGATCGGCCCGCTTGGACTCGAGGAGCTCCTGGGCCTCCTCCGGCTTGCGGAGCCAGATGTCGTAGGCGCGGCTTGTCGTGCTCATACTCAGAACCTCATGCGTCGTCGGCGATAGGCGGGAGTCGGCCCATCATCTCAGAGTTTCCGGCCGACCGACGCGGGGACCGTGTTTCCCGATGATCGCCATGGTGGGAGAGAGATGGGGGAAGCGGGGCGGAATACGCAGGTTGTATGACCCAGGCTTGTGGCCCGGTCGATACCCTTGGGTCTCGTGGACCTCCTCGACTCCTGGCGCGACCTTCCGGCCGCACAGCAACCCGACTGGCCCGACCCCGCCCGGCTCCACGACGTCGCGGCGCAGCTGTCCAAGCTCCCGCCGCTCGTGTTCGCCGGCGAGTGCGACCGGCTCAAGGCGCACCTGGCCGCGGTCTCGCGCGGCGAGGCCTTCGTGCTGCAGGGCGGCGACTGCGCCGAGACGTTCTCCGGCGCGACCGCCGACGACGTGCGCAACAAGCTGAAGACCCTGCTGCAGATGGCCGTCGTCCTGACCTATGCCGGGAGCGTCCCGGTCGTCAAGATCGGCCGGATGGCGGGCCAGTTCGCCAAGCCGCGGTCCAAGCCGTTCGAGGTCCGCGACGGCGTCGAGCTGCCCGCCTACCGGGGCGACATGGTCAACGGGTTCGACTTCACCCCGGAGGCCCGGGTGCCGAACCCCGAGCGCCTGCTGCGCGCCTACCACGCCGCCGCGGTGACGTTGAATCTCTGCCGGGCGTTCACCCAGGGTGGCTACGCCGATCTGCGCCAGGTTCACGCGTGGAACCAGGACTTCGTCGCCACCAGTCCGGCCGGGCGCCGCTACGAGCGTCTCGCGGGCGA
>JBJMIW010000213.1:0-8058 GCA_045806665.1 Actinoallomurus sp.
ACGGACCGCCCCGAGCGCAGCCGCGGCCGGAACGAGCCGGACACCCAGATCCTCGAGGACGACGTGCTGGTCCCGGCGGCCGGCATCCTCGACGTCCTGGACAGCTACGCGTTCGTGCGCACCTCGGGCTACCTCCCGGGCCCGAACGATGTGTACGTCTCGCTGTCGCAGGTGCGCCGCTACAACCTGCGCAAGGGCGACGCGGTCACCGGTGCGGTGAAGCAGCCGCGCGAGGGCGACCGCAAGGACAAGTTCAACGCGCTCGTCCGGCTCGACAGCATCAACGGCACCACGGCCGACGACGCCCGCGGTCGCCCCGACTTCGGAAAGCTGACGCCGCTGTACCCGCAGGAGCGGCTGCGTCTGGAGACCGAGCCGAACATCACGACGACGAGGCTCATCGACCTCGTCGCGCCGATCGGCAAGGGCCAGCGCGGCCTCATCGTCTCGCCGCCGAAGGCAGGCAAGACGCTGATCCTGCAGGCGATCGCCGGCTCGATCGCGAAGAACAACCCCGAGGTCCACCTCATGGTCGTGCTCGTCGACGAGCGCCCCGAAGAGGTCACCGACATGCAGCGCACGGTCAAGGGCGAGGTCATCCACTCGACCTTCGACCGGCCCGCCGACGACCACACGATGGTCGCCGAGCTGGCGATCGAGCGGGCCAAGCGGCTCGTCGAGCTGGGCCACGACGTCGTCGTGCTGCTCGACTCGATCACCCGTCTCGGCCGCGCCTACAACCTCGCGGCCCCGGCCAGCGGCCGGATCCTGTCCGGTGGTGTGGACTCCACGGCGCTGTACCCGCCGAAGCGGTTCTTCGGCGCCGCCCGCAACATCGAGAACGGCGGATCGCTGACGATCCTGGCCACCGCGCTGATCGAGACCGGCTCGCGGATGGACGAGGTCATCTTCGAGGAGTTCAAGGGCACCGGCAACCTGGAGGTGCGCCTCCGCCGCGAGCTCGCCGACAAGCGGGTCTTCCCGGCGATCGACGTCGACGCCTCCAGCACGCGTAAGGAAGAGATCCTGCTGTCTCCGGAGGAGCTGCGGATCGTCTGGCAGCTGCGCCGGGTGCTGCACGCGCTCGACACCCAGCAGGCGCTGGAGCTCCTCATCGAGAAGATGAAGGAGACCAAGTCGAACGCCGAGTTCCTCCTGCAGGTGCAGAAGACGACGCTCAACGACTGACCGAGCAGTAAGACGACGCCCCGGAGGCATACCTCCGGGGCGTCGTCATGTCCGGGGCCGGACGAGGTAGAGGTGGCGAACTGCTGGGGTTACGCCGCGGAGGCCGAGCGGCGGCGACTTCCTCAAGCTCGACCTCCAGCACACCCACAGCACCCACCGCCGGGTGAAGGCCGTGCTGGCCTACCTAGGGCAGACTCAGGACTGATCGAGAAAGGCCAGGACCGCGAGGACGCGGCGATACGCCAGCGACACGGGCAACGTCGGCAACGCCAGCGCGAGCCCCCGTACGGCCGCGAGTACGGCGGCACCGATCTTCATGTCTCCTCCGATCCCGGACTGAATCATCCACGGTCCAGCGTGCCGGGGGGAGGGGTAACGGTCACTGGCCCTGCGAACCGGGTGATGGTGGGGCCAACACCACTCTTTACCGGGGGCATACGTCCGTGTCCCTAGGGTGTGGAACAGCTGTGAGCGGCGCCGGTGCGGTTGTAGCGTCTCGTGGCAGTCAGTCAAGATCCCCACGAACGCGAGGAGACTTGCGCATGCCCGAGACCGCCACCCTGCCTAGGAGCGATTTCGCGCCCTTGATCGAGCAGGTGCGCGCTGCCCGCCTGCTGGACCGGCGCACCCGGCGCTACGCCGGGACCGTGGGGCTCGACCTCCTGCTGTACGGAGCCGTGTTCGCTCTGATCGCCGTGGTCGGCGACTCATGGTGGCAGCTCGTCCTGGCCGTCCCCGCGGCGATCTTCACGACCCGGCTGTACTTCGTCGGTCATGACGCCGGGCACGGGCAGATCGCCGGGACCCGCCGCGTGAACCGGTTCATGGGGCTGCTGATCGGGAACCTGGGCCTCGGCCTGAGCTACGGCTGGTGGACCGACAAGCACAACCGGCACCACGCCAACCCGAACCACGTGGACAAGGACCCGGACGTCGGCGTCGGCGTCCTCGTCTGGACGGCCGAGCAGGCCGCGGACCGGCGCGGCGCCGCCATCCGGTGGCTGACCCGCAACCAGGGGCGGCTCTTCTTGCCGCTCCTCCTCCTCGAAGGGTTCAACCTCAAGGTCTCCAGCATCCGGTCGGTCGTCGCGGCGGCGCGAGGGGCGGCCGGGGCTCGGCAGCGGCGTGCGGCGCTCCTCGAGGCGATCCTGCTGGCCCTGCACGTCGCCGGTTATCTCGGCCTGGTCTTCAGCGTCATGTCACCGGGCAGGGCGGTCGCCTTCGTCCTGCTGCACCAGGCGGTGCTGGGCGTCCACCTGGGCTGCGCGTTCGCCCCGAACCACAAGGGGATGCCGACTCCCGACCCGGACGAGCGCTGGGACCACCTCCGCAAGCAGGTCCTCACCTCCCGGAACGTGCGCGGCGGCCTCCTCACCGACTGGTTCCTGGGCGGGCTCAACTACCAGATCGAGCACCACCTCTTCCCCGGCATGCCGCGCCCGAACCTGCGTCGTGCCCAGCCCCTCGTACGGGAGCACTGCGAGCGGCTCGGCCTGCCGTACACCGAGGAGGGCCTGATCGAGTCCTACGCCCACGCGCTCGGCCACCTGCACGCCGTCGGCGAGCCCCTGCGCTGACCCGCCTGTCATCAAGGGAATGCCCGGTGGCCTCGGCATGTTGTCGTCTCTGGCACACTGGTACGCGCTGTGGTACCGGTTCACATCCCCGAAGTCCCTCTGGGATGACCCGGCGACCGCCTGGAGCGAGGAGAAGTAGTGAAGCCTGAGATCCACCCCGACTACGTCGTCACCACGGTGACGTGCACGTGCGGGAGCACCTTCCAGACCCGCAGCACCGCGCAGAACGGCGCGATCCACGCCGACGTGTGCTCGAGCTGCCACCCGTTCTACACGGGCAAGCAGAAGATCCTCGACACCGGTGGTCGTGTGGCGCGCTTCGAGAAGCGCTTCGGCAAGAAGGCCGCGGGCGGCAACAAGAAGTAGGTCAGACCGCTACGCCGGCCGGAAGCACGCTGCTCCGGCCGGCGTTCCGCCTGTCCGCCCCTCAGTAGGCCAACCGAGGACCCTGACGTGAATCTCGACGATCTGACCGGCGAATACGCCGACATCGAAAAGCGGCTCGCCGACCCGTCGGTGCACGCCGACCAGGCCATGGCGCGCCGGCTGGGCAAGCGCTACGCCGAGTTGCGGCCGATCGTCGAGACCGCCCGTGACCTGCGGGCGACCCAGGACGACGCGGCCGCCGCGCGCGAACTCGCCGCCGAGGACCCGATCTTCGCCGAGGAGGCGGCCGACTTCGACAAGCGCATCACCGAGCTGGAGGAGACGCTGCGGCGGCTGCTCGTGCCGCGCGACCCCAACGACGACAAGGACGTCATCCTCGAGATCAAGGCGGGTGAGGGCGGCGAGGAGTCGGCGCTGTTCGCCGGCGACCTGCTGCGGATGTACCTCCGCTTCGCCGAGCGCGCCGGCTGGAAGACCGAGATCATCGACGCCCAGCACTCCGACATCGGCGGGTACAAGGACGTCACCGTCGCCGGGAAGTCCCGGGGGTCCGAGGACGGCGTCTGGGCGCGCCTGAAGTACGAGGGCGGCGTGCACCGCGTCCAGCGCGTGCCCGCGACCGAGTCCCAGGGGCGCATCCACACCAGCGCCGCGGGCGTGTTCGTGGTGCCCGAGGCCGAGGACATCGACGTCCAGATCGACCCCAACGATCTGCGCATCGACGTCTTCCGCTCCAGCGGCCCCGGCGGCCAGAGCGTCAACACGACCGACTCGGCCGTCCGGATCACCCACCTGCCCACCGGCATCGTCGTGTCCTGCCAGAACGAGAAGAGCCAGCTCCAGAACAAGGAGCAGGCGATGCGCATCCTGCGCGCCCGGATGCTCGCCGCCGCCCAGGAGGAGGCCGAGGCCGCGGCGTCGGCCGAGCGCAAGAGCCAGGTACGCACCGTCGACCGTTCCGAGCGGGTTCGCACCTACAACTTCCCGGAGAATCGCATCTCCGACCACCGTGTGGGCTACAAGGCATATAACCTCGACCAGGTACTCGACGGGGACCTGCACAACGTCACGCAGGCACTCGTCGACGCCGACATGGAGCAAAGACTCGCCGACGCCACATGACCCACCTGCTCTCCGACGAGATCGCCCGCGCGACCGCACGCCTGGCCGCCGCCGGGGTTCCGTCCCCACGCGCCGACGCCGAGGAGCTCGCGGCATTCGTGCACGGCGTCAAGCGCGCCGAACTGCACAGCGTGCCGGACGCCTCCTTCGACGCACGGTTCTGGGAGGGCATCGCACGGCGTGAGGCGGGCGAGCCGCTGCAGCACATCACCGGGCGCGCGTTCTTCCGGTATCTGGAGCTGCGGGTCGGGCCGGGCGTGTTCGTCCCCCGCCCGGAGACCGAGGTCCTCGCCGGCTGGGCCATCGACACCCTCCACAAGATGGACGTCGGCGATCCCCTCGTCGTCGACCTCGGCACGGGCTCGGGCGCGATCGCGCTGTCGATCGCCCAGGAGGTGCCCCGCGCGCGCGTGCACGCGGTGGAGAAGGACCCCAAGGCGTACGTCCACGCGAGCCGCAACGTCGAGGATCTCGACGAGCGGGGCCGCGTCCGGCTCCACCTCGGTGACTTCGCCGACGCGCTCCGCGAGTTCGACGGCAGCGTCGACCTGGTCGTGAGCAACCCGCCGTACATCCCGATGTCGGAGTGGGAGTACGTCCCGGAGGACGTGCGCGACTTCGACCCGGCGACGGCGCTGTGGGGCGGGGGAGACGACGGCCTCGACGCCATCCGCGTCGTCGAGCGCACCGCCCGGCGCCTGCTGCGCCCCGGCGGCTGGGTCGCCGTCGAGCACAGCGACCTGCAGGGCCACCCGGTCTACTGGATCTTCTCCGAGGAGAACGGCTGGCGCGACGTCCGCAACCACAAGGACCTCAACGGCCGCGACCGCTTCGTCACCGCCCGCCTCGCCGCAGACTGATCACCCGCTGTCCCGTGATCCTTGTCCGGGTCGGGTCGCGTCGGTGGAAGAATGGCGATCGTGAGCCGACGATACGACTGCTCGGACCCGCTGGAGCGGACGAAGGGGATCGCGGACGCCGTCTCGGTGATCCGCCGTGGTGAGCTCGTGGTGCTGCCCACCGACACGGTGTACGGGATCGGCGCCGACGCGTTCACACCCAGCGCGGTCAGCGCGCTGCTCGACGCGAAGGGCCGCGGCCGCGACATGCCCTCGCCCGTGCTGGTCGGGTCCGTGCGCGCGGCGCAGGCACTGGTCGACGATCTGGGCACGTACGGCCAAGACCTGATCGACGAGTTCTGGCCCGGTGCGCTGACGATCGTGTGCCGCGCCAACACGACCCTCGCCTGGGACCTCGGCGACACGAAGGGCACCGTCGCGATCCGGATGCCGCTGCACCAGCTCACCCTGGAGCTCCTGAAGGAGACCGGTCCGCTGGCGGTCAGCAGCGCCAACCGCTCGGGAGCCGTGCCGGCGCGTACGGCCGAGGAGGCGGAGACCCAGCTCGGCGACTCCGTCGCGGTGTACCTGGACGACGGGCCGAGCGGCGACGCCATGCCGTCGTCGATCGTCGACCTCACGGGCGCGGTGCCGCGCCTCCTGCGGGCGGGCGCCATCTCCGAGGAGCGCCTCCGCGAGGTCTGCGGCGTCCTCCTCAGCGACGAGGACGACCCCGTCCCCGAGTCGGCGAACGTCGAGTCCCCTACGACTGCCGCGAAGAGCGCCGAAGACGCGCAAGAGGCGTGTTCCGCTGGGAGCGAGACTGATGCGCGGGCCGCCGGGTCACGGGGTCTTACGGGCGCTGAGAAGGACGCGCCGCCGTCCGATCGCTGAGGCGCCCGTCCGGAAGAACAACAGGCTGGCCGGGGCCGCGCCCCGACCGGCCTTACGAAGAGGTACGTGACGCGGGCTACCCATTCTTCGTCCGTGCAGCGTCGCGAGCGGTGACCACCTGAGGCATGGTGGCGACCTCGGTGCCGCCGCAGGGGTGGTCCTCGGTGCTGGACACCGGCGGGCTGCCGCTGTGGCGGTGGGCCGGCGGTCAGGTCTGCGTGGCGACCGGTGACACCGACCAGTTCCGGTTCCTCGCCGTGGCCCTGAGACGGTTCGACGAGATGATTCCTCCCAAGGAAGGCTAGCGGCGTGGCCGCATCACCCGCATTCTTCTCTCCGGGTATGCCTCATCGCGTTCAGCGCCGTCTACCTACCCGAGAAAATGTTTCGTCTCCGTAGACGGCGCTGAGAGCAGGGCACCGCCCCGGGCGCCCGATTTGCCGTCATCGTCTGTTCTGTTCCCGTGGATGCCGACAAGGGCGCCGAGGAGATGCGGGAAGCGCGTTCCGCCGGGGCCGAAGCGAACTGAACGCGGCCGCTGGCTCACCGGGCCGTACGGCCGTCGAGAATGAGGCGCTGCCCGCTGAACGCCGAGCCCCGCCCCGCGCCCCTTTCGGAACGCTGGCAGGGCGGCCGGGACCGTGCCGCCGGCCGATGCCACATCGCGGTCGCGCCGGGTCGTACGGGATGCTCGGACAAGCTTCGCTCTCTTAGCGGGTCCGGCATGACGATCCCCGGATCGACCTCCACGGCGCCTCGGTCCGGAGGGCCGTACCAGCGCCGAAGGAAGGTCGGCAGGCTGGTCGGAGTGATCCTGTCCAGCTGGATCACGAGACGACCGAGTCCTCGGGAGGATCAGTAGTGCTGCCGCCAGTCGGCGCACTTCTTGATCGTGAACTTGCCCTTCTTCCAGGTGCCCTGGCACTCCTGGACGTACATGTGCTGGGTCCTGGTCGACGTGACCGTCTGCCACTTGTCCTGGACCCGGTCGCCCTGCAGGGCGACGGTCCGTACGTCGTCCTTCTGCTTGGTGCGGGTGAAGGTGAAGCGGAGCGCGGCGCTGTAGCCGTCCTTCTTCGTGTCCTTGAGGTCGAAGTTCAGCGTCACCTTCGCCGCCTCGGTGTTGTAGAAGCCGAAGGCGTCGACACCGGACAGGCCGACCGCGCGCCAGAAGCCGACCGCCGCGTCCGCGGGCGTCGTGGTCAGGGAAAAGGTCGTGATGAGGACGCCGGCTGCGAGGGTCACCGTCGCGATTCGCCGCATTGATCCCTCCAGGATCGTTTTCGCGGAACCGGCGCAATGGTAACACCGTGATCATTTGGGCGGGCATCGCTAGAAAAAGGGAAGGGCCCCGTCGCGCCCCGGGGCCCTTCTGTTGTTCGTCGCTCGGACCGCTACGGGTCAGAGCACGGTCTCGTCTCGCGACGGGACCCTCTGCCGACGCATCGTCAGCTGACCTTCTTCAACGACTTGGCCTGCCGGGTGAAGTAGAACTTGTCGCCCTTCACGGTCGGCCGACCGTACAGCTAGCTGACTTAGGCGGAGAACTTCTTGTAGCTTCCGGCCTTCGTCACGGTGAAGGTGTGGGTTGACGTGTTGCGGTGACCCAGAACCTCGCGGATGTAGATGTACCTCGAGGGGACGGTGCCGTGAACGTCAACGGTCTTGTAGCCGGGGCTCGGGGCGAAGATGATCGGGGCCTTCCCGGGGACCTTCAGTTCGATGCCCGCGGCGAGGCCGTCGGCCCTGGTGTCCGTGGCGTGGAGGTACACCATCAGCTTCGTCGAGGAGTACTTGCCGTACTTGCCGGAGCTGTAGACGCCGGCGATGTCGTAGGGCTGGCCGTACCTGGTGACGCCAGTCCTCTTCGTGCCGCCGAACTGCCAGTAGTGGTAGCTGATCGCCGTCTCCGTCGTCACGGGAGCGGACTGCAGGCTCCCGAGGCGGACCTTCGTGTCGGCGCTGGCAGGTGCCGCCATCAGGCTGATGGCGGGCGAGGTCATGATTCCGTAGCCGCCCTGTCCGGCAAGCCAGAAGAAGCCGTCGCAACC
>JBJMIW010000214.1:0-7921 GCA_045806665.1 Actinoallomurus sp.
CGCAACGCCGAGCTGCTCCGCAGCCGCGGGCGGCGCACTCTCGAGGAGCTGTTCAAGGACCTCGAGAAGGGCGAGGTGCAGGAGCTGCTGCTCGTCGTCAAGGGCGACGTGTCCGGTTCGGTCGAGGCACTGGAAGACGCGCTGCTCAAGATCGACGTCGGCGACGAGGTCGGTCTGCGCGTCATCCGCCGCGGTGTCGGTGCGATCACCCAGGACGACGTGAACCTCGCGCTCACGTCCCAGGGCACGGTCATCATCGGCTTCAACGTCCGTCCCGAGCGCAACGCGCAGGAGCTGGCGGACCGCGAGGGCGTCGACATCCGCTACTACTCGGTCATCTACCAGGCGATCGAAGAGGTCGAGGCGGCGCTCAAGGGCATGCTCAAGCCCGAGTACGAAGAGGTGCAGCTCGGCACGGCGGAGATCCGCGAGATCTTCAAGGTGCCGCGCATCGGCAACGTCGCGGGCTCGATGGTCCAGTCCGGCACGATCAACCGCAACAGCAAGGCGCGGCTGATCCGGGACGGCGTGGTGGTCTCCGACAACCTCACGGTGTCGTCGCTGCGCCGGTTCAAGGAGGACGCGACCGAGGTCCGCGAGGGCTTCGAGTGCGGCATCGGAATCGGCTACGGCGACATCAGGATCGGCGATGTCATCGAGACCTTCGAGATGCGGGAGAAGCCGCGCGGCTGATCCAGCTCCGAAGGCCCCGGGCGACCTTGATCCGACCGGACGTAGGTGGCGTGCGGCTTTTGCCGCACGCCATCTCGCTGTCGGCGGTCCCCGAGGGGATGACCGAATGCGGATGACCGGAACGGATCGCGCGGGGTGACCGTTGTGTATGTGGGATCGCTGACTGTGGACCTGTTGCTCGGCGACGTACGCTCGCTCAAGCAGAAGCGTTCCGTGGTCCGCCCGATCGTCGCCGAGGTACGGCGGCGGTTCCCGGCGGTCGCGGCGGCCGAGACCGGCCATCTCGACCTTCACCGGCGGGCGGAGATCGGTGTCGCGGTGGTGTCCGCCACGGCGGGCAACTGCGTCGAGGTCCTCGAGGCGTGCGAGCGTCTCATCGCCGGGCGGCCGGAGGTCGAGCTCCTGTCCACCAGACAGCGGCTCTTCAACGAAGAGGAGTCGTGAGTGACGTTCGCGAGGCATCGGTGAGGGCACGTCCCGGCCATGGCCGCTCGAGCGGCCGAACGACAATGGAGGAACTGTGACCGACCCCGCGAGGGCTCGAAAGCTCGCCGATCGCATTCAGCAGATCGTCGCGGAGATGCTGGAGCGGCGGATCAAGGATCCGCGGCTTGGTTTCGTGACCGTGACGGACACACGGCTGACGAACGACCTGAGGGACGCGACGGTCTACTACACCGTGTACGGCAGTGACGCCGAACGCGCCGACACGGCCGCCGCGCTGGAGAGCGCCAAGGGTGTGATCCGTTCGGAGGTGGGCAAGCGCACCGGAGTGCGGCACACGCCCAGCCTGACCTTCGTCCCGGACGCGTTGCCCGAGAACGCCCGCCAGATCAACGACCTGCTCGCCAAGGCGCGCGCCGCGGATGAGCGGGTCGCCAAGGTCGCTGAGAACGCCCGGCCGGCGGGTGACCCCAACCCGTACCGGGAGACGCTGGTCGAGGACGAGGTTGACGAAACCGACAGCGACGGTGGCGACGACGCGGGATACTCCCGGTCGTGAGCTCCGCGCCGGGTAAGGTCCCCGCCATCGCCGCCGACGAGTGGGACAGGGCGGTCGACGCGATCCAGCGGACCGAGGAGGTCTGCCTCGCCTGCCACGTCTGCCCGGACGGCGACGCGCTGGGGTCGATGCTGGCGTTCGCGCAGGCGCTGAGCGCGCTGGGCAAGCCGTTCACGGCTTCGTTCGGCGACGCGTTCGTCGTGCCGCGGATCCTGCGCTTCCTGCCCGGCCTGGACCTGCTGACCGACCCGGTCGACTATCCCGCCGAGCCGGACGTGATGATCACGTTCGACGCGGCCGGCAGCGATCGCCTCGGCAGCCTCGCAGCCAACGCCGGCAAGGCGCGGGAGCTGATCGTCCTCGATCACCACGCGTCCAACACGCGGTTCGGCACCACGCACCTGGTCGACCCCGGCGCGGCGGCCACCGCCGTGCTCGCCGAGCATCTCATCGGCCTGCTCGGCGTGCCGCTCACCCATGACATCGCGCTGGACCTCTATGTCGGGCTGGTCACCGACACCGGCTCGTTCAAGTACCGGTCCACGACCCCCGAGGTCCACGCCCTGGCGCAGCGGCTGCTCGCGACCGGCATCCGGCCTGAGCAGGTCGCCCGCGAGGTGTGGGACCGCGCTCCCTTCGGCTACCTGCCCGTGCTGGCGGCCGCGCTCGGCCGGGCCCGGCTCGAGCCGGATGTCGCGGACGGACTCGGCATGGTCTGGACGACCGTGACGCGCGCCGACCGCGCCGCCCATGCGCTCCCGTACGACCTGCTCGAAGGCGTCATCGACGTCGTCCGCCGTACGGACGAGGCCGAGGTCGCCGTCGTATTCAAGGAGGACGACGAGGGCGCCTGGCAGGTGTCCACGCGGTCCAAGGGCCGCATCGACGTCGGAATGGCCTGCGTGGCCCTCGGCGGCGGTGGCCACCCCACCGCGGCGGGCTTCACCCTGCACGGCCAGGTGGAGTCGGCCGTCGCACGGCTGCGCGGGCTCCTGACCGAGATCGAGGTCGCGGCACGCTCATGAACGGACTTGTCATCGTCGACAAGCCGGCCGGCTGGACGTCGCACGACGTCGTGGGCAAGATGCGCCGGCTGGCGGGCACGCGCCGCGTTGGGCACGCCGGCACGCTCGACCCCATGGCGACGGGCGTGCTGGTGGTCGGGGTCGGGAAGGCCACCCGGCTGCTCGGGCACCTGGCGCTCACCGAGAAGACCTACGAGGCCGTCATCCGGCTCGGGCAGTCGACCAACACCGACGACGCCGAGGGGGAGCCCACCGCCACGTCCTCAGCGGCGGAGGTGACCGAGGACGCCGTCCGCAACGCCGTGGTCGACCTGACCGGGCCCATCGAGCAGATCCCGCCGCAGGTCAGCGCGATCAAGGTGAACGGTCAGCGCGCGTACAAACGGGCGCGCGCCGGCGAGGAGGTCGAGCTCAAGTCTCGTCCCGTCACCGTGTACGAGTTCGGGATCGGTGAGCTGCGCAGCGACGGCGACCTGCTGGACGTCACGGCGACGATCACGTGCTCCAGCGGGACCTACATCCGGGCGCTCGCCCGCGACCTGGGGACGGCCCTGGGCGTCGGCGGGCACCTGACCGCGCTCCGCCGCACCCGCGTCGGCCCGTACGACCTGTCGATGGCGCACACGATCGAGCGGCTCGAGGAGACGCTGACCCTGCTGCCGATGGAGGAGGCGGTGGCCGCCGCCTTCCCGCGGCTCGACGTCTCCGAGGAGGACGCGCGCAAGATCGCGCACGGCGGCCGGCTCGGCGCCACCGGGCTCGGTCAGGGTCCGATCGGGGTGTTCGGCCCTGACGGCACTCTCCTGGCCCTCGTCGAGGAGCACGGCCCCGTGGCCAAGCCCCTCGCCGTCTTCGTTCCCTGACCCGGCGGCCCGCCCCGTGCCTTCGCCCGGCGTTCCGCCTGGTTCCGTGAGTGGGCGGCCCGCCTCGTGCCTTGGCGGGGCGTCCCGAGTGTCCCCTGAGTCGCCGCCTGGTCCCCTGACCGGGCCGCCCGCGTCGTGCCCTGGCCCGGCCCGGTCGCCCTCAGGCGCTGGTGCGGCGGCGGGCACGGTAGGCGGCGACGTTGGTGCGGTTGGCGCAGCCGTCGGAGCAGAACCGCCGCCGTCCGCCCCGTGAGTCGTCGGCGTAGACCCGGTCGCACCCCGCGGCGGCGCACACGCCGATCCGGTCGAGGCCGTGGTCGCACAGCAGCTCGGCGAGGTTCATCAGCGTCGTCGCGCGGACCCGGTGCGCCAGGTCCACCTCGGGCGGCGCGTAGTGGACGTGCAGCCCCAGTTGGTCGTGGTCGGCCAGATGCGGATGCATCGGGACGTCCGACAGGAGGCCGTTGAGCAGCGCCACCGCCGCGTCGAGACTCCCGGCCTCGAAGAAGGAGCGCAGCGTCCGGGCCCACGGCCGCAGCGCGGTCGCGGTCGCCGGAGTGAAGTGATGGACGAAGAACCCGTTCTCGGCGAGGATCGCCCGTAGCGCCTCGTCGCCGTCGTCGCCGTCGCGACCGGTCACCGCGTTCACGAGGGCGGCGGCGGCCCCCACGCCATGGCTCTTGTAGCCGGTTACCCGCATTGCCGCATTTTCCCGCATGTGGTTTGCTGTAAGTGTCCTACCAATCTAGAGCCTTACACGACGCGACGCATAGGCGGAATTCCCGGTGAGCGAGTGCCCGACCTGCGGCTGGCCCGACTCCGACGTCTATGAGGTGCTGTCCCGGCACTTCACCTCGGAAGGCGTCGTGACCTACAGCCGCTGCGTCTGCGGCGAGATCCAGGTCCGCCTGCGCCCGTACGCCTCGGACCGCCCCTGCTAGTTTCAGAGCCGATCTCACTGAGCCGCCGGCTGCCGCCCGTACAAGCGGGACGAGCGGCCTTTGTCAAGCCCCACGCTGGATGGGGCCGACGACGCACGGCGTAGAGTTCGTCGCGGTGTTGACTTCCGCTCCCCTGACTACAGCCGGGGGATTCCTACCACGGTCGGCTGACCGTCTCGGTGGGTTCCTGCTTCACCGCGCTGTGCCGGGAGGAGTCTCGGTCTTACCTGCGCTCCACAGGCTGTCACCGCCAGTCCGGCGGCCCGGCCGATGTTCACGGCCGCGTTGATGTCCCGATCCAGGACGGTTCCGCACGCCCCGCACGTCCACTCCCGGACGTGCAAGGGCTTGGGGCCGTCCTTTATGCCGCAGGCAGAGCACACCTGAGAGGTGGGCTCGAACCGGCCGATACGCACAACAGTGCGGCCGTACCGTGCGGCTTTGTACTCCAGCATCGCGAGGAACTGGGCCCATCCTGCGTCGTGGACGGACTTGGCCAGGCGCGTACGGGCGAGTGCTTTCACCGCCAGGTTCTCCACCGCGATGGCTTGGTTCTCGCGGATCAGCTTGGTGGAGAGCTGGTGGTGGAACTCGCGTCGTGCGTCGGCCACCCTCGCGTGAGCGCGGGCGACCTTGTGCCGGGCTTTTTCGCGGTTGTTCGATCCCTTGACCTTGCGGCTCAGGGCCTGCTGGGCGCGTTTGAGCTTCTTCTCGGCGCGGCGCAAGAAGCGTGGGGCGTCGATCTTCCGTCCGTCCGAGAGCACCGCGAAGTGTCCCAGGCCGAGGTCTACGCCGACCTCCCACGTGGTCGCGGGAAGTACCTCGTCCAGGTCGGTCTCGATGACGAAGGAGCAGAAGTAACGGTCCGCGCTGTCCTTGATCACCGTGACCGTGGACGGCACACACGGTAGGGTTCGGGACCACTTCACCCGCACATCGCCGATCTTGGGAAGGTGCAGGTCACCGCCCGGCGTGATGGACCACCGGGCGTTCGCGGTGAACCGGAGGCACTGCCGGGTGTCCTTGCGGGACTTGAAGCGGGGCTCTTGAATCTTCGGTCCCTTGCGGGTGCCCTTGAGGGAGGAGAAGAAGTTGGAGTATGCCGCCTCCAGGTCGCGCAGGGACTGTTGTAAGACGACGGCGGAAACTTCGCCGAGCCATGCACGCTCCGGGGTCTTTTTCGCCTCGGTGATGACCCGCTTGGACAGCTCCGTCGCCTTCGGGAACGGCAGGTCCTGCGTGTGGGCGTCCTTACGGATGCGCAGCGCGTCGTTGAACACGACGCGAGCGCACCCGAACGCTCTGGCCAGCGCCGCACGCTGAGGCCCGTTCGGGTACAGGCGGAACCCGTACCGAAGCAGCATGACAACCCAACGTACACAGTTGGTCAATGGCTAGTCATCGAAACACCTGGACTGGCAGACACTGTAGGCGGTGGCGCGATGCCGGCCGCGAGGCCGACGGCCAGCACGAGTCACCAGGCGAGGGGACGGCCGATCATGGGCCAAAGCCGACCTGCTGTCATCGGTGTGGCAGGCTTTAGACGACCGCGAAAGGGGTGGACAGGTGCGACGCTGGCATGGCCTCGACGAGGTTCCGGCCGACTGGGGCAGGTCCGTCGTCACCATCGGGGTGTTCGACGGGGTGCACCGGGGGCACCAGCGCATCGTCGCCCGGGCCTCCGGGTTCGCCCGCGAGCTGGGACTTCCCGCAGTGGTGATCACCTTTGATCCGCATCCGGACGAGGTCGTGCGGCCCGGCACGCACCCGCCGCTGCTGTGCTCGCCAAAGCGGCGCGCCGAGCTGCTCGCGGGCCTCGGGGCGGACGCCGTGATGATCCTGCCGTTCACGCTGGAGCTGTCCCAGATGGGCCCCGACGAGTTCGTCCAGTCCGTCCTCGTCGACCGGCTGCACGCCGCCCGCGTCGTCGTGGGGGAGGACTTCCGCTTCGGCCACAAGGCACGTGGTGACGTGGCGCTGCTGCGGGAGCTGGGCGACAAGTACGACTTCCAGGCGGAGGGCGTGCCGCTCGTCGCCAACGGCGAGCCGATCTCCTCGACGCGGATCCGGGAGCGGCTCTTCGCCGGAGACGTCGAGGGCGCGGCGCAGCTCCTCGGCCGCCCGCACCGGGTGGAGGGCGTCGTGGTACGCGGCGCGCGGCGCGGCCGTGAGCTCGGTTTCCCGACCGCCAACCTGGAGACGCTGCAGCACACCGCGATCCCGAGCGACGGGGTGTACGCCGGCTACCTCGACTGCCCGGGCTACGGCGTGCGGGGCGACGACTCGGCCGGGTTCCCGGACGCCCGCTGGCCCGCGGCGATCTCCATCGGCACGAACCCGACGTTCGAGGGCAAGGAGCGCACGGTCGAGGCGTACGCCCTGGACCGCGACGACCTCAACCTCTACGGCGAGCACGTCAGCGTGGAATTCACCGCCCGGCTGCGGGACACGCTGAAGTTCGACTCGATCGAATCGCTGATCGAGCAGATGCGTGACGACGTCGAACGCGCCCGCGAGATCACCGGTTCCTGACCGGACGGGGGCGCGCGGGGAACATCCCGACAGACGCCCGCGTTGAGCTTGATAATGGGCTGCTCGGCATGACGTGGTACCGTGATTTGCCGCTGGGGAAGTGACCGGCAGTAGTCGGCTGCCCCCGCGAAGGGCTCACCGATCCGTGGCCCATCCACCCGGGAGACTGTGGGTACGCATGGTTTCCGGGTGCATCGATCACCACACCGCGTACCCGATAGAGAAGGAGAGCCGTGTCGTTGGACACCGCCGCCAAGAAGCAGATCATGGCCGAGTACGCCACCGTCGAGGGTGACACCGGGTCCCCGGAGGTTCAGGTCGCGCTGCTCACCAAGCGGATCAACGAGCTCACCGAGCACCTCAAGATCCACAAGCACGATCACCACAGCCGTCGTGGCCTGCTTCTGATGGTCGGCCGCCGTCGTCGTCTTCTGGGGTACCTGCAGAAGAAGGACATCAACCGGTACCGGCAGCTGATCGAGCGTCTCGGCCTCCGCCGATAACGTCCGGGAGGGAGCGGCACATGCCGCTCCCTCTCTTCGTATAACTCAACAGAACCCGCGGCCGCCCGTACGGTGTGTCGGGGGCCGGTCCTCGGTAGTGGCCCTCGGATCCACGCGGATCCGACGGCTTCGATCGAAGACCGGCACCTCTTACCAGAGCGCTGCACCTCCGGGCACCGATGCGGGTTCATCCAGACCCGAGGAGGTTCACATCGTGGAAGGTGTGAAGACCGCCGAAGCCGTCATCGACAACGGCTCGTTCGGCGAACGCAAGATCCGCTTCGAGACCGGGCGGCTCGCCCGGCAGGCGTCCGGCTCCGCCGTCGCCTACCTCGACGACGAGACGATGGTCCTGTCCGCG
>JBJMIW010000215.1:0-21339 GCA_045806665.1 Actinoallomurus sp.
AAGAACACGCTGAAGGCGGCCACCAGCAGGCCCCAGCCGGTGAACACGAGCCCCAGCTCGTGAGCGTTCAGCTCCATGGGGTACGGCGCGTAGCCGAGCATCGTGAAGAATCCCCAGTTGTACAGCAGCGCCATGATGCCCATGGTCAGCAGGCCGCGGTGCCGCAACGCCTTGAGCGGCGCGGCCAGTGACGTGCGGTGCTCGGGCTTGGGCAGCGCCGGGACGAACGCGACCGTCGCCAGCAGGGCGATCCCCATCAGCACGGCGACGCCGAAGAACGGGCCGCGCCAGCTGATGCTGCCCAGCTCACCACCGAGCAGCGGGCCGACCGCGATGCCGAGGCCGAGCGCGGTCTCGTACAGGATGATCGCTCCGCCGATGCCGCCGATCGAGCCGGAGGCGCCGGCGAGCGCGGCGAACACGACGATGAGCGCCAGGCCGATGACCAGCGTGCGCTTGGCGCCGAAGCGGCTGGACACCCAGCCGACCCCCAGCATCGCGACCGCTGTCACGACCAGATAGCTGGTGAACAGCAGCGACACCTGGCTCGGCGTGGCGTGCAGGTTCTTCGCCAGGGCGGGCAGGATCGGGTCGACGAGCCCGATCCCCATGAAGGAGATGACGCAGGCGAACGCCACCGCCCAGACCGCGCGGGGCTGTTTGAACGGACTGGCGGCCGTTCCGTGTTGTGCACTCATGTGCGGTTCTCTCCTAAGGTCGTCTCGAGAAGAAACAGGTGGTCAGTCCGACACCTGGGCCCCGATGAGCCGAGCGAGCGCGGGCAGCGCGGTGACGATGGCCGCCTGATCGTGGGGGTCGAGCCGGTGGATCAACTGCTGCAGGGCGTCGGCGCGCTCGGCACGCCGGCACATGACCAGGTCGACTCCGGCGTCGGTCGCCTCCACCACTACGCCCCGCCGGTCGTCGGTGCTCGCGGTGCGGCGCACGAGGCCCTCCCGTTCCATGCGGGTGACCAGCTGCGTCATCCCCGGCTGGGAGATCCCCTCGGCGTGCGCCAGCTCCGTAAGCCGCTGGGGCCCCTCGCGCCGGAGACGGCTCAGCATCGACGAGGCCGACATGCTGAGGTCGCCGGCCGTGGCGGCCTGACGGACGAACCGCACCAACTGCTCGATCACCAGGAGGAGGTCCTCGCCGGAGCTGGCAGGGTCCATAACCTGATTATGCATAATCGGATTATGTAACTGTGGATGCTGCTTCGCAAATTGGTGCGTCTCGGGACATCCCCGCTTCGGATCGATCTCCGAGGGGGGTCTCAGCCATGATGTCGTGCGCAAAGAAACCGGCCAGTGATCACCATCTCGGTCAAGGCGGAAACCGTCGGATCCGTCAGACGGGGACGGGGACCCGGGCTCGCCGACCACTCGGCGTCGGGCGTCGACCGGCAGGTCATCGACCTTCGCGGTCATGCCCCCGCATGGGAGAATCGCGAGGTGCGGGTTCGGACCGGGATCAGGGTCGAGGGCATCGTGCAAGGGGTCGGCTTCCGGCCGTTCGTGCACGGCCTGGCGACGGGTCTCGGCCTGGCCGGGTTGGTCGGCAACGACTCGCGCGGCGTGTTCATCGAGGTCGAGGGCGACGGCGAGGCCGTCGAGCGCTTTCTCAACGGGTTGGGCAGCCCGCCGCCCCTCGCCGTGATCGAATGCGTCACCACCCGGCCGCTCCCGGCGGAGGGAGCCGACGGCTTCGCGATCGTGGGGAGCGACGCCGGTGGCCGGCGCGGCGCGCTGGTGTCCTTCGACTCCGCGACGTGCGCCGACTGCCTGCGCGAGTTGCGGGACCCCGCCGACCGGCGCCACGGCTATCCGTTCATCAACTGCACCAACTGCGGGCCGCGGTTCACGATCGTCACCGACATCCCGTACGACCGGCCGAACACCACCATGGCCGGGTTCGCCATGTGCGCCGACTGCGCCGCCGAGTACCACGACCCGGCGGACCGCCGGTTCCACGCCCAGCCGGTGTGCTGCCCGGCCTGCGGGCCGCGGCTCGTCCTGCGCGACCGTGACGGCCGCGAGCTGCCCGGCGAGCCGATCGAGGGGGCGCGTGCGCTGCTCCGGCGCGGCGGGATCCTCGCGATCAAGGGTCTGGGCGGCTATCACCTGGCCGCCACCGCCGCCGACGAGACCGCGGTCGCGGCCCTGCGCGCCCGCAAGCACCGGGAGGACAAACCGTTCGCCGTGATGGCGCCCGATCCGGCATCGGCACGGCGGCTCGGTGAGCCGGACGCCGCCGAGGAGGCGCTGCTGACCACAACGGCGCGGCCCATCGTGCTGCTGCGGCGACGGGCGGACGCGCCGCTGGCCGAGGCCGTCGCTCCGGGCAACCGGTCGATCGGGGTGATGCTGCCGTACACGCCGCTGCATCACCTGCTGGTGTCCGAGCCGCTGGTGCTGACGAGCGGGAACGTCTCCGACGAGCCGATCGCCTACCGTGACGAGGACGCCCTGACCCGCCTGCGGGACATCGCCGACGCCTTCCTCACGCACGACCGGCCGATCCACGTGCGCACCGACGACTCGGTCGTCCGGGTCTTCCGGAAGCGGGCGCTGCCGGTGCGCCGGTCCCGCGGCTACGTGCCGCGGCCGCTGCCGTCTCCGGAGGGCGGCCCCTCGGTGCTGGCCTGCGGGGCGGAGCTGAAGAACACCTTCTGCCTGGCCGGGGGCGGGCGCGCGTTCGTCTCCCACCACATCGGCGACCTGGAGAACTACGAGACGCTGCGGGCGTTCCGCGAGGGCATCGAGCACTTCGGGCGCCTCTTCGGGATCTCGCCTACGGCCATCGCGCACGACCTGCACCCGGAGTACCTGTCGACCAAGTACGCCGTGGACCAGGCCGCCGAGCGGGACCTGCCGCTGGTCGGCGTCCAGCACCACCACGCGCACATCGCCGCGTGCCTGGCCGACAACGAGCACACCGGGCGGGTGATCGGGGTCGCGTTCGACGGCACCGGGTACGGCCTCGACGGCACGCTGTGGGGTGGGGAGTTCCTCCTGGCCGACCTGACCGGTTTCGAGCGCGCGGGGCACCTGCGGCCGGTGCCGCTGCCAGGCGGCACGATGGCGATCAAGGAGCCGTGGCGGATGGCGGCCGCGTACGGCGTGCCGGAGCACCTGGCCGTCGCGCGGCGCAACGCCGCGACCTGGGAGCAGGTCGTCGCGGTGGGCCGGGCCGGCCTGGGCGCGCCGCCGACCTCCAGCGTGGGCCGGCTGTTCGACGCGGTGGCCGCCGTGCTCGGCGTCCGCGACCGGGTCAACTACGAGGGCCAGGCCGCCGTTGAGCTCGAGCAGCTCGCCGACCCGCAGGAGCGCTCGGCCTACCCGGTGCGTCTCGACGAGAGCGGCTCATCGTTCGTCGTGCCGGGAGCCGACCTCGTCCAGGCCGTCGTCGAGGACCTGCTGGCCGGCACGCCGGCATCGACGATCGCCGGCCGGTTCCACAACGCGGTCGGCGACCTGATCGTCGCCGGAGCCGCGCGGCTGCGCGCGGCGACCGGCCTGATCACGGTGGCGCTGTCCGGCGGGGTGTTTCAGAACCTGCTGCTCCTGGAGCGCGCGGTCGCCGGACTGGAGGCCGAGGGCTTCGCCGTGCTGGTCCACCACCGGGTGCCGCCGAACGACGGCGGCATCAGCCTGGGTCAGGCCGCGGTCGCCGCCGCCCGCGCGGTCAGGGAGCCGGCAGGTCCGGACCCTCGGTGACCGATCCCTGCGGGGACACGCCGGAGGAGTCCTCCGCGTCCGAGGTGCCGTACGGGCGGTCGGACGGGTCCCTTGGTGCCCTCGGTCGTGCGCCCCTCCTCGTCCCCGGACGCGGCGATGTCCTCGGCACTGCGACGCGTGCTCTCGCCGACGTCCTCCGGATCGCCGTCGGACCGTACACCCGGGCCGACCCGGCCCTCCTGGCGTGTTGACGGATGAGCCGTTCCCGGCACGGCGTTCGGAGTTATGAAATCCGAAGACGCCCTCGCACCGCCGGAGGTGACCCACCGACATGTTTCATGACTCTGCGTGCGCGGCGGTCATGAGAGTGTGGCGATGAGGACCGGTCCCTTCCGAGTCGGCCTCATCGGCCGGGCCCTCTGTACGGATGGCTCAGGAGCCGGAGATCCTGGTGTTCAATTTTCGAGATCCATTGCCGTCGTATGTATGCGTTGACAGGCCCGGCGGCGAGTCCGTCATCCCCGGGCTCACGGTCGTCGTGATCACCGTCCGTACGAAGTCCTCTCAGTGATGACTACCCTGAGTTAGGTCGGCCCTCGGGCAACGCTCTCGGGAGGACGATGGATGTCCCAGGACATGACGACGCCACGGAGCGACGCCTTCCCTCCGCCGCTGGAGTTCGCCGCGCGGGCGAACGTCACCGAATCCGCGTACCGGGAAAGCCGTGCCGACCGGCTGGGATTCTGGGAGACGCAGGCCAGGCGGTTGCGGTGGGACCGGCCGTGGCGGCAGGTGCTGGACTGGTCGCGGGCGCCGTTCGCGCGATGGTTCGACGGGGGGCGGCTGAACGTCGCCGTCAACTGTGTGGACCGGCATGTCGAAGCCGGGCGTGGGGAGCAGGTGGCGCTGCACTGGGAGGGCGAACCCGGTGACGGCCGCACCATCACGTACGCCCAGCTGCGCGACGAGGTCTGCCGGGCCGCCAACGCGCTGACCGCGCTCGGTGTGCGCGCGGGCGACCGGGTAGTGATCTACCTGCCGATGATCCCGGAAGCGGTCGTGGCGATGCTCGCCTGCGCCCGGATCGGCGCACCGCACGTGGTCGTCTTCAGCGGCTTCTCCGCGGAGGCGCTCGCCGGCCGCATCCGAGACTGCGACGCCCGAGTCGTGATCACGGCCGACGGGGGTCACCGGCGTGGCGCCCCCAACGACGTCAAATCCGCCGTCGACACGGCCGTCGCCGAATGCCCGCAGGTCGAGACCGTGCTCGTCGTGCGCCGCACCGGCCAGGGCGTCGGCTGGACCGACGGCCGGGACCGATGGTGGCACGAGGTGATGGAGCAGCAGAGCCGCGAGCACACCGCCGAGTCGTACGACGCCGAGCACCCGCTGTTCATCATGTACACCTCGGGCACGACCGGCACCCCGAAGGGGATCGTGCACACGAGCGGGGGCTACCTCACGCAGGTCGCCTGGAGTCACTGGGCGGTCTTCGACCTGAAGCCCGAGTCGGATGTGTACTGGTGCACGGCCGACATCGGATGGATCACCGGCCATTCCTACCTCGTGTACGGCCCGCTGGCCAACGGTGCGACCTCGGTGCTGTACGAGGGCACGCCGGACAGCCCGGACCGCGGCCGCTGGTGGGAGATCGTCGCCAGGTACGGCGTGAGCATCCTCTACACCGCGCCCACCGCCATCCGCGCCTGCATGAAGTGGGGTGAGGAGATCCCGGCACGCCACGACCTCTCCAGCCTCCGGGTCCTGGGCAGCGTCGGTGAGTCGATCAATCCGGAGGCGTGGCGCTGGTTCCACGAACACATCGGTGGCGGGCGCTGCCCGATCGTCGACACCTGGTGGCAGACCGAGACCGGCGCCATCATGATCAGCCCGCTACCCGGCGTATCGACCGCCAAGCCGGGCGCGGCGCAGACGCCGCTCCCGGGGATCTGCGCGGATGTCGTCGACGACGCGGGTAGGCCGGTCCCGGCAGGGGGCCAGGGCTATCTGATCCTGACCGAGCCGTGGCCGGCGATGCTGCGCGGTGTCTGGCGCGACGAGCAGCGCTACCGCGACACCTACTGGAGCCGGTTCGAGGGCCGCTACTTCGCCGGTGACGGCGCCAAACGCGACGATGACGGCGATATCTGGCTGCTCGGCCGGGTCGACGATGTCATGAACGTCTCCGGTCACCGCATCTCGACCACGGAGGTCGAGTCCGCGCTCGTCTCCCACCCCGCGGTCGCGGAGGCCGCCGTCGTCGCTCAGGCGGATGCGACCACCGGTCAGAGCATCGTCGCGTTCGTCATCCTGCGTGGGAGCGCGGACCGACAGCAGGGCGATCTGGCCGACGAACTGCGCGCCCACGTCGCCAAGGAGATCAGCCCGATCGCCAAGCCGCGGCGCGTGCTGATCGTTTCCGAGCTCCCCAAGACGCGGTCCGGCAAGATCATGCGCCGCCTGCTGCACGATGTCGCCGAGAACCGCGAGCTCGGCGACGTCACCACGCTGACCGATGCCTCCGTCATGGCTCTCATCTCGGCGCAGCTGCCGGCGACCGAGAGCACGCACAGCAACGACGGCTAGCGGCTCTCTCGTGCGGAGCCTAACCGTACCGAAAGTTTCGAGACCGTCGACAGTGGGCCTTGAACTGATCCAATGCGCGGGAGATACGGCGAAAGAACCCGGCAAGATATGGCCCGCCGCACGTCGCACTGAAGCCGGTGCGGGCAGGTGGCGGGTTCCGGCCCCGCCGCCTGCCCGCACCGGCCCCCCGCCACGCCTTGGGCGAGCCCGCGACGCGACCGGGTCAGCGGTATCCGTTCTGTGAGTTGAGCAGCTCAGAGCGCAGTCGGCGGCCGTACCCGGTAGTCACGCCAAGCCGCCGTGCGAGTTCGGTACCGGGCAGGTCGGGTTCGGCGGCGAGGAGCGCGGCGGCTCGCTGCCGGGCGCTGCTGACCGTCGCCGGATCGGCGGGGGCGGGATCCGCGGCTGGGCCAGGGGAGGTGTGCGCGTCGTCCGCAGGCCCGGACTCCGTCTCTCGGGGGCGGACGGGCCCGGGGAGGTCCTGCTCTGCCGGCATCGCGGAGGCGAGGCCGGATTCGATCGTCTCCGGCGCCGTGTCCGCGGGCCGTTCGGCCATCGGCCGGGGTTGCCGCAGGCCGGGGGGCTGAGCCGGAGCCGGGGCGCCGATGGTCGCCGCGAGCGAGGGGAGTACGTCCGCCGGAGCCACCGCCGCCAGCTTGAGGGCCAGCCGATCGCGTGCGGACGCGCGACGCCGCCATCGCCGGCCGTGCGCCATCTCCAGCCGGGCGATCTCCGCCCGGCGCTCGGCTTCCAACTCCAGCGCCCGGCGATAGGAGGTGATCTCCCAGAGGATCATCCGGCGGCGCATCCGGGCCGTGGAGAGAGGAGCGAGCAACCAGCGCGAACGCCGGACCTTCTCCATCCGTTCACCCCGTACGAGGCCCACCCGGGCGGCGAGAACATGCCGGGCGTACTCGCAGAACAGCACCCAGAGCGCCGGCATCGCGCCGTGCGCGAGCCGGATCGGTATCGGGCCGCCGGCCTGCCAGTTCAGCCAGATGGTGGCTGCGGTGAAGCCCCAGGGGACCAGTCGCATGGTCGGCTTGGCCATCCGCCAGAACGACAGGAGCAGGTCCGCCGCCGAGAAGACCAGGATCGCGACGTCGATGGCGATCGGAACCGTCCAGGCGGACGCACGGAACCACGGCCGTACGTATTCGTACACGGTCTGGAATGAGACGTACATGCCGATCAATGCCAGCACGAGCATGGCGATGCCGATGGCGCATACCGCGGCGCGTTCGCCGGGACTGTCACCGAGCGCGTGGACGGGGTGCCCGCGCCCCTTCTGATCTCCGCCGCTCTTCTGCTCGCTGGAGGTCACGACCGATGCCACCTCTCGTCCTCGGACGTCGGCGGCTTCTCCCAGAGATCACCACCGGCCCGTTGTCATCTCGTTCCTGGCACGCGGCGGCGATCCAGACACTCAGCGTCCGAACACGCCCAAAACCGCGCCCGAGGCACAATACGCACATTGAGCCCATCTGATGGTCTCGTTCAACGGTGCGTTCACAGCGGCCGGGGACCGCCGACCATTGTGGTCAGCCGCAGTGACCAGTACGTTCGTCGCTCGGTGCTGGTCCGCACTCCACGAAGGGCCTCATACTCGGAAAGGAGAGGTGCAGCGATGACGGTCACGAAGAGTGCGCGGGGACACCCGCTGTTCGCCCGCTACTACGCCCGCGTCAGCCCGCTGCTGGATCGGGGGCTCGTCGCATACCGCACCGCCCTACTCGCGGACCTGTCCGGCGAGGTCATCGAGATCGGTGCGGGCACCGGGTCCAATTTCGCCCACTATCCCCTCACGGCCAGGCGCGTTCTGGCTGTGGAACCCGAAAGCCACCTTCGGCGGCCGGCGCGAGCGGCCGCCGCGCGAGCGCCGGTACCGATCGAGATCGTCGCCGGTGTCGCCGAGCATCTCCCCGCCGCCGACGAGTCCTTCGACGCGGCGGTGCTCTCCCTGGTGTTGTGCACGGTCCCCGACCAGACCGCCGCGCTGGCCGAGATCGTCCGCGTGCTGCGACCAGGCGGTCAATTGCGGATCTTCGAGCACGTCCGAGCCGACACTCCGGTCCGACGGCGCGTGCAGCGCGCCCTCGACGCCACCCTGTGGCCGCGGGTCGTCGGCGGCTGTCGCACGTGCCGTGACACGGTCGCCGCCGTGCGGGAGGCGGGCTTCGAGATCGAGCGTCTCGACCGGTTGGGGCCCGGCGACACCGGCATGCCCTTTCCGATCGCACCCCAGGTTCTGTGCTGGGCGGTTCGTCGCTGATACCGCGGCCCACCGGCACGTACTCCTGGATCCCGGCCTTCTTCGACGGCGAGGGCGTGGCGCCCCGCCGCCCTGCCTCCACGCTCAGAGGCGGCGGCTTCAGCGGACGGTGACCCTCAGCCGACGAGCGTACGAGGCTCCGCCTGGCACCCCCGGCTGCACGTGGCCATTGCGACAGTTGTACGCTTGCACGAGTATGCAAGCGCTGTGCGTCGGGATCAGCGACACGCCACATGACCCGCGTGGCGGGCCGGCGTCGCCACCGGCCTCACCAGCGGGGAGAAGGAGATGGCCGCCGAGCCTCTGACCTGGACTCGTGTGTTCACCGCGTGGACGTTCGCGCCGCTGAGCGTGCTCCTGATCCTCGCTGCCGGAGCGGCGTACCTGGCGGGGGTGCGCCGGGTTCGGCGCGAAGGCGGGTGGCCCCTCGGCCGGACGGTGTGGTTCCTGAGCGGCCTGGCCCTATGGACGATCTGCGTGTGCTCGTTCATCGGTGTGTACGAGCGGGTCCTGTTCACCGATCGCGCGGCGCAGGTCGCCTTGCTGCTCACGGTGGTCCCCCTCTTCCTCGCCCTGGGCGCGCCGGTGACACTGCTGGCCCAGGCGCTGTCACCACGGCGGCGGGAACGGCTGCGCACGGCGCTGCACGGCCGTCTGTCCAAGGCGGTGATGTTCCCGGCCGTCTCCACCGTGATGCTCATCGCACCGCCTTGGCTGCTCTACTTCACGTCGTAGTACGACCTCACCCTTCGGAGCAGCGTGTTCAACGCGCTCCTGCCCGTCGAACTGGTGGGCTTCGGCCTGCTCTACTTCTGGCCGCGCCTGCAGCTCGATCCGGTCGGCCGTGAGTACCCGCATCTGGTCAGCATGGGCATCACGTTCGCCGAGGTGATCTTCGATGGCGCGCTGGGCCTCCTCCTGATCTTCGGGCACCGGTTGATCGCCGAGTCGTACTACGCGAGCCTGCACCGCATGTGGGGCCCGTCGCTGCGGCAGGACCAGGTGTGGGGCGGTGGAGCCCTCTGGGTGCTGGGCGACATCGCCGGGCTGCCGTTCCTCGCGGCCCTGGGCGTGCGGCTCTTCCGTCAGGACCGCCAGGCGCAGGTGGAGATCGACCGGCGGCTCGACGCGGAGCTCGCCGAGCAGCGGGCCGCTCGACCGGCGGGCGAGCCGGACCCGGGCCCGGAGATGATGCGGCCCTGGTGGGAGACCGATCCGATCCTGTCCAAGCGGTACGGCCGCGGAACTGAGGGCTGAGCGCCGTGTTGGCGCGGTCAATCCCTCGGGCCCGGTAAGTCTGCGGTCAGGGCCAGATGGGGACGCCCTCGTAGGCGCGCGCGAGCATCCGCACCCACGTGTGCACGGCGTCCTCGTTCGGGGCGAAGGGACCGGGCCGGAAATGCGGGGAGGACAGGCCGCGCTGCACCGACTCGCAGGCGGCCCAGTCCTGGCGGTTGGTCCGGTCCCAGAACTCCACCGCGTAGCCGGCGTCGTTCACGCCCTCCGGCACGTACCAGGAGCACTCGATCGTCGTACGGTCCGGCGCGCGCGGCCGTAGGCGGTGCGTCATGACGTAGTCCGGGTGCAGCGAGAGGAGCAGGTCGGGGACCAGGCCGAAGTAGTGCACCCGCCGACGTTCGGCACCCGGGATGAACGCGCCGCCCGACCGGCCGTCCAGCGACATCGTCTCCGCGTGGTCACGCAGGTCCATCGACCCGCCCACCCACGCGCCCGGCAGGTCGTAGTTGTCGCCGCTGGTGGGAGGCGACACGGCGCACAGCTCCGGATGGATCAGCGGGCAGTGGTAACACTCGTGGTAGTTCTCAATGATCACCTTCCAGTTGGCCCGCACGTCGTACTCGTGACGGGCGGCGAGCCGCAGCTTCTCCGGCGCGTACGGCTCGACCAGCGCGGTCAGCGCGCCGACGTGCTCGGCGAACGGCGGCGCGTCACCGGTCGCGTTGACGAAGGCCCAACCCTGCCAGACCGTGACCGGCAGGCGCGGCAGGTCGTACCCGGCCACCTTGAACCCGGGCGCCCCGCGCAGGGTTCCGTCGAGCCGGTACGCCCACGCGTGGTACGGGCAGACGACGAGGTCGCGCGTCGCGCTGCCGCCGTCGGGGAGCAGTTCGTGGCCGCGGTGCCGGCACGTGTTGGCGAAGGCGCCGTCCGGCGTGAGGAGCACCGGCACGTCGCCCACGAGAAGCCCGCGCTGCGTCACCCCGTCGGCCAGCAGTTCTTCCACCCGTCCCAGGCAGCTCCAGGTCCCGGCGAACAGGTGCCGCCGCTCCCAGGCGAGAACCTCCGAGGCGGTGTACGCGCGGCCGGGCAGCATCGTCGCCTCGCCGAACGGCCGCAGCGCGTCCCCCAGCTCCCCTTCGCCGAACGGTGCGGGCGGCCACGACCTCATCGGGGGCCTCCCGGCCGGGATAGTGTCGGCGCGTGGCTCGGCTGACCGCCCCCGACCGGCGCGAGGACATCCTGCGCGCCGCCGTCGCACAGATCGCCGAGCGCGGCGTCGCGGCCGTCCGGGTCGCCGACGTGGCCGCCGCACTGGGGGTCAGCACCGCGCTCGTCTTCTACCATTTCCGCTCCAAGGACCGCCTGGTGGCCGAGGCGTTCGCGTACGCGGCCCGGCGTGACCTCGACCGGCTCGCCGAGGTCGCCGAGTCGGGTGGCTCCGCGCGCCGGCGTCTCGTACGGGCGCTGCGCCTGTACCACCCCAGTGGTTCGGCGGCGCCGGGATGGCGGCTGTGGATCGACGGCTGGTCGGCCGCGCTGCGCACGCCCGAGCTGCGCCGCGTCTGCCGCCGGCTCGACCTGCGCTGGCGCGACACCATCGCCGGGCTGATCGCGGAGGGCGTCGCGGCGGGGGAGTTCGCCTGCGCCGACCCGGAGGCCGCGGCGTGGCGCATCACCGCGCTGATCGACGGGCTGTCGGTACAGACGACGGTGCACCGCGGCGTGCTGACCCGCAAGCAGGCCGAGGCGTGGGCGTACGACCAAGCCGCCCGCGAGCTCGGCCTCGAGTCGCTGTAGCCGGGTCACCGGCGCTTCCGGCGGTCCTTGAGTACCTGCGTGACCACGTTGCGGCCGGGAACGCCGGTGACGCCACCGCCCCCGTGCGTGGCCGAGCCGGCCTGGTACAACCCCCTGATCGGGGTGCGAAGGTCGGCGTAGCCGGCCGCCGGGCGCGCGTGGAACATCTGGCCCGGCGTCAGCTCGCCGTGGAAGATGTTGCCGCCGATCAGGTTGTACTCGTGCTCCATGTCGTACGGCCCGATCACCTGCCGGTGCAGGATCGAGGAGGTGAAGCCCGGCGCGACCGCCTCCATCCGGGCGACCACCCGGTCGGCGTACGCCTCGAGCTCCGCCGCAGGCTGCTCGGTGTGCCAGGTGTGCGGCACCCACTGGGTGAACATCGACACGACATGGTGACCCTCGGGCGCGAGCGAGTCGTCGAACACGCTGGGGATGCAGATGTCGGCGAACGGCAGCGCGGCGGGCCGGCCGGCGACGGCGTCCTGGTAGGCGTTCTCGATGTCGTCGAGCGACTCGGCGAGCACGATGGTGCCGCCGTGCGCCTCCGGGTCGAAGCCGGAGATCCCGCGGAACTCCGGCAGCCGGTCCACCGCCAGGTTGATCTTGACGGTGCCACTGCGGGTCTTCCAGCGCTCGATGTCCGCGACGAAGTCCGCCGGCAGGTCGCGGCGCTCCAGGAGCCGCAGGAACGAGATCTTCGGATGGGCCGTCGTGATGACGGTGCCGGCCGCCAACTCCTCGCCGGACTCCAGCGTGACGCCGGTGGCCCGGCCGGCGCGGACGTCGATGCGGGCCACCGGCGCGGACGTGCGGATCTCGGCGCCGAACCCGCGGGCGGCCGCGGCCAGCGCCCGGGTCACCCCGCCCATCCCGCCGCGCGGGAACCCCCAGGCGGTCTCGCCGACGTGGTGGTGCAGCATGACGTACGCCGTGCCGGCGGACCGGGGGCCCGCCCAGGTGCCGATCACGCCGGACACCGACAGGACGCCCCGCAGCGCGTCGGAGTCGAAGTGGTCCTCGACCAGATCGGCGATGCTGTCGGTCAGGATGCGGGTGACGTCGACCGCCGAGCGCACGTCCACGCGGCGGAGGGTGCGCAGCAGTGCCGCCTGCCCGAGGAGATCGGCGGGCCGGCGCGAGCCGAGCTTCGGTGGGATCTGGTCGAGCAGCGGCCCGAGGATCCGGCCGAGCTCGCCCATCCAGGAGTCCCAGCGCTCGTACGCGGCGGCGTCCTTGGAGGAGAAGCGCTCGATCTCCTCGCGACGCCGCGCCGGGTCCTCGGGCAGCCGCAGGTGCCCGCCGTCGGCGCGCGGCGCGAAGTACGGACCCTGCGGGAACACGTGGTAGCCGTGCCGGTCCAGCCCCAGGTCCCGGACCAGGGCGGGCGGCAGCAGGCTCACCACGTAGGACAGGGACGTGACCGTGTAGTCGGGGCCGAACGGATGCTCGCTCACCGCAGCGCCGCCCACCACCTCGCGCGCCTCACACACGCAGACCCGCAGGCCCGCCTTTGCCAGGTAGGCGGCGGCCACCAGGCCGTTGTGCCCACCGCCGACCACCACGACGTCGTACATGGCGAACTCCTTACTGATCCGTGAGTCAGTATCCGCCGTCCGTGAGAACCGGACAAGGGTGCGTCGCCCCCCGTCCGGCGGGGAACTCAGTGGTCCTGGTGGGGCGCGGACGGGACGTCATCCTCGGCCGCCCGGCGCGCCCGCCGCGTCGGCGTCCCGAGGACGTAGAAGAGCACGCCCAAGCCGATGCACAGAGCGAGCGGCACCAGCTGGCTCAGCATGTACCCGAGCCGGTCGTGCGTGAAGCCATCGGGCAGCGAGCCGGCAGGGTCGCCCGACGTCCCGAACCACCCGACCCCCAGCCCCGGCCACACGAGCTGCACGAGCGTGAACCCGACGAACAGCGTCGGCAGCGCCGACACCAGGCCCGCGGCGGGGGAGCGGTACGGCCGCTCCACGTCCGGCAGCCTCCGGCGCAGGACGTACAGGCTCGGGAAGGCGAGCAGGTAGGAGATGAAGGTCGTGGAGATGGCCAGCCCGAGGACGGCGGAGAAGTACTTCTGCGCGTTGCCCTTGGTGATCAGGAAGGCCGCCACCATGACGACCGTGGACATCACCGACGACAGGATGTTCACCCGGATCGGCGTGCCGAAGCGCTCGGAGAACCTCCCGAGGAACGCCGGCCCGGCGCCGTCCGCGCACGCCACCGCCTGAGCCCGGTCGCCGCCCATCGACCACGTGATGCCGCTGGTCAGCACCCCGATGATGAGGCCGATCGCGGCGATCTTGCCCATGACCGATCCCGCGCCGGTCAGCGTCACGGAGCCGTCGGCCGCGACGTGCCCGCCGTACACCGTGAACACGGCCTTGCACGCGTCCACGAAGCCGCCCAGGCTGCCGATCGCCTTCCCCGGCAGCACCAGGAGGATGCCGAGGATCGGCGCGCCGTACAGGATGACCGCGAGGACGCCGGAGCGGGCGATGGCGAAAGGCACGTCCCGCTGCGGCGCGGTCATCTCCTCGGCCGCCGTGCTGGGCAGTTCGAAGCCGACGTAGTTGTAGACGAGGACCGGGACGAGCCCGACGAAGCCGATGTAGCTGGGCTTGAAATCGGCTCCGTGCAGGTGGATACCGTGCTTCGCGCCGTACAGGATGACCGAGACGAGGAAGGTGCCGATCAGGAGGACGCGGGCGACCGCCCCGATGGTGGGCAGCCACTTGCCGACGCGGAACGCCAGCAGCACCGCGAGCGCGCCGAGCCAGACGAAGATCGCGCCGCCGACGTACTTCCAGGCGCCCGGGAGGTCGAAGAAGAACTTCTCCCAGGTGGTGACGGCGACGATGGTGAGCGTGCCGCCAAGCCACACCGGGTTGGACAGCCAGTACAGCACCTGGTTGACCCCGGCGGCGAACCGGCCGAAGGCCAGCTTCGTCCACACGTACGGCCCGCCCTCGAACGGGAACGAGGAGCCGAGCTCGGCGACGAGCAGGCCGTACGGCAGGAAGAAGAACACGGCCAGGAACAGCAGCCAGACCAGGCCCTGCGGGCCCTTGGCCGCGACGGTGCCGAGCGTGTCGAGGCCGACGAGGGCGCATACGAGGAACGCCGCGATGTCGAGCCGGAAGAAGGACTTGCGCAGGTGGGTCTTCTCGTGTTCCCAGCGGCCAGTGAAGTCGTCGGGGATCGCGGCCATGGGCACTGCCTCTCTGCCGGTCCGGCGTCCCCCGGAACTGATTCGCCGGTCAGTTTCCCGTCTGTCTACTCCAGGCGGCCGGATTTGGGAAGGGGGTGGCGGGCCGCTCTCGCCCGGCCGAGTTGGTGCACGGCGTCGACGAGCTGCCGGACCTGCTCCTGCACGCGGACATCGTCGTGTCCACGCTGCCGCTCACCGCCGAGACCACCGGCCTCCTCGACGCACGGCTGCTCGCCGCGCTGCCCGACGCGCTCCTGGTGAACGTCGGCCGCGGTGGCACGATCGACACGGCCGCCCTGCTGGCCGAGACCGGGTCGGGACGGCGCCGTGCCGCCCTCGACGTCGTGGACCCCGAGCCGCCGCCGGCCGGACACCCCCTGTGGTCCGCGCCGAACGTACTGATCACGCCGCACGTGGGAGGCGGGTCCGCGACCTTCTACCCGCGTGCCGAACGGCTGGTCGCCGAGTAGTTGCGGAGGTTCGCGTCCGGAGAGCCGCTGCTGAACCAGGTCACACGCCCGGACTGACCCCGTCGACGAGATGTCGCCCTTTCCCGGCAGGGCCCGGGTCCTCGCCCGGTTCAGCGCTTCGCTGCGGAAGTGTGGGTCTGGTGTCCGAGGCGGAAGGACAACCTGCCGTCGGCGGATCCCGCGTTCGACCAGGTCCCGGACGTCGAGGTCCAGGTCATCCCGTCGAAGGTGACCTGATCGATGCCGAGGCGCGCGGCATGGGCGACCAGCCAACTGCCGATGGCCCAGCCGGAGACCGGGTCATGAGCGCCGCTGAGCCTGGCGTCGCCGAGTTCGGCGATCGCCGTGGGTACCAAGGTCGCGCTCGAAGCGTGGATCGAAAGGTCGTGACAGCTCAGGGGCATGGGCCCGTTCACCGGTGAGGGCACTGGCGATGGCGCGGGCCTGCGGCTCCCATTGAGCGTACGCATCGGGTGTGGCGGAATGCTGTACGTCTTGCGCGGCCTCGGTGACGCTGAGCTGCTTCCAGCCGGGCAGCGTCTTCAGGCGCTGGTAGAAGGCGGTCGCGGCATGCACGGGGTCGACGATCTGAGCGTGGGTACCCCAGCCCTGACTGGGCCGTTGCTGGAACAGGCCGGCGGAGTCGCGGTCGCCGCCAGGAAGATCCTTGAGCCTGGACTCTTGCATGGCCGTCGCCAGCGCCACGGTCACGGCGTGGTCCGGCATGGCGAGTCGTCTTCCCACCCCTGCGATCGTCGCCGCGTTGTCGGCCTGCTCTGGGGTCAACCGGACGGCACTGGGACCGCCGCCGGGGACCGTGGTGATGTCACACCGGACGCCGGGGCGAGGCCGGCTGCGCGGTGAACCCGGCGCCGCGAGCGTGCCCCGCGCCCATCTCGCTTCACCAGTGCGGCTGACGCCCTGCAGTCGTCCAGGCCGGGCGGTGCGATGTGCGCGGGTCGGTCAGAGGATGGTGAGCTGTTCGGGCTCGGGGAATCGCTGCGGCGCCGGCGGGGGTGTGCGCATGCGGCGGACGTTGCGGCCTCCGCCGATCCCGTACTTGTCGGCGAGGTCCTTGACGCGCCGGCCGATCCGGTGCTGGTAGTCCTTCGGCGCGTAGGCGCCACGGCCGTACAGCCGTGCGTAGGGTTCGACGAGTTCGGGGTGGTGCTCGCGGAGCCAGCGGGTGAACCACTCGCGGGCGCCGGGGCGTAGGTGGAGGACGATCGCCGAGACGGAGGTCGCGCCGGCCTCAGCGATCCGGCGTACGGCCGCCTCGAGTTGGCGCGGGGTGTCGGTGAGATACGGCACGATCGGGCCCATCAGGACACTGCAGCCGATGCCGTGCTCGTTCAGCGTGGCGCAGACCTCGAGGCGTTTCAGCGGGCTGGGCGTGCCGGGTTCGAGCAGTCGCCACAGCTCCTTGTCGACGAAACCGACGGACACGGCCGTACCGACCTCGGTGCGGTCGGCGGCCTCTTCCAGCAGCGGCAGGTCACGGAGGATCAGCGAACCCTTGGTCAGGATCGAGAACGGGTTCGCGGCGTCCCGCAGCGCCTCGATGATGCCCGGCATCAGCCGGTAGCGACCCTCCGCGCGCTGGTAGCAGTCGACGTTGGTGCCCATCGCGATGTGCTCACCCGCCCATTTAGGTGCGGCGAGCTCTCGGCGTACCAGCTCTGGAGCGTTCACCTTGACGACGATCTGCGAGTCGAAATCGCGCCCGGCGTCGAAATCAAGATACTTATGCGTATTTCGCGCAAAACAATAGACACACGCGTGGCTGCATCCCCTATAGGGGTTTATCGTCCAGCGGAATGGGACGCGGGAGGCCGCGGGAACCCGGTTGATGATCGACTTGGCTCGGATCTCGTGGAAGGCGATCCCGCGGAACTCCGGGGTGTCGACCGTGACGGGGCTCCCGAAGAGTCCCGGATCCTCGCCGTCCAGCGACAACGCATCCCAACGCATGCCCTCACCTTAGAACATGCGTTCGATGATCGCTTCCTGGCCCGGCGCTCGGAGATCCTCGGTGCGGAGGTAAGTGGATCGGCGCCGGAAAGCGTGGAGCGGATGTGAAGCAGCTGGAGTTCCAGGAGTTCTACCAACCAGGCGCCGCCGCCGGGACACCGCGGCGACGGGCCGGCCAAGGGCCGGGAGCCGGGCGCGGCGGTCAGCGTGCCGGGAAGCCCGGGACCTCGCGGGCGAGGTGTTCGAGCTCGCGGGTGAGATCGTGCGGCGTCACGATGCCGACGAGCCGGTCCCCGTCGAAGACGAGGAGGCGTTCGCGGGTCAGGCGGGCCAGCAGCTGGGTCAGCGGGGTCTCGACCGTCGTCCGCTCCGCCTGCTCCACGAGTGTGCCGACGGGTGTGTCGGGCGGCTCTTGGCGGATGCGCTCGGTCGTGACCACGCCCTGGACGACGCCGTCGTCGACCACCGGATAGGCGGAATGCCGGTGCCGGGGCAGCATCTCGTGCAGGAACTCGGCGACCGGCATGGAGCTCGGCACGGTGAACGGGTCGGGTGTCATGATCCGGCGGATCGGGATGCCGTCGAGTCGCGCGCGGACCCGGGCCTGGCCCGCCTCGAGCCCGGCGGCCGTGATCAGGAACCAGCCGACGAGCGTGAGCCACAGTCCGTCCGCGCTCCACATGGCGACGTAGAAGCCGGTGATCATGATCATCCAGCCGAAGGCGCGGCCTACCTGCGTCGTCTGCAGCGTCGCCTGGATCCGGTCGCCCGACAGGTGCCACAGGAGGGCGTGCACGAGCCGTCCGCCGTCCAGGGGAGCGGCGGGGATCACGTTGAAGGCCGCGAGCAGCGTGTTGATCGCGGCGAGCCAGGCGATGCAGCCGCTCACCAGGCCGTCCACCCCGGTGAGGAGCAGGGCCGCGGACATGGTCCCGAACGCCATCCCCAGCAGCAGGCTGACGAGCGGTCCGGAGCCCGCGATGCGCACCTCGGCGCCCGGAGTGGCCGGCTCGCCTTCGTAGCGGGCGACGCCGCCGAGCAGCCAGAGAGTGATTCCCGTCACCGTCAGGCCGTTGCGGCGGGCCACGATGGCGTGGGCGAGTTCGTGGGCCAGCAGGGAGACCAGGAACGCGGTGGCGGTCAGCAGGCCGCCGAGTGCGTAGACCACCGGATGCAGTCCCTTGTACGTGTGGGGCAGCTGCTCGCCGGCCAGGCCGTACGTGATGAGCGCGAAGATCACCAGGACGGTCCAGTTGACGCCGACGCGCACGCCGCCGATCCGGCCGAGCCGGAGGGTGTCGTTCATGGTCGCCGCCTTTTGTCGTCCTCGACGTAAGGGATACCCGCCAAACCACTCCGGAGTCTCCGGCAGAATGCCCTGTCGTGAGGTCAGCCATTGCCAAGACGAGTATCGCCGCGGCCGCGGCCGTGGCCGTCGGGGCAGGATGCGGCGGCTACGGCCGTCCGTCCGCACCTTCCGGGGCGAAGGGGGCCGGATGCGGCCAGGTCACGATGGCCCGTTCGGACGCCGCCCGCCAGACCCGCGCGATGTGGATCGTCTCCGTGGGCAACGGCGACTGGCCGGCCGAACCGGGGCTGTCGGTGGCGGCGCAGCAGGCGCAGTACCGCGCCCTCCTGGACATGGCCGTACGACGCAACCTCAACACGGTCTACGTCCAGATCCGGCCGTCCGCCGACGCGTTCTACCCCTCCCCGTACGAACCCTGGTCCCGGTACCTGACCGGGAAACAGGGGCGGAGCCCGGGGTATGACCCGCTGCGGTTCCTGGTCGACGAGGCGCACAAGCGGGGGCTGGAGTTCCACGCCTGGTTCAACCCCTACCGCGTGAGCACCGGACCGAACCGCGACGCCCTCGCTCCGGGCAACCCGGCCCGGCAGCATCCGGACTGGGTGCACCGCTACGGCGACGCCCTGTGGTACGACCCCGGCCTGCCCCAGGTCCGCGACCTCGTCCAGAAGGTCGTCCTCGACGTCGTCCAGAAGTACGACGTCGACGGCGTTCACTTCGACGACTACTTCTACCCGTACCCCCTGCCGGGGAAGGACTTCCCGGACAAGGCGACGTTCAAGAAGTACGGTGCCGGGTTCAAGAGTCTCGCCGACTGGCGTCGCGCCAACGTGGACCTGCTCATGCAGACCCTCTCAGCCCGGATCCGCCAGGCCAAACCGTGGGTCAGGTTCGGGATCAGCCCGTTCGGGGTGTGGCGGAACAGGTCCAAGGATCCGAACGGCTCGGCGACCCACGCGCTGCAGAGCTACGACGAGATCTACGCCGACACCCGCAAGTGGGTCGAGAACGGTTGGATCGACTACGTCGTGCCCCAGCTGTACTGGCCGATCGGCTTCAGCGCCGCGGACTACGAGACGCTGGTCGCGTGGTGGGCGAAGCAGGTGGCGGATACGCGGGTGCAGCTGATCATCGGGCAGGCCGCGTACCAGGTAGGGTACGGCGGTCCGTGGAACAAGACCGCGGAGTTGTCCCGGCACCTGACGATCGATGCGAAGTACCCCCAGGTCACCGGGGAGGCGATCTTCAGCGCCACCGACCTGATGCAGGATCGCCGCGGGTTCGCGTCCCGGCTCGTCCGCGACCACTTCGCCGGCCCGGCGCTCGCCCCGGTGAGCCCGCGCACGGCCGCTGAGCCGCCGTCGGCGCCCATCCGCCTGCAGGCCAAGGACCGCCGGGTGAACTGGCGAGGCGTCGGCGCCGCTGCCTACGCCGTCTACCGGTCGCCGGCGAAGGGTCCGGCGTGTACCTCCCCCGATCCCCGCGACCTCCTCGCGGTGGTCCCGGGCACGACGACCCAGATCACCGACCAGACCGCGAAATCAGGTCAGGTGTACACGTATTACGTCACGGCGCTGGACCGGCGGCACCGGGAGAGTCCTCCCACCCGTGGCGCCCAGATGACCGCTCAGGGCGGCTGACCGGCGTTTCAACCGCAGGGCTGCCACATGTGGCCGCAAAAGCCGGTGCTCCCTGGCTTTTTGAGGTTTCCCATGCTGGACGAACAGGGGATGATTCCTGGAAATCTGTGACCCCCTGGAGGTGCGGCATGGCGCTCTCGATGGAGGAGGAGCGAATCCTCACCGAGATCGCATCTCAACTCGGTCAGGAAGACCCTCGCCTGGCCGACCGGTTGTCCAACTTCGGGCGCCTGCGCAGGCGGCGGCGCATTCGGGGCGCCCTGGCGATCGTGGTCGCCGTGCTCATGATCGCCTCACTGCTCGCCGCTGCACTGGTCACGGTGCCGGTCTGACGAAGGCAGCCGCCCCCGCGGGAGAGTCTCCCGCGGGGGCGGCCCACGCCTGGGCCGGTGTGGTGGTCGCCTCTCGGCGAAATGCACAACGCGGCTCCTGCTCCGGCCATGCGGCCGGACGGTATTCCGCGAAGGCGGTAGGTGCGGCCCGGGGACACATGCCACACCGGCCCCAACAGACTAACCGATGCGCGGCCGTGCGCCGGCACACCTCGGCGGCCGGTGTCCGCGCAGCGTGACAGGGGTTCGCCGATGGTCGGGCGGCGGATAGCCGGCGATCACCGGGGGCACGCGCACCTCCGCGTCCGCGTACGCCTCCTGGAGCCGGCCGACCGTCAGGGCGGGATCCGTGAGGAGTGCCGCGAGCCGGCCGCCACGGTCGGCGGCGCGCTCGATGTCCGGTGTGGGGACGGACGGCCCGCCATGCCACTCCTTTTCCGTGCCGCGCTGGCCAGTTTTTGATCTACAATGTAAAGGCGGCGGCCTAGTTCAAAGACACGGCATGATGAAGACGATGCTCCGCAACCCGACGACCTCACCCGGTGTTCTACGAGCGTGACCGAGACCGACATCCGCCTTCCGATCGTCACCGCGCTCACGGAGGACCTCGATACCGGGTTCGTCGCGCTGTTCGACGGCTACCGCAATGTCGTCTTCTCCGCCGCGCTCCGGCTGTGCGGGCGGTGGGCCGACGCGGAGGACCTGACGGCGGAGGCGTTCCTGCGCGCCTATCGCGCGCTGGCCGGTTACGAGCCGCAGCGCATCGCGACCCTGCAGCCGCGCCCCTGGCTGATGACGATCCTGGCGAACCTCTGGCGCAACACCGCGCGGT
>JBJMIW010000216.1:0-4505 GCA_045806665.1 Actinoallomurus sp.
CCTCAAACGCGCCGGCCTGGGACCGGCTCCACGGCGCAATGGCCCGAGTTGGGGGCGGTTTCTGAAGACGCAGGCCGAGGTGATCATCGCCCGCAACCTGGTCATGGACTTGGGCGAGCGGGCCGAGCAGGTGCGGTTCCTCATCCGGGACCGTGACGCGAAGTTCACCGTTGTGTTCGACGAGGTGTTCACCTCGCTGGGTGTCAGGGTGATCCGGACACCGGTCCGCGCGCCACGGGCGGACGCGATCGCCGAACGCTGGGTCGGCACCGTCCTGCGTGAATGCACCGACCGGCTCCTGATCTACAACGGACATCATCTTCGCCGGGTGCTCACCGCCTGTGAGCGGCACTACAACACCCACCGCCCGCACCGCGCACGAGACCGGCGCCCGCCCCAACCGCTGCCAGCGGCTCCCGCCGATCTAGATCACGTCCGACTCAAGCGACGCCGGGCCGTTGACGGCCTGATCAGCGAGTACCGGAACGCTGCATAGCCCAACGGGAGGAACCGCAGGTCAGAGACCCGAAACCGGGTTTTCGCACCCCGCAAGGTCAGGCACGTGGCCTGACCCGCATTGATGTGGTGGGCGATACTGGGATTGAACCAGTGACCTCTACCGTGTCAATATCGTCTCGATCAATCGCCGACCTGCGGCTTTTCGAGGCGCCGGAGGTCAGCCGTGATTGATGGCGCTCGTTCACGCCCGGTCAGGATGGTTCAGGAATAGCGCGTGCTCCCGGTGCTCCATGCTCCCGACGGGAGCAAGGGAGCAGGAACCGGGGGGAGCGGTTGGGGTGTGTGTCGCTGGGCCACATGACAACCGGTGTCCACCCGCCGGGGAATCCCCGATCGTGACAGGGCGGAGCGCGCCGGGGTGCCCGGAGGCCGGTCCGTTCGCGGTGGTACGACCACCGCGAACGGACCGGCCTTCGTCGTGCGGGTCCCGAAACCGCTGTACGTCAGCGCACGCCGAACGCCCGGATCACCGTCTGCCTGACCGAGTTGCCCGCCGAGTCGTGGGCGCTCGCCCTCAGCGACACGTAGGACGCCTTGTCCGGCGCGTCCAGGCGGAAGTTCCCGTGGCTGTCGCGGGTGGCCGTGTGCCAGGTCTTACCGTCGTCGTAGGACAGCTCCAGACCGACCGTGCCGATCTTGCCGGCGTCGGCAGCGCCTGGAAGGTGAGCGGCGGTGACGGACAGGGTGTCGTGTCGCCTGGCACGCCCTGCCGCGTCGGTGCCGATCTCGATGTCGAGCTGAACCAGCGGCAGGACCGCGCTGGAGCCGTCCGCCGTCGCCTTCGAGTTGAAATCCCACTCCGTTCGCGTGCTGGAGGAGTACGGGGTGAACGTCGCGTTGCGCTGACCGGTGACGACCATTCGGTACGGCAGGCTGCCGGCGCTGGGGGCGTCGCCCGACACGGACGTGAAGTTGCCCTGGCCCAGCTTGGTGGTGCCCTGGTAGAGCGTCTGCTGCTGGCTGGTTCCGCTGTCGTCCTGGCTCATGCCGACGTGATTCCGGCTGCCCCAGCCCGGGACGTCGATGTTCAGGCGGCTGCCGCTACGGCTGGGCAGAGCGTAGCCGGCGTTCAGGAAGGGGCGTTCGATCGGCTTGAACCACTCCTCGGCCTGCCTGCTGCCCGGCCGGTAGGAGGTCGTGGGCCCGGCTTCGAAGACCATGGCGTCGGCGTATGCGCTCTGGCTCCAGTCGTTGTCACCCTCGGTGGAGACCCAGTCGGTGCGCTTCTCGTTCGCCGGCTCCGGCATCATGCCCCCGATGGCCCAGTTGTTGTACTTGGGCCAGTCGAAGCGGAACTCGCCGCCGGTCCTTTTCGGGTCCGGGCTGTCGAAGGTGACGTCGATCCGGGCGAGATTCTTGACACTGCCCTGAACCATCGGGCGATTCGGGATCTGGTTGTGCCAGGTCGGCATGAGGTCGTAGACGTAGGGGCTCACCGGCTCGGAGTCGACGGTGACCTTGGCGTTGCGGGCCTGGGCCTGCTGGACGAGCTTGTCACCCTCGTCGGTGCTGAGCAGCCCGACGTCCAGCGTGATGGGCGGCTTATCGAACTCGTGGTAGTCGCGGAAGCCGCGGCCGTCCTCGTTGTTCACGACCAGCATGAGTTTCGCGCCCGCGGCCATCGCGTTGGCCGCCTGGTCGATGTCGCTGACGACCTCGTTACGGCGGACCACCACGGCTTTGCCGCGGGCGTCGAGGTGGGCGTAGTCCGTGCTCGCCCCTTGGCTGGCGAAGACCAGCGGCAGCTCTTGTCTGCCCTTGGGCAGCGGGGTGACGCCGTCCTGGCGCAGTACGTCGGTGAAGTCGGTTGTACGGGTGGAGACGGCCAGGGCGGGCATCTCCTTGCGCCAGCGAGCGGCCAGGTAGAAGTCGCCGTCGGTGATCTTTTGGGTGGTCGGCTGGGCCCACAGACTGTCGTAGTTGGTCTGCACCTCCATGTAATCCCGGAAGCCGGCGCCCCCCATCGAGCGGGAGTACTCCAGCCGCTGATAGGTCTCCGCGGTCCGCTGCGGGGTCGTCATGTCGATCCGGCTGACCTTGGAGGCGTCGAGGGTGACCGTGGTGTCGTGGTCCAGGTGGACGTCCGGGTCGCCGAGCAGGGCCATGCCCATGGAGTGGGGACCGTGGACGCCCTCGATCCTCTTGAAGGACAGCACCGAGTACACGTCGTTGGGGAGGTAGACCTCCTGCGTGCCGGAGGAGTCGATCAAAAAGAAGTCCGGGAAGTCGTTACCGGACCTGAGCACCTCGACCACGCCGGACATGGGCTGGCCCGTGGCGTCCTTGAGCGTCATCGTCAGCTTGTGCTCGACGTAGCCGAGGGAGACCGCGGTGTGCGCCGCGACCTTCCCGTCCGCGTCCTTCGCCAGCACCTGGCCGGTGTAGCCGCCGCCGGTGGCGACGCCGGAGCCGTCGATCGTCACGGTGACACCGGCGGTGCCGTGCGCGGGTACGACCACCTGCGAGGCGGACAGCCGGAACATGCCGGCGGGGGCGTGCGTCGCCTGGACGGACAGCGTGAGTGTGACCGGCGCGTTCGTGGTGTTGGTGTAGGTCACCGGGCGTTGCACGCCGCCGGCGGGAGGCTGCGGGACCTGAGCGGCGTAGGCGGTCGCCGTGGCGAACACTGACTCATGATCCGCGGCGGCGACGTCCAGTCTGCCGCTGCCGCCCTGGAAGGCGTCGTAGTCCGGGGTCAGCGAGGAACTGCTGGCCAGCAGGTCCTTCAGCCGGCTTCCGGTGAGCTCCGGATAGACGGCGGCCATCAGCGCGGCGGCGCCCGCCACGAAGGGCGTGGCCATGGAGGTGCCGCTCATGGTCTGGTAGGCGCCCTGGCCGTTGCCGTCGAACTGGGAGTTGGCCGCGAGGATGTCGACCCCCGGGGCGGTGATCTCCGGCTTGAGTGCGCCGTCGACACGGGGCCCCTGGCTGGAGAAGCCGGCGACCGCGTCGGAGGAGTCGACCGCGCCCACGGTCAGCGCGGCGGTCGCCGCTGCCGGTGCGCCGATCGTCGCAGGCGCACCCTCGTTGCCCGCTGCGACGACGAACAGCGAGCCGGTCTGGGCGCTCAACTGGTCGACCGCCTGGCTGAGGGGGTCGGTTCCGTCGGACGGCTGGGAGGAGCCGAGGCTCATGTTGACGACCTTGGCATGCTGGTCGACCGCGGCCCACTGCATGCCGGCCAGGATCCAGGAGGTCTGCCCGGTGCCGGTGTTGTCCAGCACCTTGCCGATGTGGAGCCGGGCGCCGGGGGCGACACCCTTCTCCTTGCCGCCGGAGGCCGCGCCGGTGCCGGCGATGATGGACGCGACGTGTGTGCCGTGCCCGGCGTAGTCGTCTGTGTTCTTGCCCGGTACGAAGCTCTGCCGGCTCACGATGCGGCTCGCCAGGTCCGGGTGGTCTGCGTCGACGCCGGTGTCGAGGACGGCCACGTTCACGCCCTGCCCGATGTCGCCGTCCGCCCAGGCTTTCGGGGCGCCGATCTGCGCGGTGCTGTCGGCGAGGTCGGCGTGGACGAGGCCGTCAAGCCAGATGTGCGAGATTCCGCCGCCGAAGGACGGCCGGGTGGCCTGCGTCCGAGCACCGTCGGCCGCCGCCGTCCCGGCCACGGACTTCCAGAAGGCCGCGGAGCGCGAGCGGGCCTCGGTCACCGCAGCGCCGTGGACGGCGTCCAGGCTCCGTACCCGGGTCGTCCCCGCGGGGACGGCGGCCGCGCGGCGCGCGTCGGCGGGGTGTGTGTAAGAGACGATCAGCGGCAGCGCGTCACGGTACGCGTCATCGTACCCGTCCGCGATCAGGGCCGTGATGTTGAACAACTGCCGGTCCAGGGTGCCCTGCGCGACGAAGGGCAGTGCGGACTCGGGGTACACGTAGAGATCGTTGCCCGACGTCATGACGTGGGTCTGCACCGGTCGTCCGTCCGCGCCGCGGACGGTGACCGTGCCCCCGGGCATGCCGCCGGCGACCAGACGGGTGGTCACCACGTC
>JBJMIW010000217.1:0-7689 GCA_045806665.1 Actinoallomurus sp.
ACGTCGGACGACCGTGCCGGTCGGGTTGTTCGGGTTGCAGACGAAGACCAGGCGGGTCCGGTCGGTGATCGCGTCGGCCATCGCCCGCAGGTCGTGGGTCTCCTCGGTCAGCGGCACGCGTACCGAGGTGACGCCGGCCAGGTCGGCGAGCGTGGGGTAGGCCTCGAAGGAACGCCAGGCGTACACCACCTCGACGCCGGGCTCGCCGACGACCTCCAGCAGCATCTGGGCGACTCCGACGGAGCCACAGCCGACGGCGACGTGCTCCGGCGGGACCCCGAACCGGCCGGCGATCGCTTCGACGAGCGCGACGCAGCCGTTGTCGGGGTAGCGGTTGATCAGCCCGCTCGCCTCGCTGATCACCTCGCGGACCGAGGGCAGCGGCCCGTACGGCGACTCGTTCGACGACAGCTTGAACGACCGGCCCTCGGGTGACCGGGCGACCTTGCCGGGCTTGTACGCGACGTAGGAGTCGAGTACGGAACGGAAACGTGGACTGCGCTGCTCGGACACCGTTGTCCTCCCGGGTCGGAGACGTACGGGATCACTCTACGAAGCGGGACCGTGCGCTGTCGCCATCGACCGGACGTTCCGAGTGCGCAGCGACCATCAGGGTACGAACGGTGACAAAGGCGTCCGCGCCGTCGGGGGGAGATCGTCATGGGCACCGTTGCACAGACCGACGTCGGCAGGAGCGTGCAGGGCTGGCTGGACTTCGCCGGCCGGATCGTGCCGAGGCTGATCGTCTTCGTCATCATCCTGATCATCGGCTGGATCATCGCCAAGGTGATCCAGCGCGCGGTCGCGGCGATCCTGCGGCGGGTCAACTTCGACCGCTGGGCCGAACGAGGAGTGGTGGGCGAGGCGCTCCAGCGTGGCAAGTACGACGCGGCAGGTCTCCTGGCCAAGCTGGTGTATTACGCGATCCTGCTGGTCGCCCTGGAGTTGGCGTTCAGCGTCTTCGGTCCCAACCCGGTCAGCAACGTGCTGCGTTCCATCGTGGCGTGGCTGCCCCGGCTGGCGGTCGCGGTCATCATCGTGATCATCGCGTCGGCGATCGCGCACGGGGTGCGGGACCTCCTCGACGGCGCGCTCGGCGGGCTCTCGTACGGCCGGCTCCTGGCCAACCTCGCCTCGATCTTCATCATCGCCCTGGGCGTCATCGCCGCCCTGAACCAGATCGGCGTCGCCACGACCGTCACCGAGCCGGTGCTCATCGCCGTCCTGGCCACGGTCGGCGCCATCCTCGCCATCGGCGTGGGCGGCGGCCTGGTCCGGCCGATGCAGCAGCGCTGGGAGCGGTGGCTGACGCGAGCGGAGGCGGAGGCGGCGTCATCCCGCACCGGTGGGTACGCGCGCGGGCGTGAGGACGCAGTGCGCGGCGCCGGGACACCGACCGAGGCACCGCGTGGGACCAACGAGACACCGCGCGGGCCGATGGGGACCGCGCCTCCGGGGTCGCAGGACCGGCCCTGAACGGTGCGGACGGGGGCGTGAAACGGCGCTCCGCGCCGGGGTCACGCGATCAGCCGGATGGCCCGGCCCGACGGCGACAACGACAAGACCGGCCTTCCGGCCGGGGGGCCGGGGGAGCCGGCGGGTGAGGCCGAGGAGGCCGGGCGGGCCCTCAGGCCGGGCGCTCAGGCCCGGCCGTGCTCGTGGAGTTCCCGGATGAGCGCGCAGACGGCGATCACCCGGACGGTCTCCCAGTCGAAGTCGTCGCCGGGCCACCAGCCGCGCTCGATGGCGGCGTCGGTGAAGCCGTCAAGGTAGTCCCCGAGGACCTGGGGGCTGAGCCGTTCGCCCGATCCCGCGATCACGTCGCGGATGGCGGCCGCGTGCTGGTCGACGGCGGCGGCGAGGCCCGGAATCCGTCCCATCGCCGCGACGCCTTCCGCACCGACCTCGTCGATCATTTGGCGTACGAGCTCTGGTGAAACGTCCTCGGGCATGGCAAGGAACGTACCAAAAACGGACATATGCCCCTAGCAAGGGCCTGGGCGCAGCATCGGCGGGTGCAGTGACTCTGCGTTTCCGCCGCGGTAGAGGCGCGCGGGCCGCCCACCGTCCCGTGTCGTCGTACGCTCGGTCGGCACCAGGAACCCCTCCGCCTTGGTCACCTTACGGTGGAAGTTCCGCGGATCGAGCGGCGTCCCCCACACGATCTCGTACACCCGCCGCAGCTCCGCCACGGTGAACTCCGGCGGGCAGAACGCCGCCGCCAGCGGGGAGTACTCCAGCTTCGCACGGGCGCGCTCGACCCCGTCGAGGAGGATGCGCCGGTGGTCGAACGCCGCTTGGTCGCGCTCGGTCAGGTCGTCGACCGGCTCCCACAGCACCTGGGCCCGACTGGACGCCGGCAGGTCCGGCGCGAGCCCGAGGTAGGCGACGCTGACCACCCGCTGGCGCGGGTCACGGTCCGGATAGCCGTACGTCGCCAGCTGCTCCAGGTGCACGCGCACGCCGGCCAGGCCCGCCCGCTCGGCCATCAGCCGCTGGGACGCCACGGGCAGGTCCTCGTCGAGCTGGACGAAGCCGCCGGGCAGGGACCAGGCCCCGGCGTACGGCGGACGGTCGCGCCGCCAGACGAGCGCGCACAGTCGATGCTCGCGGACCGTCAGGACGACGAGATCGACGGTGACGGCGACCCGGGCAACGGTCATATGGGTACGTTATCGAGCCGGCGACCCTGCGTGTCCGGCGCGCGAAATCCGCGCTTCGACCCGGTCCGCGGCACGCTACGGCAGGATGCGTTCGGCCTGCTGGTACGCCTGCCGAGCCAGGCGTTCGGCCTCGTCCTGCGTGGCACCCGGCCCGTACAGCGTGATCGTGGCCAGGTATCCCCGCGAGCGCAGCACGACGTACCAGGTCCGGACCGTCGCCGTGCCCACCGTCGTCGACACGCCGACGCTCCGCGAGCCCTCGCCGATCCGCGTCGCCCGCGCCTCGACGACCGCATCCGCCCCCCAGCGGCCGCCGACCCTGACCCGCAGGCTTCGGCACGCGTCGGGAACCCGGAGCCCGACCTGCTGCGCGGCGACGTCCGGACCGACCGCCATCAGGGTCTCCGACACCGTCTGACCGCCTCCCTTGGCGAAGGCGATCAGCGCGGAGGGCGCGGACCAGACCGCCTTGTCCGAAGAGACGGCCCGGGTGGACGACGTGCACTGGGGTTTGTCGAGTTTCGCCGCCTGCTGCATCTGCAGGGAATTACGCACCGTGGCGAGCGATCCGTACTGCCCCGATTGCGGCACTCCTGAACGCTCGTATCCAGGAATGTCGGTGAGCAGCGCCTGAGTCAACTGCACGGCGTTGTACGCCTCCGAGGTCGGCGGCCCCGCCGGTGGCGTGGGCACCGCCGTCGGCCGCTGGGCCTGGGCACAGCCGACCAGGGTCAGGAGCAGCAAAACGATGGCGCAGCAGTTCCGCGATGTCACATCGAATGACGATATCGCATGCGCCGACTCTACTCATGGAAACTCCGCGATTCACCGCTGCCGCCACACGCACGGTAAAAAGGAAGTGCGATGCCGAGGACGCATCTACATTGTCCAGATCAGTGGGCTATTCGGGGGAAACGAATGCTCCGCAAATCGTTCATCATCATTTCGATAATGCTGCTCACCCTCTCAGGGTGCGGCGGCGGGACCAAGAACCGGCCGGACGCGCAGGCGCCGGTCGCCGGCGCGCCGGCGGCGACTCCGGGCGTGTCCGGGGGGCCGGGGGCCTACGGGCAGCCGGCCAACCCGGCGGCCTGCCCGACCAAGAGGGAGAGGCATTTCGTCAAGACGCGGTTCCTCACCAACGCCGGCTTGGCGGCGGGCACGTTCCGGCGCTACATCTACGGGCCGTTCAAGAGCGGCGCCTTCAACAGCGGCGCGCCGAAGCGCAAGAGGTCGATCGCCAAGGCGGCCGCGGCCGCGATCTTCTCCTTCGACCAGCTCAAGCGGGCGCGGGCCAACGCGCAGGCCGACCCCACCTTGTGCAAGGTGCTCCTCGGGCCGATCGACAAGCTGAGCGCGTCGATGAAGGACCTGCACGGCAAGTTCAAGGGCGGGCAGGCCGACCCCGCGGAGATCGGCTCGGTCAACTCCGGGATCGACGGGTTCCACAAGGACGCCGCCGGCGCGGGCGCCGGCTTCCAGGACAAGGCTCCGCCGGCGAGCGCGGTCGGCGGCTGAGGCGGCCGTTCGGTGACGATCGCGTGCTTCCGGACCTTCCGGACCACGCGGTCGTCACCCTCCGGAAGACCGGCCCTGCAAGGGTTAGGCTTCGGCAGGTGACAACGCAGCCGGGCCCTTCGGGCGACACACGACTGGCGAGCTGGCCCGCGTTCGTCCGCGAGCTGGACGCCACCCTGTCGGTCCACGCGCAGTACGTCCTGTGGGGCAACCTGCACGACAGCTTCCTCGTCCCCGACGAGGGCCGGCTCTTCCCGCTCCGCGAGCTGCTGTGGGAGGTGCTGCGCCGCAGCGGCTACTCCTTCATGGTCGTCTACGACCGCGTCGACGGGCTGCGCGTCCACCCCGCCGACGACAAGGCCGCCGCCGACGCCGCGGCGAGCCTCTTCGGCAGCCGCGTCGACGAGCGCAAGGTCCCCTCCCTGGAAGGGCTCCGGAGCCACCTCAGCGCGCTCGCCCGGCCGACCCGGCAGATCCGCGCCGCGTTCGTCATCGACTACGCCTCCCGGATCGCGCGCACCCCCACCGACCTCGAACCCGCCGAGCGCGACTTCTTCGTCTTCTGCGAGAAGCTCTCCCGCACCGCCCTGCCGGTGCGCGGCGACGGCGACCGCCCGAAGCCCCTCTACAACCCGGTCATCTGGCTCGCCGGACGCCCCGGCGACCTGCCGCCGTGGCTCACCGCCGACAACGGCGCGATCCGCGAGATCGCCATCCCGCGCCCCCACCTCGGCGACCGGCAACAGACCGCCCGGCTGCTGGCCCGCGCGTTCGAGACGACCGACCCGGACGTCGACGTCACCGACGACTTCGCCCAGGAGGCGGAGGGCCTCACGCTCCAGGCGATGATCGAGATCACGCGGCTCGCCAAGGAGCGCGACGTCCCGCTGCACGACCTGCCCGACGCCGTCCGGACGTACAAGTTGGGCGTGCTCGACAACCCCTGGAAGCGCGAGCACCTGCGCCGGCGCATCGTCGACGGGGAGGAGCGGGTCCCGGCCCGCGTCGTCGGGCAGCCGCAGGCGGTCACCAAGACCCTCGACATCCTCAAGCGCGCGGTGTTGGGCCTGTCGGGCGCGCAGGCCGCCCGCGCCTCCAGCCGGCCGCGCGGTGTGCTGTTCTTCGCCGGGCCGACCGGCGTCGGTAAGACCGAGCTGGCCAAGGCCATCACGTCACTCGTGTTCGGCAACGAGGACGCCTACCTCCGCTTCGACATGAGCGAGTTCTCCGCCGAGCACGCCGGGGACCGGCTCATCGGCTCCCCGCCCGGCTACGTCGGGTTCGAGGCCGGCGGCGAGCTGACCAACGCCGTCCGCCAGGACCCGTTCCGCGTCATCCTGTTCGACGAGATCGAGAAGGCGCACCCGCGCATCCTCGACAAGTTCCTGCAGATCCTGGAGGACGGGCGGCTCACCGACGGCCGGGGCAACACCGCGTTCTTCTCCGAGTCGATCCTGGTCTTCACCTCCAACCTCGGCACCCGGGGCATCACGCCCGGCATGCCGTACGAGGACCTGCAGGCCCAGGTCCGCAGCGCGGTCACCGAGCACTTCACGACCGCGCTGAACCGCCCGGAGCTGCTCAACCGCTTCGGCGACAACATCGTCATCTTCGACTTCATCGGCCCGGAGGCGGCCGACCGGATCTTCGACCTGCAGCTGGCCAACATCTGCCGCCGCGTGAGTGACGAACACCACATGAAGCTGCGGCTGTCGGACGAGGTGGCCGCGACCCTGCGCGCCTGGTGTACGAGCGAGCTCGACAACGGCGGCCGGGGCATCGGCATGGCCCTGGAGTCCTACTTCATCAACCCCCTGGCCCGCGCGCTGTTCGACCGCGGTCCGGCCACCGACGTCACGGTGTCGGGCGTCCACCGCGACGGCAGCATCGTCCGGCTGGACCTGCGGTGACCGCCGACGAGGCTCGTGACCAGGAGCGGACACTGCTGCTGGCCAAGGCCCACTTCCCGGTCACCACGCTGGGCCCCGGTCGCCGGGCGGGCATCTGGACGCAGGGATGCACGATCCACTGTCCGGGCTGCCTGTCCCGCGACACGTGGGAGGCGGACCCGCGTACCGCCATCCCGGTCGCGACCGTCCTCGGCTGGCTGAGGTCCCTGGGCGGCGTGGAGGGCGTCACGATCTCCGGCGGAGAGCCGTTCCAGCAGCCGGAGGCGCTCCGCGCCCTGCTCCTCGGCATCCGCGCCTGGGCATCCCCCGAGCTCGACGTTCTGGTGTACAGCGGTTACGCGGCGTCACGACTGAGGCGGTCCGCCCGCACCCGCGAACTTCTCGAGTTGTGCGACGCGGTCGTCGCGGGACCGTACATTGAACGCCTGAACAAGGTAGATCGGGGGCTTCGCTGGCGTGGATCGTCGAACCAACAGATCATCGCTGTCAGTGACCTTGGCAGGAAACGCTATGGTGACGCGGAGAGGGGCGAAGAAACCCCCCATATGCAGGTTTCGGTGGAACACGACCGCATCTACTACATCGGGATTCCTCGGAGGGGCGACATGGAGCGGCTGACAGAGCGACTCTCGCTCTCCGGGGTACACGCCGGGGAGGTTTCATGGCGCCCCTGACATGCCCGGTCTGTGCCGCTCCGGTACGGCAAGGGGATCTCATCTGCATCAACTGCGGAGCGAACCTGGCCCGTCGGGAGGCACCCCCGGCGCAGCAGCAGCCCGGCGGTTACCCGCCGCAGGACCAGGGGCAGTCGCCCTATGGGCAGCAGCAGTACCCGCCCCAGCAGGACCAGCAGCAGTACGGCGCGCCGCAGCAGCAGTACCCGCCGCAGCAGGACTACCAGCAGCAGTACCCGCCGCCGCAGCCCCCGTACGGCCAGGACCAGCCGCAGCAGTCCTACGGCGCTCCCCAGGACCAGCAGCCCTACGGCGCGCCGCAGCAGGACCAGCAGCCGCCGTACGGCGGCCCACCGCAGCAGGACCCGTCCCCGTACGGCGGCCCACCGCAGCAGGACCCGTCCCCGTACGGCGGCGCCCCGCAGCAGTCCTACAGCGCCCCGCAGGACCAGCAGCGCGGCGGGCCGTACCCGCCGGCGCAGAACCAGCCACCGTACGGCGCGCCGCAACAGCAGGACCCGTCTCCGTACGGCGGTCCTCCGCAGCAGGACCAGCAGCAGTACGGCGCGCCGCAGCAGCAGTACGCCCCGCCGCAGCAGCAGGGCTACGGCGGCGGGTACGGCGGCCCCGGCGCACCGCACGTGCCGCCGCCGCCGCGCGAGCCGACCATGACCGGCGGCGAGTCGACGGCCGCGTTCACGCCGTTCTGCCCGCACTGCGGTGCCGACATCCCCGACATCGGCAACCCGGTCTGCGTCTCCTGCCTGCGCCCGCTGCACGACCAGGGCGGCGCCCCCGGCCTGCAGCAGGTCACGGTCTTCGTCCAGTTCTCCTCGGGCGAGGTGCAGGTCAGCGCCGGCCAGGAGCTCGTCCTCGGCCGGGACCCGGTGCAGTCGCCGGTGGCGAGCACGTTCTCCCGGTTCG
>JBJMIW010000218.1:0-3154 GCA_045806665.1 Actinoallomurus sp.
CTCACAATGACCATCGCGCTCGTCGTGACCGTCGCCATCGCCATGGCGCTGTTCGGCACCGGTGTGCTGCTCAAGATGCAGGTCGACAAGTCCATCAACTACTGGTCGAACAAGGTCGAGGTCTCGATCTACCTGTGCAACAAGCTCAGCGCGAACCCGGCCTGTAACAAGGCGGCGCCGACGCAGACCCAGAAGGACGCGATCCGGCAACAGCTCGAGCAGATGCCGCAGGTGGCGAAGGTCACCCCGGAGACGGCCCAGCAGGCCTATCAGCGCGCCAAGGAGCAGTTCAAGGACAGCCCGGGGATCGCCGGCTCGATTCAGCCCGGTGACATCCCCGACTCCTTCCGGGTGAAGCTCAAGGACCCGAAGAACTTCGCGGCGGTCGTCGCGCAGATGCAGAACCGGCCAGGTGTCGACCAGGTGGTCAACGAGCGCGCCATACTGGAGAAGTTCTTCAAAATCCTCGGCGGCCTGCAGTGGGCGGCGCTGACCATCGCCGCCATCCAGCTCATCGCGGCCGTGCTGCTGGTGGCGAACACGATCCGTCTCTCGGCGTTCAACCGACGGCGGGAGACCGGCATCATGCGGCTGGTCGGCGCCTCCAACGTCTACATTCAGCTGCCGTTCATCCTCGAGGGTGCGATCGCCGGCCTCGTGGGCGGTGTCGTCGCCGCGATCCTGCTGAGCTTCTCGAAGGTCTTCCTGCTCGGCCGGCTGCAGAAGAACCTGCAGTTCGCGACCCCACTGGGCTGGGTGGACGTCACGACGGTCATCGTCGCCTCGATGTGCTTCGGCATCGTGCTCTGTGCCCTGGCGTCCTTCCTCACACTGCGCCGCTACCTCAAGATCTGACGCTCCTCCCGGCGATGTGCCGGTCTGGTGATCAGGTCGCTCGTAGAATCCTCGCATGCCCCGGCTGACCGGTCGTGTGCTCCGCGGGGCGGCCGCTGCGGCCGCTCTGGGATTCGCGTACGCCGTGGGCGCCGGGACGGGCGCACGCGCGCCGGCCCGCCCGGAGGCGCTTGATCACCGGACCGCCGAGGACACGGCGGTGGAGGTCGCCCGGGCCGCGCCGGACCCCGCGCGAGAGCGCGCCGCGGTCGAGAGGGCGCTGCGGCGCATCGGCGACCGCTGGGCGCGGTTCTACACGGCCTCGGAGTTCAGTGGTCTCGAGGCCACCCTGAACGGCTGGTACAGCGGCGTCGGCCTGTGGCTGGAGAAGAGCGGAGATGACGTCCGGATCGTCGGCGTCCAGCCGGGCTCGCCCGCAGAACGCGCGGGCGTGCGTCCCGGCGACATCATCTCGGAGGTGGACGGCACCGCCACCCGCGACCTCACGGTCGCCACCGTCGCGGCGGCGCTGCGCGGAGAGCCCGCAACCAGCGTCGGTCTCGCCGTACGCCGTGCCGGCGTGCCGCTGCGGTTCGCGCTGGTGCGGACGGCGATGGCGTCGCACGACGTGAATGCGTCTCTGACCGCGGACGGGGTGGTGGTGATCCGGATCGCCGCGTTCACGCGGGGAGTCGGGCGCGAGGTCCGCGAGGCGGTGGCCGGCCGGCCCGGGCACCGCGGCGGCGTCCTGCTCGATCTCCGGGCGAACCCCGGCGGCCTGCTGGACGAGGCGGTCGACACCGCGTCGGTCTTCCTCGCGGGCGGCCCGGTCGTGACGTTCGAGCGCACCGGGGCCCCGCCGGAGCGGCTCCTCGCGGGTCCGGGGGGTGACAGCGCGGTCCCGCTCGTCGTCCTGGTCGACGGGGGCACGGCCAGCGCGGCCGAGGTGGTCGCGGGCTCATTGCGTGATCGAGATCGCGCGGTGATCGTCGGATCGCGTACCTTCGGAAAGGGGTCGGTTCAGGAGCCGTTGCGGTTGGCCGACGGATCCGGGATCGAGGTGACCGTCGGTCGATACCGGACTCCGAGTGGCCGTAACCTCGATGGGTCCGGGATCGATCCCGACGTCGCGGTCAACGCGAACCGCCCACCCCGGGAGGCCGAGCGGCGCGCGCTCACCGTCGTGCGCGGACTGCTGGCCACCCTGCCGACGAAGGACCGAGGCTGAGTCATTGCCACGCGAACAGGGACGCAAGTTGATCGCGCAGAACAAGCGCGCGCGTCACGATTACCACATAGAGGACACCTACGAGGCGGGCCTCGTGCTGATGGGCACCGAGGTGAAGTCGCTGCGCGCCGGGCGGGCCAACCTCACGGACGGGTACGCTCTGATCCGCGACGGAGAGGCCTGGCTCGAGGGAGTGCACATTCCCGAATACACGATGGGGACGTGGACCAACCACGCGGCGCGTCGTCCCCGCAAGCTGCTGCTGCACCGGCGAGAGATCGGCAAACTGATCGCTAAGACCAACGAGCCCGGCCATACGCTGATCCCGCTGACCCTGTACTTCCAGGACGGCAAGGCGAAGGTGGAGATCGCGGTCGCGCGTGGCAAGCGCTCGTACGACAAGCGACAGGACATCGCCAAGCGGGACGCCCTCCGGGAGATGGAGCGGGCTCGCGCCGCACGGCTGCGGAGGCGCTGAGGGTGGGCATTCGACGGCTCCGGTCGGCGGCCGCACTGGCCACGGCCCTGCTGGTCATGACGACGAGTGCCGGCTGTTTCGCCGAGCCCTCACCGCTGCCGACCATCCGTGACTTCCTCGTCGCGTGGCAGACCGGCAATTACCGCAACGCCGCCAAGCAGACGGACGGGGACCGGGGCGCGGTCGCGACGGCCCTCGGCGCCGTACCGTCCCAGTTGGATCTCGCGTCACTGCGCCTCGCACTCGGCCGCGTGCAGCAGAACGGCGAGGACGCGACCGCCCAGTTCGCGGTGAGCATCGACCTGGGGGACGGCGGCCAGCCGTGGTCCTACGGCAGTTCCATGCGGCTGCACCGGACGAACGGCACATGGAAGGTCGTCTGGAGCCCGTCGATCATCCATCCGCAGCTGGGGCCCGGCCAGCGGCTGGCGATCGTCACGAGGACGCCGCCGCGCCAGCCCGTCGTGGACGGCCGGGGCAAGACGCTCCTGAAGAAGGTCAACGTCGAGGTTTTCGGCGTCACGCCCGGCAGGCTCGCCAAGCCCGAGCAGACGCTCGGCCAGCTTGCCAAGATCACGCACTTGGACAAGGACCGCGTGATCGCCCACGTACGA
>JBJMIW010000219.1:0-19868 GCA_045806665.1 Actinoallomurus sp.
AGGTAGTTCTCCTCGTTGTCGAGCGTGGCGCCGCCGAGGTGCGCGAAGCCCATCGTGCGCCGGACCTTCTTGCCCTCGACGGTGTCCTGCCAGCCGGCCCGCCGGGCTTCGATCACCCGGTCGGCGATCATGTCCATCGCCTCGTCCAGCCCGAGCGGCTCCCACTCGGTGGCGTACGGCCGGCGATGCAGGACCGTGGTCTGCCGGGTCGGCGACGTGACGAGCTGCTTACTGGCCGAGCCCTTCGGGCACAACCGGCCACGGGAGATCGGCGAGGCGGGGTCGCCCTCGATCTGGACGACCTTGTCGTCCTTGACGTACACCTTCTGTCCGCAGCCGACCGCGCAGTAGGGACAGACCGAGTCGACGACCCGGTCGGCCTTCGCGGTCCGCGGCTCGAGGCCGTCCGTGCGCCGCGAACGCGCGGCACTCCCGCGTCCCAGCGGATCGGTGCCGGTGAGCTGACGGATCACCGGCCAGGACTCGATGCCCACGTCTGCTGCTCCGCCCCCTCCCAGGTCGCGCCTCGTCGTCAACTTCCCCTTTTCGGGCTCTTTATAGCACCCTGGGGCGCACTTTTCTCAGCCGACCCGGCGGGCTCCCGGGCGATCCGGCCATCCGGCCATCCGGCGAGCCGCCCGGGGGCCAGCGCCTTCGGACGACCCTGCCGAGGTCCGGGCGCGGGCGGGCGCCGTTCAGCTGTCCGACGATGCCCGGGGCATCACCAGACTGGGTCCGATCTGGCAGGGTACGGTCGGATCATGGGCCGAGTGACCGTGCGGCGGCGGATCGCGCACATCGACGAACGAGGACGACGGGCGAGGCCGGACACGCTGGTCGTCGAGGAACCCCTCGAGATCCGCCTGGGAGGACGCCCGCTGTCGGTGACCATGCGAACGCCGGGGAACGACTTCGACCTGATCACCGGCTTCCTATACGCGGAGGGCGTCATCCGAGCGCCGGAGGATGTCGCCGGGATGCGCTACTGCGCCGACACCGACACGTTCAACGTCGTCGACGTCGCGCTCGCCTCGGACGTGGACCCGCCGGAGGTCTCGGTGGAGCGCTCCTTCTACACGACCAGCGCGTGCGGAGTGTGCGGGAAGACGAGCATCGACGCGCTCCGGCAGCGGGCGCCGTACGACGTCCGGTCCGACGAGACCGTCCTGGACCCGGAGGTCCTGGCCGCCCTGCCGGAGACGCTCCGGGAGGCGCAGCGGGTCTTCGAGCGGACCGGTGGGCTGCACGCCGCCGGGCTGTTCGACGCGAACGGCACGCTCCTTACGCTCCGCGAGGACGTCGGACGGCACAACGCGGTCGACAAGGTGGTCGGCTGGGCGCTGAAGGACGGGCGGGTCCCGCTGACCGGTCACGTCCTTCTGGTCAGCGGCCGCGCGTCGTTCGAGCTCACCCAGAAGGCCATGCTCGCGGGGGTACCGGCACTCGCGGCCGTGTCGGCGCCGTCCTCGCTCGCCGCCGAACTCGCCGAGGAGGCCGGCATGACCCTCATCGGCTTCCTCCGCGGGCGCTCGATGAACGTCTACACGGGGACCGAGCGCGTCAAGGACTGAGCGCGGCCCTACGGTGGACGCCATGCCCGATGACGAACGAGCCCGCCGGGTCCGTGGCGACGGCGTCGAACTCGCGGTGTACGAGCGCGGCTCCGGGCCGACGGTGCTGCTCGTCCACGGCTACCCGGACACCCACGCCGTGTGGGACGGCGTCGCCGCTCGGCTGGCGGAGCGCTTCCACGTTGTGGCGTACGACGTGCGCGGTGCCGGCGCGTCCTCCCGCCCGTCGCGGCGTGAGGCGTACGGGTTCGGTCATCTGCTGGCCGATATGAGCGCCGTGCTCGACGCCGTCTCCCCCGACGCGCCGGTGCACCTGGTCGGCCACGACTGGGGCTCGATCCAGTCGTGGGAGGCCGTGCGCGCGATGCCCGGCCGGTTCGCCACGTACACGTCCATCTCCGGGCCCTGCCTCGACCACGCGTCGTACTGGTTCCGGACACGTCTGCGGCGGCCCTCCGGCGTCCCGGCCGCCGTGCGGCAGCTGCTGCGGTCCTGGTACATCGCGGCCTTCCAGATGCCGGTCGTGCCGGAGCTCATCTGGACGCGCCGGCTGGCCGACCGGTGGGGCCGCCGCCTGCGGCGGGCCGAGGGCGTGCCGGTGGGCGACGGGCACCCCGCTCCGACGCTGCGGCGGGACGCGGTCGCCGGGCTGAACCTCTACCGGGCGAACATGCTCGGCCGGAGCCGCACCGCACGTCGTACGGGCGTCTCCCCGCGGGTCACCGTGCCGACACAGGTCATCGTGCCCACCGAGGACGCCTACGCGACCCCGGCGCTGGCGGCCGAGGCGCCTCGCCCGTTCACCGAGAACCTGCGCGTACGGCCCGTCGCCACGTCGCACTGGGGCCTGCTCACCCGGCCGGATGAGATCGCGCGACTCATCGCCGACCACATCGATCAGACCGGCAGGCCCTGACGCCCGGGTCCTACACGAACGCGGGCCGAGGCTGCTGCGCGCCGGCCGTGTCCCGGCAGGCCGCTTTTTCCTGATTGGCCGCAAGCCACTTCCATGAGTGAATGAGCGACGGATCGAGAGCGCCCGCCGCCCTCGTTGAGGACCCGCCAGGAAGAGGACACCAGTGATCGCCCGCCGATTGGCCCAGTTGTACGTCGGATTGGCCCTCTACGGCCTCGGGATCGCCTTGCAGGTGGCCTCCCGGCTCGGCAACGACCCGTGGGACACGCTCCACCAAGGGCTCGCCCGCCACACCGGCCTGTCGATCGGCACCTGGATCATCATCGCCGGCCTCGTCGTGATGGCCCTGTGGATCCCGCTCCGCCAGCGGGCCGGCGTCGGCACGATCAGCAACGTCATCCTCGTCGGTCTGTTCGCCGACCTCTTCCTCTGGGCGCTCCCCCGTCCCGGGACGCTCGCCGTCCAATGGCTCTACCTGGCCGCGGCGATCGTCGTCGGCGGGTTCGCCACCGGCTGCTACATCGGCGCGGGGCTCGGTGCGGGACCGCGCGACGGCCTGACCACCGGCCTTGCCGCGCGCGGCCACTCGATCCGCGTCATGCGGACCGGCATCGAGCTGACGGTCCTCGCCGCCGGATGGCTGCTCGGCGGGACCGTCGGCATCGGCACGCTCCTGTACGCGGTGGCGATCGGCCCGCTCACGCACGTGTTCATCCCCATGCTGGAGATCAAGCGGGCTCCTCGGCGGCCGGAAGTCGAGGACGCGCCCCCGGTCCCGGCCGCCGCGTGCAGGCAGGCGTCCTGAGAGCCCGCGGGCTCTAAGCGCCCGCCGTCCCGGCTCCGGCGGACCCGGTACCGCTGCCGGGCTCGAGGCGCCGGCCGACGTTGTCAGCGCGGCGCACGGCCGACAGCGGCCGGGCGACGTCTTCCAGCGACGCGCGTTCGGCCCGGACGCCACAGATCGCCTCGACGACCCCGGCGAGAAGCATGATCCCGGCCGCGATCAAGTAGGCGATGAACAGCCGGCCCGGGTCCGGGTGGTCCTTGTCCCCGATGAGCGCGCCGAAGATCGTCGGACCGAGCGCGCCGAACACCTGGGCGATGGCGAAGAACAGCGCGATCGCCTGCGCGCGCAGCTCCAGCGGGAAGATCTCGCTAACGGTCAGGTAGCCGGAGCTGGCCGCCGCCGAGGCGATGAAGAAGATCACCGACCACAGGATCGTCTGGGTCAGCGCCGACAGCTCCCCCAGTTTGAACAGATAGCCGCTGACCGCCAGCAGCGTGCCGGACAGCAGGTAGGTCCCGGCGATCATCCGCTTGCGGCCGATCGTGTCGAACAGCGGCCCCAGGACCAGCGGGCCGAGGAGGTTCCCGGCCGCGAAGGCGAAGAAGTACTTCGGCACGTCCTTGTCGGCCACGCCGTAGAAGTGGCTGAGCACCAGCCCGTACGTGAAGAAGATCGCGTTGTAGAGGAACGACTGGCTGATCATGAGCACCGCGCCGAGCAACGACCGTGACGGGTACTCGCGGAAGAGCGTGCGCCCGACGGTCAGGAACGACACGGACTCGTGGGGGTGGACGTCGAGGTACCGGCTCTCGTCGACCGGCGGGAGGCGGTGGCCCGACGCCTCGACCTCACGCTCGATCAGCGCGACCGTCTCCTCCGCCTCCTCGGCGCGCCCGTGCATGAGCTGCCAGCGGGGGCTCTCCGGCAGCGTGCGGCGCAGGGTCCAGATCGCGACCCCGATCACCGGCCCGATGAAGAACCCGATCCGCCAACCCACATCCTCGGGGAGCAGGTCGGGGTTGAGCAGGACGTACGTGCCGAGGGATGCCAGGATCGCGCCGAACCAGTAGGTGCCGCTGACGGCCAGGTCCACCCGGCCGCGGTACCGCGCGGGGATGAGTTCGTCGATCGCCGAGTGGATCGCGGCGTACTCCCCGCCGATTCCCATGCCGGCGATGAACCGGAACAGCAGGAAGATCCCGTAGTTGAACGAGAGGGCGGTGAGGGCGTTGGCCGCGAGGTACAGCCCCAGCGTGGCGATGAACAGCTTCCGGCGGCCGAGTCGATCCGACAGCCGGCCGAACACCAGCGCGCCCGCCACCTCGCCGAGCAGGTACACCGTCGCGGCGAACCCGACGGCGCGGGAGCTCAACCCGAGGGTGCCGTGGTGCTGCAGGACCGGCCCCACGATGCTCGCGATCTGGATCTCCAGCCCGTCCAGCACCCACGCGACGCCGAGCGCGACGATCATCCGGGTGTGGAAGCGCGACCAGGGCAGCCGGTCGATTCGAGCGGGTACCAGGCTGCGAACGACCTCCGGCGACTCCGCCGGGCGACCGGTCTCGTGCATGTCATCTCCTTGGTCCACGCACCGTTGCGAGAGACAGAGGAGTGGTAACCAGCCGATCCACCGGTAAACAACGCCGGGGCACCTCCTGACGGTTGCGCCGCGCCGGTGCCGCGCTACCGTACGACGGAGATCCGAGACGGGAGGGGGCGGCGGTGCCCGGACGAATCGAGGACTACGCGCTCATCGGCGACCTGTTCAGCTGCGCCCTCGTGGGGCGCGACGGCTCCATCGACTGGATGTGCCTGCCACGGTTCGACTCTCCCGCCTGCTTCGCCGGCCTGCTCGGCACGCCCGACAACGGCCGCTGGCAGATCGCGCCGGTCTCCGGCGGGATGGCGACCCGCCGCCGCTACCGCGGCGACACGCTGATCCTGGAGACCGAGTGGGACACCCCGGACGGCACCGTCCGGGTGATCGACTTCATGCCGGAGCGCGGCGAGGCGGCCGACGTCGTCCGCATCATCGAGGGCGTGTCCGGCCGGGTGCCCATGCGCCTCGACCTGAAGCTCCGGTTCGACTACGGGCGGGTCATCCCATGGATGCGCCGCATCGGCGACCACCTCACCGGCATCGCCGGGCCGGACTCGGTGTGGCTGCGCAGCCCGATCGAGCTGGAGGGCCGCGACTTCGCCCACCGCGCGACGTTCGTGGTGTGCGAGGGCGACTCGCTGCCGTTCGTCTGCACCTGGCACCCCTCCCACCTGCCCGCCGCGCGACGTCGACCCGTACGAGGCCCTCGACGGCACCGAGCGCTTCTGGACCGACTGGGCACGGCGGTGCACCTACGACGGCCGCTACCGCGACGCGGTCGTACGCTCGCTCGCCACCCTGAAGGCCCTGACGTACGAGCCCACCGGCGGCATCGTCGCCGCCGCGACCACCTCCCTGCCCGAGGACGTCGGCGGCGTGCGCAACTGGGACTACCGCTTCTGCTGGTTGCGCGACGCGACAATGGCCCTGGAGGCCCTGCTGCGCAGCGGCTACCGCGACGAGGCGAAGGCGTGGCGGTCCTGGCTCATGCGTGCCGTCGCGGGCAGCCCCGAGGACCTGCAGATCATGTACGGCGTCGCCGGCGAGCGCCGGCTCGACGAGTACGAACTGCCCTGGCTGTCCGGGTACGAGGACTCCCGGCCGGTCCGCGTCGGCAACTCGGCGTCCAAGCAGCTGCAGCTCGACGTCTTCGGCGAGGTCGCCGACTCGCTGTTCCTCGCGCTGAACACCGGGATCCAGCCCGAACGGCACGCCTGGTCGCTGCAGCGTGCGCTGACCGGCTTCCTGGAGGAGCACTGGAGCGACCCGGACGAGGGGCTCTGGGAGATCCGCGGGCCGCGACGCCAGTTCGTCCACTCGAAGGTCATGACCTGGGTCGCGGTGGACCGCGCCGTACGGATGATCGAGACGTTCGACCGTCAGGGCCCGCTCGACAAGTGGCGGGCGCTGCGCGACGACATCCACCGCGAGGTCTGCGCCAAGGGGTTCGACTCCGACCGGGGCACGTTCACCCAGTCCTACGGGTCGAAGGAGCTGGACGCCGCCCTCCTGCTCATCCCCCGCGTCGGCTTCCTGCCGCCCGACGACCCGCGCGTCGTCGGCACGGTCGAGGCGATCCAGCGGGAGCTCACCGACGACGGGTTCGTCCAGCGGTACCAGACTGGCGAACAGGACCAGGGCGTCGACGGTCTGCCGGGCCGAGAAGGCGCGTTCCTCGCCTGCAGCTTCTGGCTGGCCGGCGCGCTGCAACAGCTGGGCCGGACCGACGAGGCCCGTGAGCTGTTCGAACGGCTGCTGAGCCTGCGCAACGACGTGGGCCTCCTGGCGGAGGAGTACGACCCGCGGCTGCACCGTCAGGTCGGCAACTTCCCGCAGGCGTTCAGCCACGTCCCCCTCGTCCTCACCGCCTATGACCTGGAAGGCCACGACGGCGTCCGCCGCGCCCGCGCGGCTTCCTGACCCGCAGCCCGGCCGGCAGCGCCGAGAGGTCGACAAGTGTTGGCACGCCTGCCGATACTGGAACGAGTCGCCATCGCTCTCGGCATCGAGCCACACCGCACCCATCTCCGACGTCTTCCGCTCGTCACCGGCTACCGAGCAGCCGCCCGACCTGGAACGTTCTGCTCGGCCTGGGCGGCCGGTGAGTCCGGGGTCAGGACAGGCTGTCGAGGAAGCGCATGAAGTCGGCGGGCAGCATCAGACGGCCGCCGATCATGCGGGTCTCCAGGAGGGTGAGGGTGCCGTTCCGGCTCCAGAACAGCTCCGGTGTGAGTGAGCCGGGGCCTTCGTCGTAGGCGTTCCTGGCGAAGGCGTGCAGGCGCTCAGCCGTGATCATCGCGGTGTTCTTGCGGATGGCGCAGGCGGCGATCGCGCTTCGGGTGGGGGCGACGGCCAGCGCGCCGTACGGACCCGGGTCGAGGTAGGCGTCCAGCCACAGTAGGTGCGTCGCGGCGTAGAACGTCTGCCCCTCCAGCACGCGGATGCCGGTGTCGTCGATGACGTCGCACTCCAGCGGACCGTCGGCGCGCACGCCCTCGCGGCCGACGGCGAACAGCTCGTCGGCCGTCACCGGCCACGTCATGGCGTCGTCGGTGACGATCGTGCGCACGGTCGTCGGAGTGTCGGCGACGATCGCCTCGATCAGCCCGGGCGCGAACGGCCGGCAGATGAGGCGGCCCGTCCTGGCCTCGGCCGGGTAGACCCGGGCCCGCAGCAGCCCGCGCACCAGCGGGAAGTCACGCAGGTCGAGGGGCTCCTCGATGGCGGTGATGATCGTGCCGACGTGATCGGCGACCAGCGCCGGCCAGTCGTCGCGGGGTACCTGCCGGGCCAACTGGCGCAGGTTGCGCATGCCGATGTGCAGACGCTGCGGGCCGTCCAGGAGCATCGCGTCGTTCTGCACGGGACGGCAGCCGTAGCCGTGGCTCTCGGCCACCAGCACGACGAGCGAGTCGAGGGCCCGGTCGTCTCCGCCGGCCGGCGCCGGCCGGTGGTCGCGGCGTTCGAAGGTCGTCATGGTGTCTCCCCCGCAAAGGCGCCCGGAGGTCCGGACCGCCGCGCCCGGGCGTCCGGCACGCCCGAATGAAGGACGAGCCCGTCCGCGTCGAGGAGGACGGGGACGCCCAGCCGGATGGTGAGCTGACGGGGGCCGTGCCCGACCGGCAGGCCCGCGAGGATCGGCACGCCGAGGGAGCCGAGGCGGTCGGCGAACACCGCGTCGAGGTCGCCGCAGCCGGTCCAGGTGCCGAGCACGATCCCCGCGACGCCGTCGAACCAGCCGGCCTGGCGGAGCTGGGTGAGCATGCGGTCGACACGGTAGGGCGTCTCGCGGACGTCCTCGAGGAAGGCGATGCGACCGGTGGCCGGCTCCGGGGCGTACGGCGTGGCGAGGAGCGAGGTAAGGAGAGAGAGGTTGCCGCCGGTCAGGAGGCCGATGGCCTGGCCTCCGCGCAGCGCGTGCGTCCCCGTGACGGGCGCACCCCGGTCGAAGAGGCCGGCCCGCAGGTGGGCGACCGCCTCGGGCTCCCCGTCGGCGATGATGGAGGCGACCATCGGCCCGAACGAGGTCGCCACGCCGAGCCGGCGGCCGAACGCGACGTGCAGGGCGGTGATGTCGCTGGACCCGTGCAGGAGCTTCGGTGTCGCGCCGCCGAGCGCGCTCCAGTCGAGGTGGTCGAGCACGCGCGCCGCGCCGTACCCCCCGCGGGCGCACAGGACGGCCGCGACCCGCGGGTCGCACCAGGCGGTCTGCAGGTCGGCCGCACGGTCGGCGTCGGTACCGGCGAGGTAGGGCAGACCAGCAGCGATGTCGAGGGTGTGCTCGCCGAAGACCACCTGGAGGCCGAGACCGCGCAGCACCGTGGCGCCGCGCTCGAGGCGCTCGAGATCGACGGGACCGCTGGGGGCGACGACGGCGACTCGATCCCCGGCGTGCAGCGACGATGGCTGACCGCCCCCGGGGTCGCGCATCCGCCCCTCCTTGTTATGTGCTGCGTCAGAGCATCGCACCAACAACCCCCGCAGCGGAAGAGGTCAGGTGTCGCGCACCCGGGCCTTCGAGGTCAGCGCGCCTCTGACTCCGTGCGGCCAGAAGCCCCCGATCGGCTCCAAGATCACGCGGTCGGCATAACGATCATACGGTGTTCGGAGTCCCTTAACGATCGCGAGCCCGTCCCGGTCGCTCTTCGGCGGCGCGCTGCCGGAGGAGCGGCGGACGTGGCCGATCTCCCAGACGTTCAACGGCGCGCGGCCACGCCGGCCAAGGCGGCGGCGACGCCTTCCCGGCGTCCCGGCCGGCCACATCACCGGCCAGGTGATCCACGTCAACGGCGGTGCGCTCCTCGGCCGCCGACCTCACGGTCGGCCGCCGAAACCGGTGATGCATCATCGGGGGATGCGATTCTCAGGACGTGTGGTGACCGTGACCGGCGCGGGCGCCGGCATCGGGCGGGCGATCGCGCTGCGGTTCGGCGCGGAGGGCGCCCAGGTCGTCGTCGCGGACGTGAACGCCGCGAGCGCCGAGGCCACGGCCCGTGAGATCCCCGGCGCACGTGCGGTGGCCGTCGACGTCACCGACCGCGCGAGCGTCCGGGCCGCCCTGGCGGACACGCCGGTGGACGTCCTCGTCAACAACGCCGGCGGCTCGACCGACGCCTCCTTCGAGGAGCTCTCCGAGGAGGACTGGGACCGGGACGTCGACCTGTGCCTGAAGGGAACGTTCCTGTGCACGCAGGCGGTGCTGCCCACGATGGTGCGGCGAGGCGGCGGCGCCATCGTCAACGTGGCCTCGGTGAACGGCATCGCCCACTTCGGCAACGAGGCCTACAGTGCCGCCAAGGCGGGCGTCCTCAGCCTGACCCGCAGCGTCGCGGTGCGCTACGGCCCGGCCGGGGTCCGCTGCAACGCGGTCGCACCGGGGACGATCCGCACCGGCAGCTGGGACGAGCGGGAGCACCACAGCCCGGGCGTCCTCGACCGGGTCGCCGGCTGGTACCCGCTGCGCCGGGTCGGCACCCCGGACGACGTCGCCGCCGCCGTGCTCTTCCTGGCCTCGGACGAGGCCGCCTGGATCAGCGGGGCGACGCTGCCCGTCGACGGCGGGCTGCTCGCGGGCAACCAGCGCATGACCGACGACATCATGGGCGACTGAGCCGCTCCGACCGGGCAGCCGCCGGCTGGGCTGAGGAGCGCAGGGAGCGGCGACCGGACGAGGGGGACGGCGCGTTGGGCGCCCCCTCACCGCGCACGCGGAGCGGGCGCCGTTCAACGCTGTCCGCGGATCGCCCGGCCGGGCAGCGCCTCGGTGCGCCGGCCGTCGTCGATGACGAACTCGCCGTTCACCAGGACGTACGGGATGCCGTCCGGGGTGCGGCGGGGCTCGTCGTAGGTCGCCCGGTCGGCGACGGTGACGGGGTCGAAGAGCACCAGGTCGGCGGCGTACCCGGTGCGGACGAGTCCCCGGTCCGTGAGCCGCAGCCGCCGAGCGGGGCGTGAGGTCAGGTGCGCGACGCACTCCTCGAGCGTCAGCGCCCCGAGCTCCCGCACGTAGTGGCCCAGATAGCGGGGGAACGTCCCGTACGCACGCGGGTGCGGCCGCTCGCCGGTGAGCAGGCCGTCGCTGCCGCCGGTGTGTCTGTCGTGACGCATGATGGTCCGGACGTTGGCCTCGTCGCCGACGTGCATCAGGCAGGACGTCCCGAGGTCGTCGGCGAGGAGCAGGTCGGCGAAGACGTCGAAGGGCGCCCGGCCCAGGCGGCGGGCGGTGTCCGCGATCGGGCCGAGCAGGCCGGCGTTCGCGGGGTGGCGCACCCCGTTGACCTCGATCGCCGACCAGTCGATCGGGACGCCGTGCGCGCCGTCGGAGCCGGTCTGCTCACAGGCGACGCGGATCCGATCCCGCACGGCCGAGGAGCGCAGCCGCTCCCGTACGGCGTCGACCCCGCCTTCGAAGGCCCAGCTCGGCAGCAGGGCGGACAGCGACGTGGCGCCGGGCAGGTACGGATAGGTGTCGAGCGTGATGTCGCAGCCGGACCGGTCGATGAGGTCGAGCAGGGCGCCCGCGCGGCCCCGATTGGGCGGGAAGTTCATCGTCGCGTGCGCCAGGTGGAGGGCGCAGCCGGAGGCGCGGGAGACCTCGATCATCTCCTCATACGCGTCAAGGGCCCCGGCGCCGTAGCTGCGGTGGTGCGGGCAGTAGTAGCCGCCGTGCGCGGCGACCACCCGGCACAGCGCGACGAGTTCCTCGGTGGTCGCGTACATCCCCGGTGCGTACGTGAGCCCGGAGGACATGCCGACCGCGCCCTCGCGCAGGGACCGCGCCAGGGACGTTCGCATCGCGTCGAGCTCCGCCGGGGTCGCCGGACGGTCCTCCCAGCCGACGTGCGTCATCCGCAGGGTGCCCTGCGGCACGAGGTACGCGGCGTTGACGGCCATCCCCCGATCGAGCCGGTCGAGGTACTCCCCCACCGTCCGCCAGTCCCAGAGGAAGCCGTCCGGGTCGCCGTTCCAGCCCGCGAGCTGGGTGCGCAGCCGGTCGAGCGTCGCGTCGTCGGCTGGAGCGTACGACAGGCCGTCCTGGCCGAGCACCTCGAGCGTGACGCCCTGGGCGGTCTTGGCGATGTGGACGGGGTCGGACGGCAGCGCCAGGTCGGAGTGGGAGTGCATGTCGATGAAGCCGGGCGCCAGGACGAGTCCGCCGGCGTCTACGGTGCGCCGGCCGCTCGGCCGGCCGCCGACCTGAGCGACGCGCCCGTCCGACACGCCGACATCGGCGCGGAGGCCGGGCCGCCCGCTGCCGTCGACGACGGTCGCACCACGGAAAACGACGTCCATTAGCGCCGCCGGTTTCGGGGGAGAAAAGGCATAGGCCCAGCTAATGCCCTCAGGAGCAGGCGGTACAAACCGGCCGTCGGCCCATCCGCCCCGGTCCGGTGCCGTCCCAGGAGCTGTTCGACAATCGGCAGAGGAGCTCGCGACCGCCCGTCGCGGTGGTCCCGCGGGAGCGGCGCGCTCCTCGCCCTCAACGCGGGGGGAAGTCATGGAACACCCGGGCCGGCCCATCACCCGGCGGAATGCGATCCGCGCCGGCCTGGCAGCCGCGGCGCTCGCGCCGGCGCCTTCAGCCGTCGAGAGCCCGCCGGCCCCGGGCCTGACGCCGGAGCAGCAGGCCGGGCAGCGCGTCATCTTCTCGTATGCCGGGCTGACCGTGCCGCAGGCGCTGCTGGCGCAGATCGAGGCCGGTACGGCGGCGGGCGTGATCTTCTTCGCCGACAACGTCTCCGGCCTGGACCAGATCGCCGCCGTGACCCGGCGGCTGCAGGCAGCGCGGCGTGCGGGTCCGGTGCCGGATCCGCTGCTGCTCATGACCGACCAGGAGGGCGGCAGGGTGCGGCGGCTGCCGGGCGGTCCCGTCATGACGCAGAAGGAGATCGGCCAGGCGCCCGACCCCGTGGCGGCGGCCACGCGGGCGGGCCAGGAGGCCGGGCGGCTGCTCGCGGGCGTCGGGATGAACGTCAACCTGGCACCGGTCCTGGACGTTCACCGTGCGGAAGGCGACTTCGCCGACCGGCTGGGACGCTCGTACAGCACGGATCCGGCCGTCTGCGGCCGGCTGGGCGCCGCCTTCGTCACGGCGCAGCAGCGGGCCGGGGTCGCGGCGACCGTCAAGCACTTCCCCGGGCTGGGCGCGGCCGGCGCCCGGGAAAACACCGACCTTCGCCCCGTCACGCTGAACGTCCCGCGCTCGGCTCTGCGGAGCGTCGACGAACCTCCGTACGCTCCGGCGATCGCGGCCGGTGTCCGGCTCGTGATGCCGTCCTGGGCGATCTATCCGGCACTGGACCCGGCGCGGCCGGCGGGACTGTCCCCGGTCGTCTTCGACGAGCTCCGCGGTCGGCTCGGCTTCCGGGGCGTGACCGTGAGCGACGCCATCAACGCAGGAGGGCTGGAGGGGTTCGGCACGTACGCGGAGCGAGCGGTCGCGGCCGCGCGGGCCGGGATGGACCTCATCCTCGTCTCCTCCCAGCGGGTCGGTGACGGGCAGGCGGTCGTCTCCGGCCTCGCCGGCGCCCTGCGGAGTGGGCGACTGGACCAGCGTGATTTCAACGCCGCACGGGCCCGGGTCGCGAGGCTCCGCCACGGGTCCGGCTGAGTCCCGCGTTTGACACCACCGCGCCTGCGGCAAAATTCCTGTTTCTGGCACTACGATCCGGTGTGTCCGTCAACCGGTCGTGGGCACGGCCGACCCATCCGGAGAGAGGCCCCATGAGTGGCGATCAGGGCCGTGGCGACCTGACCGGGATGGCAGACTTATGGGACCCATGCGCACGACGTCCCCCCACATCCTGGTGGTCAACGGCACCAAGGTCCGACGCCCGGTCTTCATCCTGGGCGCCCCCCACTCGGGGACGGACCTCCTCGCCCGTGCGCTCCGGCGCTCGACCCCGTTCCACCTCACGATGGGACGACCCGGCGTCGTCCGCACCGTGTACGCCTTCGCGCGGCGTCCCTCGATCGCCACTGAGCGCGGGCAGGGGGCGGCGCGGGTCCTGCGGGACGCGTACGCGCACACCTGGCAGGTGACCCGGGAGGGTTGTGGCGAGTGCCCGGCGGAGTGCCGGGAGCTGGGCCGGATGGGAGCCGACGGCACCTGCGCCGACCCGCGCGGCATCCAGCGCTTCGCCGACGCCACCCCGGACCTCATCTACAGCACGGACGTGATCCTGGACGCCTTCCCGGACGCGCAGCTCATCCAGGTCATCCGGGACGGCCGGGACGTCGTCGCCGGGATGCTCACCGACGAACGCTGCCTGGCCTGGTTCCGGCCCGGGTTCGCCAACCTCGACGAGGTCTTCCCGAACCCGTTCTTCGGCGTCGAGGACGAGACCGAACGCCTCCGCTGGCCGCGCGCCGGGGTCGCGGTCAAGTGCGCGCTGCGGTGGCGGGGGTCGATCCGGCTCAGCGCCCGGCTCCGGGCCCAGACGCCCGAGGAGCAGTTGCTGACCGTCCGCTACGAGGAACTCGTGGCCCGGCCCCGCGAGGCCATCTCGACCGTTTCCGACTACCTGGGCCAGCGGATCTCCCGCACCGCGCTGTACGGCATCCATGACGGGGGCGTCGGCCGGTGGCAGGAGGAGTTGACGCCCAAGCAGATCACCCAGGTGGAGAAGGTCGCCGGGGCCGAGCTCGGCCGGCTCGGCTACCGGCTCAGCGACCGGGCATAGCCGTCGAGGCGCTCCCGCGTTCGGCGTACCGCCAGCCGATCGCCAGCCCGGCCGCGCCGCACCCGACGACGAGAGCGGTGATCCGCCGTACTCCGCGTCTGTTCTTGACCATTGCACTCAGCTCCGCAAATGACGATTCGCCGCCTGAATCACGCTCTCCCGAGCGCGCGACGGCGGCGTTGCGATGAGGATGCGCTCAGGTGAAACCCCGCGGACGCCCGTCCGCGGACTCGGGGGGACTGGAGAGGCACGGCGTCGCGGGTCCTGGGCCCCGAACGCCGGTCTTGGGAAGCTCAGTCGTCGTCGCCGGGCTCGTCCAAGGCGTCCTCGTGCGAGCGATCGACGTCCTCCCCGGATCCCTGTGCGCAGCGCACCGCGACACCGTGACCGGGCTCGCGGACGGTGGCGCATCCGTTCTCGGGTCGCGGCGCCCGCCGTGGCCACCCGCCGGGTGCCGGGACGTCGCGGGCGACCTTCGCCCTGACCCTCGACGTCCGCGCCCGGACGTCCGAACCCTCGCCGTGGACCGGCCTGCGGTGCAGGTGGGCGGGCCCGGCCCGAGCGGTGCGGTAATGCGAGACGTTCACCTCGCGGTCCACCGGCTCGGTCCTCTGGCGGCAGCCGGCCACCGCCAGCGCGACTCCTAGGGCCGCGCCCGCCGTGGCGAGCGAACGTCTCATCCCGTCCCCCCGATCCGTGTCCCGCTCAGGGACTGAAGTAGTGCTGCATGCGGGTAATCCGTCCCCGCCCGTCGAACCACAGCTCGAACATGTGAGCCCGTTCCAGCAGCGGGTGGGACCGCGCCTGCAGCTTCACGAGCAGCGCGCGGAACTCCTCCGGAGTCAGGCGGATCCCGCGTACCCAGTCGGTGACGCCATCGTTGGCGATCGGGGCCGACGCTCGGATCATCGCGCCGGCTGCCAGCCGCACTGGGCCGTAGCGCCCCACGTTCGCCGGGTGCACCGTCTCCGGACCGCCGGGCTGAACCTTCCGGGCCGGCGCGAACAGGACGGTATCCGCCGTCTGACCCGCCAGCACGAGGCCGAAGACGCGGGACCGGTTGGCGTACGCCGCGCCCGGCGCATGGGTCTCCGGAGCGGCCGACGGGACATCAGGGCCCGGTGGGTCGATCCGCTGATCGGTCCGCGCACCGGTGAGCAGCAGAGTGCAGGCGATCACAGCCATCACCGTCACCGAGAGTGCTCGTCTGGTATACGCAACGCTCACCCCGAGGATCTACCCTCGTCATCGCCGAGTCATTCCTGCCCGGTGACCGCGCGGCGCCATATCACCACAATCGGTAAAACTCTCACTCCGCACGGCAGGCGATGGCTTCCCGGAGGAACCCACCGCCGTCGGAGCTCCGGGGGTCAGCGCTCGTGGCGCTCCCGGTCACCGGGATTCTCGCGGTCACTCGAGCGGACGTCCGGTGCGGGACGCTCCAGTTCTTCGGCGACCACCCGGCCGACCTCCCGGACCAGCTCGCTGCTCGGCCAGATCTCGCGCGGCGGCGGGATGTGCGTAGGGGCGCGGTGACCCGGCATCGCCATCGACCGTTCCCTTCACTCGTGGACTGGTGCTCGAACAGTCCGTCTACCCGCGCACCGCGGTTGTACGCCCGTCGATCCACTCCCGCGCCGGCACGGCGACCCGTGCCGGCTGCCGGAGACCGTCTCAGTGCACGGCGTCGGGCAGCACGTCCTGCCGGGCGAACTGCGTGTGATACAGCTCGCTGTACAGGCCGCCCTCGGCGAGCAGCTCGTCGTGCCGGCCCCGCTCGACGACGCGGCCGTCGTCGATGACGAGGATCTGGTCGGCCTCACGGATCGTCGACAGCCGGTGGGCGATGACGATCGACGTGCGTCCGGCCAGGGCCGTGCTGAGCGCCCGCTGCACCGCCGCCTCGGACTCGGAGTCCAGGTGGGCGGTGGCCTCGTCGAGTACCACGACCGACGGGGCCTTCAGCAGCAGGCGGGCGATGGCCAGACGCTGCTTCTCGCCGCCGGACAGCCGGTAGCCCCGGTCGCCGACGACGGTGTCGAGGCCGTCGGGCATGCTCTCGACGAGCTCCCCGATCTGCGCGGCGCGGAGGGCTTCGGCGAGCTGCTCGTCGGTGGCCTCGGGCCGGGCGTACGCGAGGTTGGCGCGGATCGTGTCGTGGAACAGGTGCGCGTCCTGGGTGACGACGCCGACCGTGCTCCGCAGCGACTCCAGGGTCGCCTCGCGTACGTCCTGGCCGCCGATGCGGACGACGCCCTCCGTCACGTCGTACAGCCGGGACACGAGCTGGGTGATCGTCGTCTTGCCGGCACCGGAGGGCCCGACGAGCGCGGTCATCGTCCCTGGTTCGACGCGGAAGTCGACCCTGTGCAGCACCTCACGGCTCGGAGCGGTGTCGGTCCGCGCGATCGATTCCAGCGAGGCGAGCGAGACCTCCTCGGCCGCCGGGTACCGGAAGATCACGTCATCGAACTCGATCGCCGGCGCGTCGGACGGCGGCTCGAGCTCGGCCGCCGGGCCGGGAGGTAGGTCGAGGTCGGTTGGACGGGCGGAAAGAGAGAACCGGTCGGGCAGAGGCCGGGCGTCCGGCTTCTCGTCGATCATCGGCTGCAGGTCGAGCACCTCGAAGACGCGGTCGAAGCTGACCAGGGCGGTCATCACGTCGACGTGCACGTTCGACAGTGCGGTGAGCGGGCCGTACATCCGGGTGAGCAGCGTGGCCAGGGCGACGAGCGTGCCGAGCTGGAAGCCGCCGTTCACGACGAGGGATCCGCCGACGCCGTACACCATGGCGGTCGCCAGCGAGGCCACCAGCGTCAGGGCGGTGAAGAACACCCGCCCGTACATCGCCGAGGTCACGCCGATGTCGCGCACCCGATGTGCCCGGTCGGCGAAGCTCGCCGACTCCTCTTCGGGGCGGCCGTACAGCTTGGCCAGCATCGCGCCGGCCACGTTGAAGCGCTCGGTCATCAGCGAGCTCATCTCGGCGTCGAGCTGCATCTGCTCCCGGCTGATCTTCTGCAGCCGCCGGCCGACCCACTTGGCCGGGAAGATGAAGATCGGTAGCAGCACCAGGGCGACCAGCGTGACCTGCCAGGACAGCACGAACATCGTGGCCAGGACGAGGATCAGGCTGATCACGTTCGAGACGACCGAGGACAGCGTGGTGGTGAGGGCGCGCTGCGCGCCGATGACGTCGCTGTTGAGGCGGCTGACCAGTGAGCCGGTCTGGGCGCGCATGAAGAACGCCACCGGCATCCGCTGCACGTGGTCGAACACCTGGGTACGCAGGTCATAGATCAGGCCCTCGCCGATGCGCGCGGAGTACCACCGCTGGCCGAGGCCGATCAGCGCCTCGACCAGGGCGAGGCCCGCCACGGCGGCGGCCAGGGTGACCACGACCCCGGTCCGGTGCGGCACGATCCCGCGGTCGATGATCGTTTTCAGGAGCAGCGGGTTGGCGACCACGATGACGGCGGCCACGGCGTTCAGGGCCAGGAAGAGCACGAGCTCGCGGATGTACGGGCGGGCGTAGCCGGCGATGCGGCGGACCGTCCCGGCCTTGAGCCTCTCCTTGACCACCGACCTGTCGCGGCGGAACGACGCCATCATCATCCAGCCGTTGTCCGGCATCCCCACGGCGGTCCTCCCGACGATTCAGGACGTAATCATGTAAGCGCGTCGGCAAGAACGTACCGGATCGGCCGTTGATTCCCCGTGATCCCGGTTCGTCGCCTCGCCTCCACCACCAGCGTGCGCCATCCGGAGTGATCCCGCCATCCGCCGTCCGGCCGAACCCGACCCGGGACCGAGGGCCTAGTCCCTTGAAGGGGCTTGTGCAATATGTCGATCTTGCGTGGAATGTCACATGCCCCGACCATCCCCCGACGGAGCCCTCATGCGACAACGCACGCTCGGCGTGGCCCTCCTGATCACCGCGATCACCGCCGCGCCCGCCATCTCCGCGCACCCGGCCCACGCCGGCGCCTCCCCGCACGTCGCGGTGTCCCGCGGCGAGACCCAGCCGGTCTTCTCCCGCGCGGACGCCATCACCCAGACCGTGAACATCGAGGTCCCGCTCGACAGCGACCACGACGGCGTCCGTGACCGGGTGCAAATGCGGATCATGCGCCCCAAGGAGACCGACCAGGGCCTCAAGGTGCCGACCATCGTCGAGCCGAGCCCGTACTGGGCCGGCGGCAACGACGTGTCCAACCACGACGTCGACATCGACGGGCTGAGCGCCCAGGGGCTGCGCCAGAAGCGGTCGGCCGACGTCCTCGCCGGCACCTTCCCCGGCTACTACGACAACTACTTCCTGCCCCGCGGGTACGCGGTCGCCGACCTCGACAGCCTGGGCACCGGCGGCTCGACCGGCTGCCCGACCTCCGGCGCCCGCAACGAACAGGCCGGCGCCCGCGCGGCCGTCGACTGGCTGACCGGCCGCGCCCGCGGCTGGGCCCCCGACGGCACTCCGGTCAAGGCGACCTGGTCGACCGGCAACGTCGGCATGATCGGCCAGTCCTACGACGGAACGCTGCCGAACATGGCCGCGGCCACCGGCGTGCCCGGCCTGAAGGCGATCGTGCCGATCGCCGGGATCTCCTCCTGGTACGACTACTACCGCGCCAACGGCGGAGTCCTCGCGCCCGGCGGGTTCCAGGGCGAGGACCTGGACGTGCTCGCCAAGTACGTCTACACCCGCGCGGATCGGGAGATCTGCAAGAAGGTCATCGCCGACATCGAGGCGCGCCAGGACCGCGAGACCGGCGACTACAGCCGGTTCTGGGACGAGCGGAACTACGTGCAGGACGCGCGGAAGGTGCGCGCCGCCGTGTTCGTCGTGCACGGCCTGAACGACTGGAACGTCAAGACCAAGCAGTCGGTGCAGTGGTGGAACGCCCTGGCCCGCGCCGGGGTCCCCCGGAAGCTCTGGCTGCACCAGGCGAACCACAACACGCCGTTCCGCTGGCGGATCGAGGAGTGGCTCCGGCAGACGCACCACTGGTTCGACCACTGGCTGTACGGGATCGACAACGGCATCATGCGGGAGCCGCGCGTCGACATCGAGCGCGCGCCCGGGCAGTGGGAACAGCACGCGGACTGGCCGGAGCCTGGTACCCGCGACGTCGACCTGCACCTGAACGCCTCCGGCGAGCTGGCCACGAAGCCACAGCGCGGTGCCGCCCAGTCGCTCATCGACGCGGGCCGCACCCGGACGGCCGAGCAGCTCGCGGCCGACCCGGCGACCGCGGATCCGAACCGCCTCGTCTACCTGACGCCGGAGCTGACCACGCCCGTACGGGTCGGCGGCACGCCGCGCATCTCGCTACGCGCCTCCTTGGACGGGCGCTCGCCGTACCTCACCGCGCTGCTGGTCGACTACGGCACCGACACCCGGCCGACCGGCATGGTGGCGAGCACGGGCGAACAGGTCTGCTACGGGCAGGGGGTGCCCGGCGACGACGGTTGCACCACCCGTACCGCGCACGTGACGGAGACCAAGCCGTTCAAGATCGTGACCCGTGGCTGGCTCGATGCCCGCAACCGGCACGACCCCGCCCGCACCGAGCCGATCACGCCCGGCAGGATGTACGACTTCGGCTGGGACTTCCAGCCGAACGACTACGTCTTCAAGGCGGGTCACCGGGTCGGCGTCGTACTGCTGTCCACCGACTACGACTACACGCTGCGTTATCCGGCCGGGACCTGGCTGACCGTGCAGCCCGGCGTGAGCACGCTCCACCTGCGGGTCGCCCCACGCTGAGGCGACGGTGGGCGGGCGGCCCGCGCCGCCCGCCCACCGCGTGCG
>JBJMIW010000220.1:0-26006 GCA_045806665.1 Actinoallomurus sp.
AGGTCCTCGATCTCCAGCGCCGAGAGCGTGCCGGCGACCTCGTCGAGCCGCAGCTTGTAACGCTCGAGCGTGGCGAGGGCCTGGTTGGCGCGCGACAGGATGGCGGCCGAGTCCTCCAGAACGTAGCGCTGACCGTCGAGGTACAGCGCGATGATCCGCATCGACTGGCTGACCGACAGCACCGGATACCCGGCCTGGCGGGCGACCCGCTCCGCCGTGCGGTGCCGGGTGCCGGACTCCTCGGTCGGGATCGTCGGATCCGGCATGAGGTGCACGCCGGCGCGCACGATGCGGGTGCAGCCGGCGTCGATGACGATCGCGCCGTCCATCTTGGCGAGCTCGCGCAGCCGGGTGGAGGAGAACTCGACGTCGAGCTGGAAACCGCCCGTGCACAGCCCGGCGACGACGCGGTCGTACCCCATTACGATGAGCGCACCGGTGTGGCCCCGAAGGATGCGTTCGAGCCCGTCGCGGAGCTGAGTACCAGGAGCGACGGCGGCAAGGGTTGCGCGGCGTCGCTCGTCTCTGCCCTTGTCTTGTGCTGGCACGTGACCCCCGGAGGTCGCTGGACGGCGCTCAGTTTATCGGTGAACAGGGAAAGCCGACCGCGCTCCCCTCCCTTGATTGCGGACGGCCGGCGTCACGCACTCGCCCCGGCGGTCGCGAACGCGAGCGCCAGGGCCGTCCACACGTCGTCGACTTCTGTCACTTTCATACCCTCTTCCGTCACGATCGTGCCACTGGTGCGGCCTGCGGTCGGATCCAGCGACCCGCCGGGCACGATGGCGCGCCGGTAGCCGAGCCGGGCCGCCTCGGAGAGCCGCCGCTTGGCCGCCTGCACGCCGCGGACCTCGCCGGCCAGCCCGACCTCGCCGAAGGCGACCAGGTCGGAGGGGAGCGCGGCGTCGTTGGCCGCGCCGGTGACGGCGAGCGCCACGGCCAGGTCGACGGACGGCTCGCTGAGCCGCACGCCGCCGACCGTTGCGGCGTAGACGTCCCGGTCGTGCAGTTTGATCCGGCAGCGGCGCTGCAGCACCGCGAGCATCATCGCGACCCGGGCGGAGTCGAGCCCGGACGTCATGCGGCGCGGGTTCGCGAGCGGTGAGGGCGCGACCAGCGACTGCACCTCCGCCACGAGGGGCCGCCGGCCCTCCAGCGTGACCGTGACGCAGGTGCCCGGGGCGGGCTTCTCCTGGCGGGTCAGGAACAGGCCGCTGGGGTCCGCGAGTCCGATGATCCCCATCTCGGACAGGTCGAAGCAGCCGAGTTCGTCGGTCGGGCCGTAGCGATTCTTCACCGCGCGGATCATGCGGAGCCGGCTGTGCCGGTCGCCCTCGAAGTAGAGGACGACGTCGACGAGGTGCTCCAGGACGCGGGGCCCGGCGATCGAGCCGTCCTTGGTCACGTGGCCGACGACGACCGTGGTGATGCCGCGCTCCTTGGCGACACGGATCAGGTTGGCGGCGACCTCGCGGACCTGACTCACCCCTCCTGCCGCGCCGTCGATCTCGGCCGAGCCGATCGTCTGGATCGAGTCGACGACCACCAGCTGCGGGGCGACTGCGTCGATCTGCCCGAGGACGGCCGCCAGGTCGGTCTCGGCGGCGAGGTAGAGCCGGTCGGCGATCGCGCCGATCCGGTCGGCCCGAAGCCGCACCTGCTCCGCCGACTCCTCGCCGGTGATGTACAGCGCGGTGCCCCGATCAGCGTGCAGCGCCGCGACCTCGAGCAGCAGAGTGGACTTGCCGATGCCGGGCTCACCGGCCAGCAGCAGCACCGCGCCCGGCACGAGGCCGCCGCCGAGGACGCGGTCGAGCTCGTCCAGCCCGGTCGCGGCGGTCTGCGCCGCCTGCACGTCGACCTCGCCGATCGGCCGGGCCGGCGCGCTGACCGGGCCGGGCGTCACGACCCGCGCGGGCTTCGCCGCGCCCGCCACGTCGACCGTGCCCCACGCCTGGCACTCACCGCAGCGCCCGACCCACTTGGAGGTCTGCCAACCACACTCGGCGCAGCGGTACGCCTGCTTCACGCTCTTCGCCATGCCCGCGACTGTACGGCTCGCCGCCGACAAATGAGAGTGACCTCGGTCACGGTAGGTGACATAGTAGTCACTGGCCGACTTCGGACAAGGGTGTTGACGGGGCCTGCCCGCCGATCCTTACTGGCGGGCAGATGGGCAGGGGAGGGTGCGATGCGCAGGTGGCTGGCGCTCGTGTCGTTGATTCCGGCACTGGTCGTGAGCGGCCCGGCGCGGGCGGCGGTCGGCCGCTACGTCGCGCTCGGCGACTCGTTCACCGCGGGACCCTTCATCCCGCACCGGCACGGCACCCCGATCGCCTGCCTCCGCTCCGACCACAACTATCCGTCGCTCGTGGCGCGGCTCCTCCAGCCCGGCGCGTTCACCGATGTGAGCTGCAGTGCGGCGACGACCGACGACATGACCCGTGCCCAGCCGGTCCTCTTCGGGCACAACCTCCCGCAGCTCGACGCGGTCACCCGCGAGACCTCGCTCGTGACGATCGGCATCGGCGGCAACGACATCGGCTACGGCCGCATCGTCCTGGGGTGCGCGACGCTCAGCCTGACCGCGCCGCACGGAGCGCCGTGCACGCGCTACTACGGGGCGACGCTGGACCAGCGGATCGCGGCGACCGCACCGAAGATCGCCACGCTCCTGGGGGCCGTGCACGCCCGCGCGCCGCGCGCCCGGGTCCTGCTCGTGGGCTATCCCCGGATGCTGCCCGCCCGCACGGGATGCTGGCCGACCGTGCCCGCGGCCTCCGGTGACGTCCCGTTCCTCGACGGGTTCGAGCGGCACCTGAACACGATGCTCGCCGAGCAGGCACGGCTCGGCGGTGCCGACTTCGTCGACGCGTACACCACCACGCAGCGCCACGACATGTGCGCCGCCGACCGGTGGGTCGAGGGCATCCTCGTGACCAGCCCGGCAGCTCCCGTCCACCCGAACGCCAGGGGCATGCAGGCCGTCGCCGACCGGGTGCTCGCCGTGCTCGGCGCCTCCCGCGTAAGCGTCGACTGATGCGGGTACTTGTCAGTAGTGCCGCCACCATAGGTTGACCGCGTAGTCGACCTCACAGCCCTCGACCTCGCCGAGGAACTCCGTGGCGAGCTCGGCCGGGAACTCGATCTTGAGCACGGCCTCGAGGTCCGCGCGGTCGTCGAAGCGCCAGTGAATCTCCAGCGGCGTACGGGAGAACCCATGCCGAGACCAGAACCGCTCGACGGTGACGGGGTCGTAGGACGGCAGCCAGCGCCGGAACCACGTCCCGAACGTCGACCGCGTCGCGTCGTTGTCGATGACGAACGCCGCGCCCCCGCGTCGTACGACCCTGCTCAGCTCCGCGAGCCCCGGCTCGCTGCCGGGCCCGAAGAAGTACGCCCAGCGAGCGTGGACCACGTCCACCGATGCGTCGGGCAGGGGAAGCGCCTGGGCCGCGCCCACGCGTACGGCGACGTTCGGGACGCCTGCGACGCGACGGCGGGCGAGGCCGGCCAGGCCCGCGTGCGGTTCGACGCCCACGACCTTCGCGGCCGTCCGCGCGAACGCGGGCAGGTGGAAGCCGGTCCCGCAGCCCACGTCGAGCACCACCGCGCCGTCCCACGGCCGGATCTCGCGCATGGCCCGTTGGATCCGGCCGTCCGGATCCACCGCGCGGTTCTCGAGCTCGTAGACCTGCGGACTGTTCCAGATGTTGGGGCTGGCGATGGCTCCGGACGCGATCACGCCTCCACCGTAGACGCCGGGACGGCTGGCCGGACCAGGCGATGGAACGCATAGGCTTGCCGATTGTGGAAGAAGTCCTCCAGGTCCCCGACGCGCCTATCGTGCTGTCCTCGGCGTCGGTCTACCCGGAGAAGACGCCGGCCGCGTTCGACCTCGCCGCGCGCCTCGGGTACGACGGCATCGAGATCATGGTCACCGCCGACCCGGCGAGCCAGGACATCGACGTGCTGCGCAGACTCTCCGACTACCACCAGGTACCGATCACGTCGATCCACGCACCCTGCCTCCTGCTGACCCAGCGGGTCTGGGGGCGCGACCCGTGGGGCAAGCTCCTGCGCTCCAAGGACACCGCCGAGAAGCTCGGCGCCGAGGTCGTCGTGGTGCATCCCCCCTTCCGCTGGCAGCGGGAGTACGCCCGCGAGTTCGAGCAGGGCCTCGCCCGCATGCAGGAGGAGACCGACGTGGTCTTCGCCGTCGAGAACATGTTCCCCGTACGCGCGCGCACGGCCGAGGTCGGGATGTACTCCCCCCATTGGAACCCCGTCGACCTTCCGTACCCCAACGTGACGGTCGACCTGTCGCACGCCGCCGTGTCCGGCTCGGACGCGCTCGACATGGCGGACGCCCTCGGCGACCGGCTGGCGCACATCCACCTCGCCGACGGCGTCGGCATCGTCAACCGCGACGAGCACCTGGTGCCCGGCCGGGGCAACCAGCCGTGCGCGGAGCTGCTGGAGCGGCTGGCCGCCGACCGCTACGCCGGTCAGGTCGTCATCGAGATCAACACCCGCCGTGCCACCGACCGTGATCAGCGGGAGAGCGACCTCGCCGAGTCGCTGGCGTTCGCGCGCCTGCACCTGGCCGCGGCCGCCCACGTGGGCAGCTGGCAGGTGAACTCCGAGGGCGAGGTCACGCCCTCGTGACCGCGGCGGCGGCTCCCCGGACCCGAGGCGCGGAGCGCCGCGGATGACGGCCCCGACGCGCCGGCCGGGACGCCGTCCAGGGCCGTCCTCGTCGCGGGACGACATCCTCGCGGCCGCCCGCGTGCTGTTCGGCGAGCGCGGCTACGACAAGGCCTCCATCCGGGCGATCGCCCGCGAGGCGGGAGTGGACCCGGCGCTGGTCCACCACTTCTTCGGCTCCAAAGAGGAGCTCTTCGTCGCGGCGATGGAGCTCCCGGTGGATCCGGCGGTGTTCCTGGGACAGGTGCTGACCGGCCCGCAGTCCGAGCTCGGTGAGCGGATGGCGCGGACGTTCCTGTGGTTCTGGTCGGATCCGCGGCTGCGCCCGCAGTTCATCGGCGTCTTCCGATCGGCGGCCACCACCGAACAGGGCGCGGCTCTCCTGCGGGAGTTCGTCACCCGGACGATCCTGGCCCGGGTCGCCGAGACGTTGGCGATCCCGACGCTGAACCTCGCGGCGGCGGCGGCCCAGATGATCGGCATCGCCATGCTCAAGTACATCCTGCAGATCGAACCGCTGGTGTCGGCCACCGAGGACGATCTTGTCGCGCTGCTCGGGCCCACGCTTCAGCGTTACTTCGAGGAGTCAACCACTCGGCCCTGAAGGCCGAGCTTGTTGGCTCAGGCTGAACGGCTCCGCCTTCCTGCTGGGACACCTTGACATCCCTTTGGCGCGCTCATAAATTCATCGCATGATGAATTCCGTCATCGAGGCCCGGGACCTCCGGGTCGTACGAGGTGGGCGGCCGGTCCTGCACGACCTGACCTTCGAGGTGCCGGGCGGTTCCGTCGTCGGGCTGCTCGGTCCGAGCGGTTGCGGCAAGACGACGCTCATGCGCGCCGTCGTCGGCGTGCAGATCGTCCAGAGCGGCACCGTCACCGTGCTCGGCCGTCCGGCCGGCCACCGCGAGCTGCGCCACCGCATCGGGTACGCCACCCAGCAGGCCGCCGTCTACTCCGACCTCTCCGTCCGGGAGAACCTGCGCTACTTCGCCGCCGTGCTCGGCGCCTCCCGGGGAGACGCCGACCGGGTCATCGAGGAGGTCGGGCTCGGCGACGCCCGCGACCAGTTGACCGCCGACCTGTCCGGCGGCCAGCTGCACCGCGCGAGCCTCGCCGTCGCGCTGCTCGGCCGGCCGGAGCTGCTCGTCCTCGACGAGCCGACGGTCGGACTGGACCCGGTGCTCCGCGGCGAGCTGTGGGAGCTCTTCCACGAGCTGGCCGGCCGGGGGACGACCCTCCTGGTCTCCAGTCACGTGATCGACGAGGCCGCGCGGTGCGGGCGGCTGCTGCTCATGCGGGACGGGCGGATCATCGCCGACGACACCCCCGACGCGCTGCGCGACCAGACCTGCACCGGCGACCTGGAGCAGGCGTTCCTAAAGATCATCGAGCGGAGAGAGAAGGTGGACCAGCCGTGAGCGTCACCGTCACGCTGGCGACGGCCCGGCGGATCCTGGCCCAGCTCATGCACGACCGTCGCACGCTCGGGATGATCGTGGATGTCCCCAGCCTGTTGATGATCCTGCTGCGGTACATCATGAACCGGCCGGAGGCGTTCGACCGGTACGGTCCGATGCTCCTCGGCGTCTTCCCGCTCGTCGTGATGTTCATCGTGACCAGCGTCGCCACGCTGCGGGAGCGGACGAGCGGCACGCTGGAGCGGCTGATGACGATGCCGCTCGGCAAGCTCGACCTGCTGCTGGGTTACGCCCTGGCGTTCGCCGTCACCGCGCTGGTCCAGGTGGCGGTCGTCGCGACCATCGCCCTCACCTGGCTCGGCCTGGACCTGCGGGGGTCGGTGTGGACGCTCGTGGTCCTCACCCTCCTCGCCGCCCTGCTCGGCGTGGCGCTGGGGCTGTTCACCAGCGCGTTCGCGCGCACGGAGTTCCAGGCGGTGCAGTTCATGCCGGCGTTGATCCTCCCGCAGGCGCTGCTGGCCGGCCTGTTCGCACCGCGCGACCAGATGTCCACCGTGCTGCGGTGGATCGCCGACGTGCTGCCGCTGTCGTACATCGTCGAGGCGATGCGCGAGCTGACCGGCCACACCGGGCTCACCGGCACGCTCGGGCGCGACATCGCGGTGATCGCCGGCTGCACGGTCCTGGCCCTGCTGCTCGGTGCCGCCACCCTCCGCCGCCGCACGCCCTGACCCTCCTGTCCCGGTCAACCGGAAGGAGATCCCCTGTGACCAGGCACATCGCGGCTGGCATAGCCTGATGGGCGATCGGGACAGTGTGGTCCCTTGGGAGAGGGGGAAGCTTGCTCCGCCAGGCTCTCTTGGCCGCCTCGCGCAGCGGCGGCGTACGCCGGGTCGTCGAGACCGCGCCGTACACCAGAAGCGTTGTCCGCAGGTTCGTCGCGGGGGAGACCGCCGCCGACGTCCTCACCACCACCGACCGGCTCATCTCCGACGGGATGCTGGTCACCATCGACCATCTCGGTGAGGACACCGTCGAGGCGGTCCAGGCGAAGACCATCACCGAGGAGTACGAACGACTCCTCGAGCGGATCGCCGAGGTCGGATACGGCTCCCGCGCCGAGGTGTCGGTGAAGCTCACCGCGCTGGGCCAGCTGTTGGACGACGGCGAGCGTACGGCGCTGGAGAACGCCCGGCGCATCTGCGCGGCCGCCAGGCAGGCGAACACGACCGTGACCCTCGACATGGAGGACTACGCGACGGTCGACTCGACGTTGCGCATCCTGAAGGAGCTGCGGCAGGACTTCCCCGACACCGGGGCGGTGATCCAGGCCTACCTCCGCCGCGCCGAGGAGTACTGCGCCGACCTCGCCCAGGAGGGGTCGCGGGTGCGGCTGTGCAAGGGCGCCTACAACGCGCCCGACTCGGTGGCGTTCACCCGCAAGGACGCCGTCGACAAGTCGTACGTGCGGTGCATGCGGGTCCTGATGGCCGGGCGTGGTTACCCGATGTTCGCCACCCACGACCCGCGGCTCATCGAGATCGCCGGTGCGCTCGCCGTGCTGAACGAGCGGACCCCCGACAGCTTCGAGTATCAGATGCTGTACGGAATCCGCCCGAACGAGCAGCGTCGCCTGACCGAGCTCGGCGGCCAGGTGCGCGTCTACATCCCCTACGGCGAAGAGTCGTACGGCTACCTCATGCGGCGGCTGGCCGAGCGGCCCGCCAACGTCGGCTTCTTCCTCAGGTCGCTCGCTTCGAAGTCCTGAGTACGGCGAGCCGCCCCGGCGCAGGGGATAACGCACACGGGAGGTGTGGTGCCGGGGCGGCCGCCTCACCGGGCCGCGGCGCGGCCCGGTGATCTTATCGGACGTCGGTAGACCGGATCAGGTTCAACGGACGGCCGAATTCGGGGAGTCGCCAGGGGTGAGTGCGCGTTCGGTACGCTCTCGGGTAGGACAGGGAGGCTGCAGGGATGATCGCGATTCTCGGTGCGGGAAAGATGGGCGAGGCGCTGCTGTCCGGGGTGCTGCGGGCCGGGCGCCGACCGTCCGAGTTGCTCATCACCACGCGGCGTGAGGAGCGCGGAGCGCTGCTGCGCGAGCGGTACGGCGTGCAGGTCGTCACCAACGCCGAGGCCGCGGCGACCGCCGACACCCTCGTCCTCGCCGTCAAGCCGCAGGACATGGACACGCTGCTCCGGGATCTGAAGGACCACGTCCCGGCGGGGCGGCTGGTCATCTCCATGGCCGCCGGCATCCCGACGGCGTTCATCGAGGAACGCCTGCCCGAGGACGTCGCCGTCGTCCGCGTCATGTCCAACACGCCCGTCCACGTCGACGAGGCGATGAGCGTCATCTCCGCCGGCACGCACGCCGACGAGGAGCACCTGAAGCTGACCGAGGAGCTGCTGACCCCGGTCGGCAAGGTCCTCCGCATCCCCGAGTCGCTGCAGGACGCCGCCACCGCCCTGTCCGGCAGCGGCCCCGCGTACTTCTACTACCTCGTCGAGGCGATGGTCGACGCGGGCATCCTGCTCGGCATGCCGCGCGCCGCGGCGCTGGAGATGGTGATCCAGTCGGCGGTGGGCGCGGCGATCATGCTGCGCGACTCCGGTGACCACCCGGTCCTGCTCCGCGAGGCCGTCACCTCGCCCGCCGGCACGACGATCTCGGCCATCCGCGAGCTCGAGCGGCACGGCGTGCGCGCCGCCGTCATCGAGGCAATCGAGGCCGCCCGCGACCGCGGCCGCGAACTCGGCGCCGGTTGATCTACCCGGGTCTTTTCGAGCGGGCATTGAACCGTTCTCGCCTTACGAACGGTGATTGAGGTATGGGCCTGATACTTCGCCTGCTCGCCGTCGCGGGACTCACCGTCGACGCGTACGTCCACTTCCACCTGGCCGGGGACATGGGATCGTCGGGCAGCGGCCTCACCGAGGGGACGCTGTTCTGGATCCAGGCGGTCGTCGCCGCGCTCGTCGCCGTCCTGGTGCTCATCCGCGCGACCCGCCTCACCTACGGGATCGCCTTCCTCGTCGCGGCCAGCGCGCTCGGCGCCGTGCTGCTCTACCGGTACGTCGACGTGGGACGGCTCGGGCCGCTCCCGAACATGTACGAGCCGGTCTGGTACGCCGAGAAGGTGGTCACGACCGTGGCCGAGGCGGTGGCGGCGGTCGCCGCGGCGATCGGCCTCTGGCACGTCTCCCCGCGGGCGCGCGTCGGCGGCTAGCGGGCGACGCGGCGGCCCTGGGCGATCTCGGCGGTCTCGGTCTCCCGCCGGGCGCGCAGGAGCAGCACCACCCACGACCGGTAGGGCCGCCAGGCCTCCGCGATCGCCGCCAGCCGCGCCGGGCTGGGGTCCTGCAGGCCGTACTCGTGGGCCATCTCGTCGTGCAGCCGGCGCTCCGAGGCGGGGAAGACGTCGGGGTGGCCGGCCCCGCGGATCAGGATGAGCTCGGCGGAGAACAGCCCGATGCCGGGGATCCGCTGCAGCTCGACGAGGGCCTGGGCGGTCTCCATCGCCCGCAGCCGTCCGGCGTCCAGGTCGCCGTTCAGGGCGGCGTGGGCGATGCCGTGCAGGCGCTCGATCTTGACCGGCGGCAGCCCCGGCACGTCGGTGACGGCGAGCAGCCGCTCCGGCCCGGGGAAGCCGGCCAGACCGCCGACCTGGTCGCCGAGACGCTCGGCCATGCGCTGCTTGATCGCGGCGGCCTGGGCGATGCGGATGCGCTGCCCGATCACGGTCCAGCAGGCCGCCTCGTACGGCGAGTAGAACAGCACGGGCCGCAGCCCCGGATACCGCCGTCGCAGCCGGACGACGTGCGGGTCGTCGATCGTGGCGAAGCCGGTCCCGTCGACGTCCAGCGACAGGATCCGCCGGGCGTGCTCGGCGGCCGGCCCGACGTCGTCGGGGTGCGCGTCGATCTCGGCGAGGACCGTGTCGCCCTCCTGCCGGAGCCGTACGCCCACCGGCCGCCACGACGGCGCGGAGGGGAAGGTCAGCGCGAGCGTGCCCCGGTGCCGCCCGGCGTCCGGCCGCGCGGCCGGGGTGAACCCTTCGAGGAACCGGATGCTCGCCGCCAGGTCGAACGGCCCCTGCGCGGACAGTGCGACGGTTTCGCTCATGTCCTGATGGTCGCACCGGGGTCCGACGTTTTCGGCGGGCTACACTGGGCGCATGCGAGGACCGCTCTGCAGCAGCTGGTGGGCCGCCTGACGGCGGCCGACCTGCCCTTGCACCGATCCATCCAACGGCCGCCTCGGCGGCCGTTCTGCGTGTGCGCCGACGCGGCGACCCTGTCCCAGGGAGTCACCGTGACCCGCGTCCTCAGCCTCTTCACCCCGTCCGGCCGCCCGACCCTCGGCAACCTGCTCGGCGCGCTGCGCCCGTCCGCGGGGCGGCTCACCGCCGAGGCTCCCCGTACCGGCCACGTGTACGGGATCGCCGACCTGCACGCCCTCACCACCCCGCACGACCCCGCGCTGCTGAACGAGCGGGCGCTGGAGCTCGCCGGGCTGGCCGTCGCGGCCGGCATCGACCCGGCCCGGTGCGTGTTCTTCCGGCAGAGCGCGGTGGCCGCGCACGCCGAGCTGGCGTACCTGCTGGAGAGCACCGCGTACTACGGCGAGATGCAGCGGATGATCCAGTTCAAGGAGAAGTCCGCGCGGCAGTCCACCGTACGGCTGTCACTGCTGACCTATCCGGCGCTGATGGCCGCCGACATCCTGCTCTACCAGGCGACCGAGGTCCCGGTCGGCGCGGATCAGTCCCAGCACCTCGAGCTGACCCGTGACCTGGCCGAGCGCTTCAACCGTGCGTACGGCCCGGTCTTCACGCTGCCCCGTGCGGTGCATCCGGTGGCCGCGGCGCGGGTCATGGACCTGGCCGAGCCGTCGCGGAAGATGAGCAAGTCGGTCGACTCTCCGGGAACGATCTCCCTGCTCGACCCCGTCGACGTCGTACGGCGCACGATCATGCGGGCGGTCACCGACTCCGGCTCGGAGGTGACGTACGACCCGGTGCGCAAGCCGGGCGTGTCGAACCTCCTCGGCATCCTCGCCGCCTGCACGGACGTGCCGGTCGAGGCGCTGTCGTACTCCTCGTACGGCGCGCTGAAGCGGGACACCGCCGACGCGGTGATCGCCCTGCTCGAGCCGTTGCAGGAGCGGTACACCGCCATCGCCGCCGACCGCGCAGCCCTGGAGGCCGTGCTGCGCGCCGGGGCGGAGCAGGCCCGTGCCCTGGCCGAGCCGACGCTCGCGGCCGCGAGGAACGCCATCGGGCTGACGGCCGCTTGAAGGAGGTCTGCCGCCCGGCCGTCTGAACGGCGTTCCCCGGCCCGGACCAATCAGCCCGGCCGCCGCGCCAGAGGCGGCCGGGCGGCGCGTCAGGCCGCCTCGGTGACCGAGCCGTGCTCGGCGGTGCGGCGGATGAAGCGGACCGCCTCCCGCATCGCCTCGTCGGCCTCCGGGATCAGGCCGTGGAACATCTGGAAGACGTGCATCTGCCCGGGCCAGACCTGGAGCTCGTAGTCGGCGCCCGCCTCGGCCAGCACTTCGGCGAACTTCTCCGCCTCGTCCCGCAGCACCTCGATCCCGCCCACCTGGATGAGGAACGGGGGAAGATCGGCGCTCGCGCAGGTGAGGATGGACAGCCTTGGATCGTTCCAATCCCCGTTCCCCACGTACAGCCGGCCGAACCGCGTCGCGACGGCCGGGACGATGAAGGGATCTCGGCGCAGCATCTCCGAGGTCATCGCCAGCTCGCCGGTCAGGTCGACCCAGGGGGAGAAGAGCACGACCCTGCCGGGCGTCGGCAGGTCCGTACGGCAGGCCTCCCCGGTCAGGGCGGCGGCCAGGTGCCCGCCGGACGAGTCGCCCACCACGGTGATCCGCTCGGGCGGCAGGCCGCGGGCCAGCAGCAGGCGGTACGCGTCCAGGGCGTCCTCGAACGCCGCCGGGAACGGATGCTCGGGCGCCTGCCGGTAGCGCGGCACGATCACGGGCATCCCCGTGTCCATCGCCAGCCGGGTCGTGATCACCCGGTGGGTGCGCGGCGAGCAGATCGCGTACGCCCCGCCGTGCAGGTAAAGAATCACGCCCTGGCTGGTGTCACCGCCGGGTGGGCGCAGCCACTCGCCGCGGACCGGGTTCCGCACCTCGGGAATGTCCACGCACGGGTCGTCGAAGGGCTGGACGCGGACGCGGGCGTCCGCGCGCAGGCAGTGCGAACCCGCGCCCAGGAGGGTGCGCCACAGGCGGATTCCGGCCGGCCCGCCTTTGACGCGGCCGGAGAAGGGCCTGATCCCCAGCCGGATGACCGTGGCCAGCGCACGGCTCTGTGAGCTGGGGACCCGCTCGTACGGTGGGAGTTTCGCGTCTGTTACCTGCGTCATCGCAACCGCCCCCTGAGCCAGGAGTCACCTACTTAGTTAGATGCCCCACATGTCCGTAACCTTCACATCACAAACCTGTACAGTTAATGAGCTACATGTCTGACATCTGGCAACGCGGGAGGCCGGGCGTGTCACTGCAACCGGTGTCACGGGGATCCGCCGTCGAGGCGGTGCTCGAGCAGATGCACGGTCAGGTCGCCTCCGGCGCCTGGGCGGTCGGTGACCGCATCCCCGGCGAGCACGAGCTCAGCGCCCGGCTCCGGGTCAGCCGGCCCGCCGTACGGGAGGCGATCCGCGCCCTGAGCCACGTCGGCGTGCTGGAGGTCCGTCGCGGCGACGGCACGTACGTGCGCAGCGCCGCCGACCCCGGGCCGCTGCTGCGGCGGGTCGAGCGGGCGTCGTTGCGGGAGCTGTTCGAGGTGCAGCTCGCCTACGACGTCCAGGCGGCCAAGCTCGCGGCGGTCCGCCGCACCTCCGACGACCTGCGGCGTCTCGACGGCCTCCTGCGCGACCGCGACGGCGCCGAGGATCCCGGGGCCTTCGGCGAGGCGGACTCCCGCTTCCACCTGGGCGTCGCCGAGGCCGCCCGGAACGCACTGCTGACCGAGGCGTTCCGGTTCTTCGGGCATCGGCTGCGCGAGTCGCTGAGCGCGCTCCGCGAGGACCAGGACCTACCCGAGGGCGGTCCTGCCCCGCACCACGCGGTCCTCGAGGCGATCGCCGAGCGCGACGCCGAGGCGGCCGGCCGCGCGGCCGCTCGCGTCGTCGAACCCGCCCTTCGCGCGCTGGAGGACGTCCTGTGAGGCGCCACGCCGGAACCCGGCCGTGCCCTTCGCCCGCGTCGCGGCGGCCCTGGGCACGGTGCGTCAGACGCGCGTGGGGCGGCGGACGAGTTCGCCGGCGCAGTTGGGGCAGACGTGGGACAGCCACCGGGTGCACGGCCCGCAATAGGAACACTCGTAGCTGCAGATGTAGGCCAGGCCGTTCTGGTCCAGGGGGGCGTCGCAGCGTTCGCACGCGCCGCGCATCTCGAGCGCCATGGCCGCGGAGCTTACAGGTACCGTGATCCGTGGACACAGGCGCGGTCGGGAGGTCGAATCGGTGAGTTCCTCGTTTCGCGTTCTCTGGGACGACCGGCTCGTGTCGTACGACTTCGGGCCCGGGCATCCGATGAATCCGATCCGCGTCGAGCTGACCATGGCGCTCGCCCGCGAGCTCGGCGTCTTCGACGCGCCCGGCGTGTCGGTGCAGGGGTTCGAGCCGGCCGACGACGCGCTGCTGGCGCTCGTCCACGATCCGGCCTACGTCGAGGCCGTGCGCCGGGAGCGGCTCGACGTCGCACGGGGACTGGGGCTGGCCGACAACCCCGTCTTCGCGGGCATCCATGACGCGTCCGCGCTGGTGGCCGGGGCATCGGTGGCGGCCGCCCGGGCCGTCTGGACCGGCGAGGCCGAGCACGCGGCCAACATCGCCGGCGGGCTGCACCACGCCATGCACGGTGCGGCGTCGGGATTCTGCGTCTACAACGACCCGGCCATCGCGATCGCCTGGCTGCTGGGGCAGGGCGCGAAGAAGGTCGCGTACGTGGACGTCGACGTCCACCACGGCGACGGCGTCCAGGCGGCGTTCTACGACGATCCACGCGTGCTGACGATCAGCCTGCACGAGACGCCGCGCACGCTCTTCCCCGGGACCGGGCTGCCGCAGGAGAGCGGGGCCAAGGGCACGTCGGTCAACGTGGCCCTGCCGCCGGGCACCGGCGACCGCCACTGGCTGCGTGCCTTCGACGCGGTCGTCCCGTCGCTCCTGCGCGCGTTCCGGCCGGACGTCCTGGTCACCCAGCAGGGGTGCGACAGCCATGAGCTCGATCCGCTGGCGCACCTGACGCTGAGCGTCGACGGGCAGCGCGCCGCGTACGAGGCGCTGCACCGGCTCGCCCACGAGACCGCGGGCGGGCGCTGGGTCCTCACCGGCGGCGGCGGGTACGAGCTCGTCCACGTGGTCCCGCGCGCCTGGACCCACCTGCTGGCCGAGGCGTCGGGGCGGCCGATCCCGCCCGACACGCCGACGCCGGAGGCCTGGCGCGAGCTCGTACGGCGACGCACCGGACAGCGCGCGCCCGAACGCATGACGGATGGAGCCGACACGGAGGTGCGGACGTGGGACAGCGGGTACGACCCGGCGGATCCGGTGGACCGGGCGGTGCTGGCGACGCGGCGGGCGGTGTTCCCGGACCACGGCCTGGACCCGATGCCGTGAGCCGCGCCGATCACCCGGCTCCGACCCGCGACGAGTTGCGGGACCACCTGGTCCGTACGCTGATCGCCGGGGAGGTCGCAACGCCGCGCCAGGGGAACCTCCTGCACTACCGGCGGATGGCGGCGCGCAAGCCGTACTACCTCTTCGGGCTCGAGCTTCAGCAGGACTGGGGGTTCGAAGAGATCTTCGCGCTGATGGTGAACAAGTGCGGGATCAACCCGGACCCGGCGCACCTGTACGGCGACGACACGATCGACCCGAATCGTACGATCGACGCCCTGGAGGCGATGGCGGGCCGGCTCGCGGAGGCGGCGGAGCGCCGGGAGACGGTGCTGCTGGCGACCGGGCATCCGGGCGGGCTGCTGCCGGTGTACCTCGCGGTGGGCCGGGCGCTGCGGGCGCGGGGCTGCCGGGTGCTGACGCCCGCGGCGGGCTGGGCGTACGACGTGGAGACGCCGCGTGGCACAGAGTCGCGGGAGATCCGCTACATCGACGGGGTCGCGACGTTGAGCGGGGGAGCGTCGCTGCACCATACGCATGACGCGGAGCCGATGCGCGCGATGTTGCGAGAACTTTCCGATGGGGCCGGATCTTGGCCGGACCTGGCCATCGCGGACCACGGATGGGCCGGGGCGGCCGGCCAGTCGGGCATCGACACGGTGGGGTTCGCGGACTGCAACGACCCGGCCCTGTTCGCGGGGGAGGCGGAAGGGAAGGTCCACACCGTGGTTCCGCTGGACGACAACGTGCTCCCGCAGCACTACACGCCGCTCACTGTGTATCTTTTGACACATTCGAGCCTGATTGATTGAACTCCCCTCTTGCGACTGGCGATTCACGATTTACGCTGGAGGAAAGTACACGGCCGTGATCAAAGTCACCCAAAGGTCTGACGCGCGGCGTGTGGAAGAGGGCGTCCGATGAGCTCAGGCGAGCGACCTCTGAGCGAGGTCAGGTTCCTGACTGTGGCCGAGGTGGCTGCGGTGATGCGGGTGTCCAAGATGACCGTATACCGCCTCGTTCACTCGGGAGAACTACCGGCGATTCGCGTGGGACGTTCGTTCCGCGTACCAGAGCAGGCTGTCCACGACTATCTGCGAGACGCATACATCGAAGCGGGCTGACGCTCGGCCTTTCCCGGCGAGTGGCGGCGGCCTGCGACCGATCGGCGTCGAGGCGGCGGTACCCTTGGGCACCGGGCCATGTGCCCGCCAAGGGTGCTGATCGCCCGTCTCCTGCTGATCATCGAGTGAGGGTTTCGTGGGCTCTGTCATCAAGAAGCGTCGTAAGCGCATGGCCAAGAAGAAGCACCGTAAGCTGCTGAAGAAGACGCGCATCCAGCGTCGCAACAAGAAGTAACGCAGCCGTCCACGGATGGGGGGACACCGGTGCCGTCGACGCGTCCCTCCGCGAACGCAGCGGGAGCTCCCGGTTCCAGCCGAGTGGTTCTGGTCACCGGCGTGTCCCGGTTCCTCGGCGCACGCGTGGCCGAGGCACTGCAGGCCGAGCCCAGCATCGAGCGGGTCATCGGCGTTGACACCGTGCCGCCCGACGCATCCCTGGGACGCACCGAGTTCGTCCGGGTCGACCTCCGCACGCCGAGCATCGCGAAGGTCATAGACTCCGCGCGGGTCGACACGGTCGTGCATCTCAACCTGGTGACGATGACCGCGGCCGCGCGGATGACGACCAAGGAGGTCAACGTCATCGGCACGATGCAGCTGCTGGCCGCCTGCCAGCGGTCCGCGGCCATGCGCAGGCTGGTGGTGCGGTCGTCGGCGGCGGTGTACGGCTCGTCGGCCCGTGATCCGGCCGTGTTCACCGAGAACGACGAGCCGGTGGCCCCGCCGACGCACGGCTACGCCAAGGACGCGGTGGAGGTCGAGGGCTACGTCCGCGGCCTGGCCCGGCGCCGTTCCGACCTGACGGTCTCCGTGCTGCGTTTCGCGAACTTCCTCGGCCCGAACGTCGACAATCCGCTCAGCCGCTACTTCCACATGCCGGCGGTGGCGACGGTGTTCGGGTTCGACCCGCGCCTGCAGTTCATCCATGAGGACGACGGGGTCGAGATCCTGCGCCGGATGGCGGTGGAGGATCATCCTGGCTGCTTCAACGCGGCCGGCGACGGTGTCGTGCTGCTGTCCCAGGCCCTGCGCCGGGCCGGTCGGCCCATCCTCCGGCTTCCGGCGCCCGCCGTGCAGACGCTCGGCGACGTCGGCCGCCGGTTCGGCGGGCTGAAGGGCTTCTCACCGGAGCTGCTGCGCTGGCTGACGTACGGCCGGGTGATCGACACGACCCGTCTCACGAACGAACTCTCGTGGCGACCCAAGTACAGCTCCGAAGAGGCCTTCGCCGACTTCGTCGATTCGCAAGGGCTCGGCCGAAGCCTGCCGACCGAAATCTTTGACCTGGTCACCGGCGGGGTAAGGGGCCTCAGCAGGAGGTGACCGCAGTCTGATGTCCGAGGAAGCGAGAGCGGTGATGGGGCACGAGGCCGAGGTGATCCCACTTCACGGCGACACGACCGAACGCCGCGCCGCGCCGCCCGGGGAGCTGGAGCAGAAGCTCGCGTCGGCGCTGCGGTTCGTGCGCCGCCGACTCAACGGGGATTACCACGTCGACGAGTTCGGCTTCGACCCGGAGCTGAACGACACCCTGCTGATGCCGCTGGCCCGCCAGCTCTACGAGCGGTGGTTCCGCGTCGAGATGTTCGGGCTGGAGAACGTCCCCGACGATGGACCCGCCCTGGTCGTCGGCAACCACTCCGGCACCCTGCCGCTGGACGGCGTCATGCTCCAGGTCGGGCTGCACGACCACCACCCGGCCAAGCGAAACCTCCGGCTGCTCGGCGCCGACCTCGTCTACCAGATCCCCGTGCTGGCCCACCTCGCGCGCAAGAGCGGGCACACCCTCGCCTGCCAGGCCGACGCCGCGCGGCTGCTGGCAAAGCGCGAAGTGGTGGGGGTGTTCCCCGAGGGCTTCAAGGGGGTCGGCAAGCCCTACAGCCAGCGGTACAAGCTTCAGCGGTTCGGCCGGGGCGGGTTCGTCGCCACCGCCCTGCGCGCCCAGGTGCCGATCATCCCGGCCGCGATCGTCGGTGCGGAGGAGATCTACCCGAAGATCGCCGACCTACGGTCGATCGCCCGGCTGTTCGGGTTGCCGTACTTCCCCATCACGCCGACCTGGCCGATGTTCGGGCTGTTCGGTCTGGTTCCGCTGCCGTCCAAGTGGATCACCGCGTTCGGCGAGCCGATCATGACGGACCAGTACGACCCCGAGCAGGCCGACGACCATATGACGGTCCTCAACCTCACCGACCAGGTCCGCGAGACGATCCAGAACATGCTGTACGACCTGCTCCGCCGTCGGGCCTCCATCTTCTTCTGACAGCGGACCCACGGTCGGCGCGTTTGACTTAGAGCGCGCTCTAAGGTGCAGCCTGGGCGTCATGGAGAAGAGAAGACTGGGAACGCAGGGACTCGAAGTGTCGGCGCTCGGCCTGGGCTGCATGGGCATGACCTGGGCGTACGGTCAGGGCGACGACGCGGAGTCCACCGCCACGATCCACCGGGCGCTGGAGCTCGGCTGTGACTTCTTCGACACCGCCGAGATCTACGGCCCCTTCACGAACGAGGAACTGCTCGGGCGCGCGCTGAGCGGACGCCGCGACGAGGCGGTCATCGCCACGAAGTTCGGCTGGGACATCGACGAGAACGGCGAGCGTCACGGGCTCAACAGCCGCCCCGAGCACATCAAGGAGGTGCTGGAGCGGCAGCTGCGGCGCCTCGGCACCGACCACGTCGACCTGCTGTACCAGCACCGCGTCGACCCGGACGTGCCGATCGAGGACGTCGCCGGCGCCGTCGGCGAGCTCGTCCAGCAGGGCAAGGTCCGCTTCTTCGGCCTGTCCGAGGCCGGCGCGCAGACGATCCGCCGCGCCCACGCGACGTTCCCCGTGTCGGCCCTCCAGTCGGAGTACTCGCTGTGGGAACGGGCCCTCGAGGACGAGATCCTCCCGACCGTCCGCGAACTCGGCATCGGCCTCGTGCCATACTCCCCGCTCGGCCGCGGCTTCCTCACCGGCGACGTCCGCCGGGCCGAGGACTACCCGGAGGACGACTACCGCCGGGGCGACCCGCGCTTCCAGGGCGCCAACTACGACGCCAACGTCAAGGCCGCCGAGGCCGTCCGCGAGATGGCGGCGAGCAAGGGCGTGACGGCCGGACAGCTGGCCCTGGCCTGGCTCCTCCACCAGGGCCGGGACGTCGTGCCGATCCCCGGCACGAAGCGGCGCGCGAGGCTCGAGGAGAACCTCGGGGCGGTCGAGATCCGGCTCACCGACGCTGAGCTGGCCGAGCTCGAGCTGCCGGTCTCCGGCGCCCGCTACCCGGAGCAGATGCTGCGCCTCATCGGCCGCTGACCGGCCCTGGATAAGGCCAGGCCCGCCCGGTGCTCCGGGCGGGCTGCGCCTTCCGGGGCCGCTGGATGCGGCGTGGGCGCGATCTCGGCGGGCCGGTCCGTCGGGGGGGTTCGGCGGTCGCGGGAGTCGCGGCGGGGCGCGATCGGCCGGGCCGTCCGGGGGTTCAGCGGTCGCGGTAGTGGCGGCGGAGCGCGACCCCGGCGGCGACGCCGCCGGCGAGGGCGCCCGCCCCCGCGGCCGCCGGCAGCGCGACCATGGTGACCCTCCGGCCGGTGCGGAAGTCGTGCACCGGCCAGCCGCGTTCGCGGGCGTGCTCGCGCAGGTCGGCGTCGGGGTTGACGGCGTGCGGATGGCCGACGACGGTCAGCATCGGCAGGTCGTTGTAGGAGTCGCTGTACGCCGAGCACCTCGACAGGTCAAGGCCTTCACGCTTGGCGAGCGCCCGTACGGCGCCGGCCTTGGCCGGACCGTGCAGGAGGTGACCGACCAGCCGGCCGGTGTAGACGCCGTCCTGGGTCTCGGCCACGGTGCCGAGGGCGCCCGTCAGACCGAGGCGGTGGGAGATGATCCGAGCGAGTTCGACCGGTGTCGCGGTGACGAGCCACACCTGCTGGCCGGCGTCGAGGTGCTTGAGTGCGAGGGCGCGGGTGCCGTGCCAGATCCGGTCGGCCATCTTCTCGTCGTAGATGTCCTCGCAGAGGCTGACGAGCTCGCCGACGCTGCGCCCGGCGACGAAGGCCAGCGCGGCCTCGCGGGCGGTGCTGATGTGCTCGGCGTTCTCCGAGCCGCGCATCCGGAAGGACGCCTGACCGAGGGCGAACAGCGCCAGGTCCCGGAGGGTGAACATCTTGCGGGCGGCGAGGCCGCGCGCGAAGTGGTAGATGGACGCGCCGCGGATCAGCGTGTTGTCGACGTCGAAGAAGGCCGCCGCGCTCGGATCGGGGACGGGTACCGGCGCGTCGACCGCCGCGGCCGCCGCCGCGGCCGCGCCGGCGAGCTCCGCGTCATCGGCACCATCACCCCATGGCCACATCCGCATGAGACGAGCGTAACCACTTTCGATCAGCGGTAACCGAGAGGGATCGTCTGTGTCTCACCCGCGCACGTCGCGGGGCACGACGCGCGCGAGGGAGCGTACGGCGCGATGCTGGAGCGCCTTGATCGCGCCGCTGTTCTTACCCATGACCACCGCGGTCTCCGCGACCGACAGGCCGTGCAGGAATCGCAGCACGACGCACTCCCGTTGCTCCGATCCCAGAGTGCGGACGGCCGAGAACAGCGCCCGGTGGGTGAAGGCGTCGAGGACGGCGCGTTCGGGACCTTCGTCCCAGCGATCGCCCTCGCCGGGCTCCGCCGTGCAGATCTCCATCCGGTACCGGCTGGACTTGAAGTGGTCCAGGACAAGGTTGCGGGCGATGGTGACGAGCCAGGCGCCGAAGTCCTTGCCCTGCCAGGTGAAGACGTTGATCCGGCGCAGTGCCCGCAGGAAGGTCTCGCTGGTGAGGTCTTCGGCCAGGGCGTGGACGCCGACCCGGTAGTAGACGTAGCGGTAGACGAGGTCCACGTAACGGTCGTAGAGGGCGGCGAACGCGTCGGACTCGCCGGCTCGGGCGCGGAGTACGAGGTCGCGCAGCTCCTCCCGGTCACCGGCCGGGTCGACCAGGTCCGTGGAGGACACGGGAGGGGGCTCGAGGGTCAGGCTGCGCATCCAGTACTCCTCGGTGCTGAGCGACCACCGGGTGTGTCGGAGCATGCTAGCTACCGGTCAGTAGCCGTGGCAATGGTGACAGACGATGAATCAGCTCAGATATCCGCGCACACCGCTCCATAGCAAACTCTCAGCCACGGACGCGGGGATCCGTTACCTGTCCGCTCCGGGGATCGGGCACCATTAGGGCGATGGTGAACGTCGCGGTTGCGCTCCTGGCGACCCTCGCCGCCTTCGGCGGCGCGGGGCTGCTCGGCATGCGCGCGTTCCCCGAGCGGCGCATCCACCTGATCGCCTGGACCGGCACGCTGGCCGCGCTCGGCCTCGCGCTGGGCGCGATGACGGCCGGGTACGCGATCGGGTTCTCACCCGCGCTGCTGCGGTTCGTCACGCTGTTCGGCGCGCTGCTGGCGCCGTTCAGCCTGGCGCTGGGGGTCGTCGAACTGGTCGCACGCACGGTGCAGGCGCGGTTCGCGGCCCGGCTGATCGCCGGCTCGTACGTCGTCGTGGCCGTGGTCATCATCCTGCTCGACCCCATCAGCGGCACGTTCGACAAGAGCCTGCCGAAGGTCGCCGGCCACTACTCGTCGCTGCCCAAGCTGATCGTTGACGGGGGCCACGTCTTCGCGGTCGTGTCGCTCGTCTCGTGCGTGGCGGTGATCGCCATGCGCGGCAACAAGCGCGACCGGCAGGCGACCGAGATGATGCTCACCGTTGCGATGGTCGCGTTCGCGGGCGTGCTGCTGGTGACCGCGACCCGCGGTTTCCTGCCGGGCCCGCTGGCGCCGCTCGCGCTCGGCGGCGCCGTCGCCCTGATCTGGTTCGGCGCCGCCCGCGTGCTGCCGCAGCGGTCCTACGACGACGAAGACGAAGAAGAAGCGGAGCCGTACGACGAGATGGCGAACTACGCAGGACAGCCTCCCCACGGGCGGCCCTCGGGCCCGCCGCCGCAAGGTCCCCCGCCGCAGGGCCGTCCGGCGGGCGCGCGGTACCCCGCCCAGCCGACGTTCGCACCGCCGGCGGCCGTGCCCGGGCCGCTTCCCTTCCCGATCGGGCAGTACGGCCGGATCACGATGTACACCCTGCTCGACGGGCATCAGGAGACCTTCGACCGGCTCGCCGCCGAGGTCACCCGCGCGGTGATCGAGCGGGACCCGGGGACCCTGGTCTACGCCTGCCACTCCGTCGACAACGCGCCCCTGCAGCGGATCTTCTACCAGCTCTTCCACGACGCCACCGCGGTGGAGAACCACACGCGGCAGCCGCATGTGCAGCGGTTCGCGACCGAGGCGCGGGCCCACGTCGCGGGCACGAACGTCATCGAGCTGACCGCCACCGCCACGAAGGTGGTGCCGCCCCCCGACGCGCAGCGCCCACCTCATGACCCGCAGCGTCCGCCGCAGGACGCCCCGGGCCGGCACCATGACCCGCGCGCCGCGTACGACGCCCCCCGCCAGCCTCACGCGGCCCAGCGGCCGGTCCAGGACCCGGGCCGTCAACCCCATGACGTGACCGGCCCGCGCCCGGCCCCACCGCGGCCGAACGGCCAGCCGCCGGGACCGGCCGTACGCTGGCCACATGCCTGACCCGGCCCGTGTCCTGATGCTCGGCAAGCCGGGCTGTCACCTGTGCGACGAGGCCCGCGCGGTGATCTCGCGCGTCTGTGACGATCTCGGCATCGGCTGGGAGGAGCGGGACATCACCGCCTCCGAGGAGGACACGCGGCGCTACTGGGACCAGATCCCGGTGACCTTCGTCGACGGCGTCCAGCACGACTTCTGGCGGGTCGACGAGCGACGCCTGCGCGCCGCCCTCGGCGCGTGAGTGGCCTGTCAATGTCTGGTGCGTCACACCGCGCGCCGTCCGGTACCCGGTAGGAACGGTGGCCGAGCGCTCGGGAGACCCCGCTGAGCTGCGGGTCGAGGACCGTCTGAAGATCCGTTTCGCCTCTGCGGGCGGCCTAGCGGGTGAGCCCCGACTTTGTGCGTGTGTTCACAAGGGCTTAACCTGAGAAAAGTCCAGGCGACCGGGCCGACGGGCGACTCAGGACCGGCCGCGTCGTCGAGTCCCGAAGAGCAGGCTTGTGACCCGTCGATCCACCCTCGGTGCGCGTAACCGGGGCATCCCAGAGGCGACCGTGGCCAGGCTGCCGGTCTACCTCCGCGCCTTGCACGTGCTCGCCGAGCGCGAGATCGTCACCGTCTCGTCGGAGGAGCTCGCCGCCGCGGCGGGCGTCAACTCGGCCAAGCTCCGCAAGGACCTGTCCCACCTCGGGTCGTACGGCACGCGGGGCGTCGGCTACGAGGTGGAGTACCTCGTCTACCAGATCTCCCGGGAGCTCGGCCTCACCCAGGACTGGTCCGTGGCCATTGTCGGCCTCGGAAACCTCGGCCGCGCCCTTGCGGGCTACGGTGGCTTCGCCTCCCGGGGGTTCCGGATGGCCGCGCTGCTCGACGCCGACCCGAGCATCGTCGGCGAGCGCATCAACGGCCTGACCGTCGAGCACATCGACAAACTCGAGCGGGTCATCAGGGACTGCGGGATCTCGATCGCGGTGCTGGCCATCCCCGCGTCGGCCGCGCAGCCCGTCTGTGACCGCGTGGTCGCCAGTGGAGTGACGAGCATTCTGAACTTCGCCCCAGTGGTCCTGACTGTGCCAGATGGGGTTGATGTGCGTAAGGTCGACTTGTCGATCGAGCTTCAGATCCTCGCGTTCCACGAGCAGCGCAAGGCCGGCGGACCCGGCGGAGTGGAGCAGGAGTATCTCGAGGCGGTGGATGGCTCATGAGCCGAGCGGACGGGACGACACGGCCGCCGCGCTACTTCGGGCCGTTGGGTGAGGGACTCCACATGAGCGGGGAACACCAGTGAGCATTCTCGTGGTCGGGCTGAGCCACCGCAGCGCCCCGGTCGCGCTGCAGGAACGCACCGCGGTCCCCGGTGACCGGCTGACCAAGCTGCTGCACGACGTCCACGGCTCCGCGAACGTGGGCGGGGCCGTCGTCGTCTCCACGTGCAACCGCATCGAGGTGTACGCCGACGTCGACAAGTTCCACGCGGGCGTCTCCTCCATCTCGGAACTGCTGTCCCGTCACTCGGGCGTGCCGCTGGACGAGCTGTCCCGGCACCTCTACGTCCACTACGAGGAGCGCGCGGTCCAGCACGTCTTCTCGGTCGCCTGCGGCCTCGACTCCATGGTCGTCGGCGAGGGGCAGATCGCCGGCCAGCTCCGTACCGCCCTCAAGCTCGCCCAGAAGTACGGCACCGTGGACCGGTCGCTGAACGAGGCGATCCAGCAGGCGCTGCGCGTCGGTAAGCGGGCGCGCAACGAGACCGGCATCGACCGGGCCGGCGCCTCGCTCGTCAGCGTGGGCCTGAGTCGGGCCGGTTCCCTCGAAGGCCGGCGGGCCCTCGTGGTGGGCGCCGGCTCGATGAGCTCCCTCGCCGCCGCAACCCTCGCCCGCGAGGGCATCGGCGAGATCGTCATCGCCAACCGCACCTACGAACGCGGCGTGCGCCTGGCCGAGGCGACCGAGGCTCCGGCGCGGGCGATCCGGCTCGCCGACCTGGGGGAGGCGCTGGCCGAGGCGGACATCGTCGTCTCGTGCACCGGGGCCACCGGCCTCGTCATCACGCCCGACATGATCAAGCGCCCGGTCTTCCTGCTCGACCTCGCCCTGCCGCACGACGTCGACCGGGCCGTCCGCGACCTGCCCGGCGTCACCCTCGTGGGCCTGGACGATCTCAGCACCGCCGACGATGCGCCGGCCGAGGTCGACACCGACGCCGTCCGGCGGATCGTGGCCGAGGAGGTCAGTGCCTTCCAGCTCGGCCTCATCGCGGCGACGGTCGCCCCTACAGTGGTCGCGCTGCGGAGCAAGGCGGCGGAGGTCGTCGACGCCGAACTCGGCCGGCTCGGCGGCCGGCTGCCCGCTCTCGATGACAAGGCGAGGACGGAGATCGCCCAGACCGTGCGCCGCGTCGTCGACAAGCTGCTGCACGCCCCGACCGTGCGCGTGAAGGAGCTGGCGGCCTCGCCGGGCGGCGACACGTACGCCGACGCGCTCCGCGAGCTCTTCGACCTCGATCCCAAGGCCCCGGAGTCGGTCATCCGGGCGGAGGACGTCCCGGAGCGAACGCTCCGCAGCGAGCGGAGTGGCCGGTCGAGGAACGAGACCGGCCGCGGAGCGAGTGAGGAGCGCTGAGCGACCATGAGCACGAGCGAACGCTCCGCAGCGAGCGGAGTGGCCGGTCGAGGAACGAGACCGGCCGCGGAGCGAGTGAGGAGCGCTGAGCGACCATGAACACGACTCTCAAGCTGGGTACCCGCCGCAGCCTGATGGCCATGACGCAGTCCGGCCTGGTGGCCGACGCGCTGACCGCCCGTACCGGCCAGGAGGTGGAGCTCGTCGGCGTGACCACCGAGGGCGACGTCTCCAAGGCGCACCTCGCCCAGATCGGCGGCACCGGCGTGTTCGTCAACGGGTTGCGCGACCGGCTCCTCTCCGGTGAGATCGACTTCGCGGTGCACTCGCTGAAGGATCTGCCCACCGGTCAGACCGAGGGCATCGCGCTCGCCGCGGTCCCGCCGCGCGACGACCCCCGCGACGCCCTGTGCGGCCTGGCCAAGCTGGCCGACCTGCGGCCCGGCGCCAGGGTCGGCACCGGGTCGCCGCGCCGAGTCGCGCAGCTGCGGGCGCTCCGCCACGACCTCGACGTCGTGCCGATCCGCGGCAACGCCGACACACGCCTGCGGAAGGTCACCGACGGTGAGCTGGACGCGGTCGTCCTGGCGTACGCGGGGCTGACCCGGATCGACCGGCTCGAGGCCGTCTCCGAGATCTTCGAGCCCGACCAGATGCTGCCCGCGCCCGGCCAGGGCGCGCTCGCGGTCGAGACCCGCGACGACGGCTTCGCGTCCGAGGTGGCCGCCCTGGACGACGTCCGGACCCGGGCAGCGGTCACCGCGGAGCGAGCGGTGCTGGCCACCCTCGAGGGCGGCTGCACCGCTCCGGTGGGGGCGATGGCCGAGATCGCCGAGGGCGAGCAGGACGAAGAGCTCTGGGTGAGGGCCGTGGCGCTCTCACCCGACGGG
>JBJMIW010000221.1:0-3085 GCA_045806665.1 Actinoallomurus sp.
CGTGACGGCGACGCTCCGCCCGGCCGGGATCGCGACGCTCGCGGGGATGATGCGGACGCGACCCGGGCTGCCGGGCGCCGCGGACACGCCGAGTCGCGACCGGACCGTCGCGTGGGTCTGGTTGGTGAGCGTGAAGGTGGCGGTCGCCTTCGTGGTACGGCCGCGCAGGTCGGCCAGGCCGAAGGAGATGGAGGACGGCTGCGCGGTGACGGCCGCGTCGGCCGCGGCGGCCACGTCGAGCCTGCCGGCGCCCTGGGTCGTCGGTCCCGAGCCGGTCAGCGGCTTGGCGGCGCCGATCAGGGCACCCGCGACGTGGGGTGTGCCGAGCTGGGTCAGCAGCGCCGCGGCGCCCGCGACGTGCGGGGACGCCATGCTGGTGCCGGACATCCGGTACTCGCCGGAGGGCCACAGGCTCTTCGGCACGCTGGACCGGATCTCGACGCCGGGCGCCACGAGGTCCGGCTTGAGGGTGTACCGGCCGGTCGGCCCGCGTGAGCTGAAGGAGGCGATCTGGTCGGTGACGTCGGTGCCGCTGATGGTGATGCGGACCGGGCCCTGCGCGCTCAGCCGGGCCAGCGCGGCCCACTGCGTGTCCTCGACGTTCATCACGACGATCCGGTCCATGCGCAGGTCGTCGCCGGAGTCGAGGGTCTTGGGGGTGGCCGGCTGCACGCCGTGCTCGCGGAATGTGACGCCGCCCGAACCGTTCGTGTACACGAACGCGGCGATCGCGCCGCGCTGCTCGGCCTCGCGGGTGCGGAGAATGTCGTACGCGGACACCTGGACCGTATTGCCGGAGAAGGCGACGATCTTGCCGTCCAGGTCGCCGGCCTTGTCGAAGTCCGCGGGCTCGCCCGCGCCGAGGTCGACCAGCGTGCCGGTCACGGGCTTCGTCGGCGGGTTCGCCGAGTAGGCGGCGCGGGTCGCCTGCAACTCCTCGCCGGTGTCGGCCAGCTTCGCGGTTGGCATCCGGACACCGCTGAAGGAGGCGCCGACGGCGATGACCCCGTCCGCGGCGGCCGGTGTCCCGATCGTCGACGCTCCCGGTCCGGCGTTGCCGGCCGCGGCGACGACGGTGACGCCGGACTCGGCGGCGCGGGTCGCGGCCTGCCCGAGCGGGTCGGTGCCGTCGCCCGGGCCGCCGAGGCTCATGTTGACGACCTGCGCCCGGTGCGGGTTGGCCGGATCGACGGCGGCCTCCAGGCCCGCGATGATGTCTGGCTCGTAGCCGCCGCCGTCCGCGCCGAGCACCTTGTAGGCGGTGAGGGAGGCGCCGGGCGCGACCTGCTCGACGATGCCGGCGACGTGCGTTCCGTGCCCGTAGTCGTCGGCCGGGTCGTCGTCGTTGTTGACGAAGTCGTGGCCTCCGACGACCTTCCCGGTCAGGTCGGGATGGGTGGCGTCGATCCCGGTGTCGACGATCGCCACGGTGACGCCGGAGCCGGTGACGTTGTGGCCCGCCCGGTCCTTGCGCTTCCAGAGCGCGGGCGCGCCGATGAGGTCGACGTTGTCCTCGGTGGCGGCCTTCATCGGCAGGTCGGGGTAGACCGCCTTGACACCGGGTAGGCGGCGGACCGCGGCGACCCGGTCGGTCGGTACGGTCGCGGCGACCGCGCTGACGAGGTGGGAGAACTCCCGTGACGGGCGCAGGGTGATGCCGGCCCGCCCCGCGTTCGCCCGCAGGTCCTGCTGGGGTACGCGGGCGGATGCCCCGGGCGCGGTGTCGAGCTGGACGATGATCCGTTCGGTGGCGCGCGTCTCGGCCCCGGCGGGTCCGCCGAAGGCCGGGACGAGGGCGGCCAGTACGGCCACGGCCAGCAGTAGCCGTGGCCCTCTGTGGTTGATCATTGGCCCAGGATGGAGTTTTGGGACATGCGGCAACAATCGTTATGCGCGGCTCATTGCGGACGTTGGCACATGGTGGCCACGATGTCCGGATGTCGCATGACGGCCGGATCCTGGCACCGCTGGACGTCACCGCCTTCGACGAGACGGTCTACCGGGAACTGCTGGCCCGCCACGACGCGACAGCAAGCGAACTGGCCGAAAGCCTCGAGTGCGGCCTGGACCGGCTGGTCAGGGCGCTGGACCGGCTGCGTGCGCGCGGCCTCGTGAGCCGCCTGGCCGGCCGGCCGCGCCGTTATGCCGCCGCCGAGCCGGACGTGGCGCTGGAAGCCCTCATCCGCGAGCGGGAACAGAGCCTGGCCGGGCTGCGTATGGCGGCCGCCGAGATGGCGACGCTGTTCCGCAGGGAACGCGCCGGCGATCCGGGCGCGGTGGAGATGGTCACCGGACGGGACGAGGTGGCCCGCCGCTTCCTCCGGTTGCAGCACGGTGTCCGGAACGAGATGCGGATGCTCGACCGCCCGCCGTACGCCCTGGCCGCGACCAATCCGGTGGAGCCGGCCGCGCTCCGGCGCGGCGTGCGCTGGCGCGCGGTGTACGCTCCGGAGGCGCTGGAGCAGCCGGGCGCGCTCGACGAGATCCAGCTGATGGCGTCGCTCGGCGAACAGGCGCGGGTGACGAGCGGCATCCCGGTCAAGCTCGCCATCGCCGACGGCGAGGCCGCTCTGGTGTCGGTCGATCTGAAACAAAGTGCCATGGCGGCCGCCGTGGTGTCCTCATCGGCGCTCCTGGACGCCCTGGTCCAGCTCTTCGAGTTCACGTGGGAGCGCGCCGCGCCCATCGGCGTGGAGCGGCCGTCACCGCTCGCCGAGGACGACCGCAGGTTGCTGGCGCTCCTGCTGGCCGGGCTGAAGGACGACGCGATCGCCCGCCAGCTCGGACTGAGCACCCGTACAATGCGCCGGCGGATGAAGCACCTCCTGGATCTGCTCGGAGCCGACAACCGGTTCCAGGCCGGCGCCCAGGCCGCCCGCCGCGGCTGGATCTAGCGTGGCACCGCTGGACGAGGCGATGGGCCGCCCGGGCGCACCGCCGGCGTCCTGCCCCGCCCGGGTCGCCCGCGGGCCAGCGGCGGCGGGCGACCCCCGCGTACATCCAGCGGGTGCCGTGCTCGGGGTGCGGGTGCCGAAAATTACGTCCGTGCAGGTCATGCGGCATGTTGGTATTCGTGGAGGATGCC
>JBJMIW010000222.1:0-15635 GCA_045806665.1 Actinoallomurus sp.
ACGTGAACTGCCGATCTCGCGGATGGATCGGGTGGTCGTCGAGGGGTCGGTCCCGGCTCAGCCGAAGCGGCCGGAGATGTAGTCCTCCGTGGCCTTCTCGCGGGGGGACGAGAACATCGTCGCCGTCTGGTCGATCTCGATGAGGCGGCCCGGCTGACCCGTCGCGGCGATGTTGAAGAACGCCGTCCGGTCGGACACTCGCGCCGCCTGCTGCATGTTGTGGGTGACGATGACGATCGTGTACGTCGCCTTGAGCTCGGAGATGAGGTCCTCGATGGCGAGCGTCGAGATCGGGTCGAGCGCCGAGCACGGCTCGTCCATGAGCAGCACCTGCGGCTGCACGGCGATCGCGCGCGCGATGCACAGGCGCTGCTGCTGACCGCCCGACAGGCCCGAGCCCGGGCGCTCCAGCCGGTCCTTGACCTCGTTCCACAGGTTGGCGCCGCGCAGGGACTTCTCCACGATCTCGTCGAGCCGGCCCTTGCGGCGGACGCCGTTGAGCTTCAGGCCCGCGACGACGTTCTCGTAGATCGACATCGTCGGGAACGGGTTCGGCCGCTGGAAGACCATGCCGATCACCCGGCGCACGGCGACGGGGTCGACGCTCGACCCGTACAGGTCCAGTTCGTCGAGGAGCACCTTGCCCTCGACCCGCGCGTTCGGGATCACCTCGTGCATCCGGTTGAGGGTCCGCAGGAACGTCGACTTGCCGCACCCGGAGGGGCCGATGAACGCGGTCACCGAGCGCGGCTCGATCGTCATCGAGATGTCCTCGATGGCCCGGGTCTTGCCGTAGTAGGCGTTGAGCCCGGATACCTCGATCCGCTTGGCCATGGGGGAAGTACTCCTATCGGGATACGGGCTTGCGCAGCCGGGCGATGAGGCGCGCCGCCAGGTTCAGCAGCATGACGAAGAGGATCAGCGTGAGCGCGCCGGCCCACGCCCGGTCGATGGCGACCTGCTGCGGCAGCTGCGCCTGATCCCAGACGAACAGCGGCAGCGCCATCTGCGGGCCCTTGAACGGGCTGTTGTTGATCGCCGTGGTGACGAAGACCGTCACCAGCAGCGGCGCGGTCTCGCCCATCACCCGGGCCACCGCCAGCATGACGCCGGTGACGATGCCGGTGAACGCGGTCGGCAGGATCACGAAGCAGATCGTCCGCCACCGCGGCACGCCCAGCGCGTACGACGCCTCGCGCAGGTCCCCCGGGACCAGTTTGAGCATCTCCTCGGTGGCCCGGACGACCGTCGGCATCATGAGGATGGACAGGGCCAGCGAGCCGGCGAAGCCCATGTACTCGAAGCCGAGCAGCTTCAGCCAGAACGCGAAGATGAACAGGCCCGCCACGATCGAGGGCACGCCCGTCATGACGTCGACGAAGAAGGTGACGATCCGGGCGAACCTGCCGTTCGCGCCGTACTCCACGAGGTAGACGGCGGTGAGCACGCCGATGGGAATGGCGATGATGCTCGCCAGGCCGACCTGCTCGATCGTGCCGATGATCGCGTGGTAGGCGCCGCCCCCGGCGTCCCGGCCGCCGATGGCGTTCATGGAGTGGGTGAAGAACTCGGTGTCGAACCGCTTCAGGCCGTTCGTGACGACCGTCCACAGCACCGCGACCAGTGGGATGACGGCCAGCGCGAAGGCGGCGCAGACCAGGACCAGGGCGATCTTGTCCTTGACCTTGCGGGCCGCCGAGGGGCCGGAGAGATCGATGGCGCTCACACGAACTCCTTACGCCGGGAGATGACCGCGCGGGCGGCCATGTTCACGATCAGGGTGATGACGAAGAGCACCAGACCGGAGGCGATCAGGGCACTCTGGCCGTTGGGCCCGGCCATTCCGAACGTGTTGGCGATGTTGGCGGCGAAGGTGTTCCCGCCGGGCTTGAGGATGTGCAGGCTGATCCCCGCCGCCGAGCCCAGCACCATCGCCACCGCGATCGTCTCGCCGAGCGCGCGGCCGAGGCCGAGCATCGAGGCGCTGACCATGCCCGAGCGGCCGAACGGCAGGACCGCCATCCGGATGACCTCCCACCGCGTCGCGCCCAGTGCCAGGGCCGCCTCGACGTTCGCCTGGGGCACCTGCAGGAAGACCTCACGGGTGATCGAGGAGATGATCGGCAGGATCATGATCGCAAGCACGATGCCGGCCGTCAGCAGGCACCGCCCGCCGACGGCGTCTCCACCGAAGAGCGGAATCCAGCTCGCGTTGGAATGCAGGAAGTCGGCGACGTGGTTCATCTTCGGCACGAAGAACTGCAGTCCCCACAGGCCGTACACGATGCTGGGGACGGCGGCGAGCAGGTCGACGACGTAACCGAGCCCATCGGCCAGCCGCCGTGGCGCGTAGAACGCGATGAACAGGGCGATGCCGATCGCGACCGGCGTGGCGATGATCAGTGCGAGCAGCGACGACAGGACGGTCCCGAAGGCCAGCTGCGCGATGCCGAACCGGGCGGGCCCCGCGTCCGGATTCCACTCCTGCGAGGTGATGAAGTTCGCCTTGTCGCTCTGCAGGGCGGGCAGCGCCTTCACGATGAGGAACACCGCGATCGCCGCCATGATGGCCAGCAGCACGATGCCGGAGCCCTTCGCGGACAGGCCGAACAGCCGGTCACCCAGGCGTCCGGTACTCATCCCGCGGGCTCTGCCGCCCAGACCACCCGACGCGCCCTGCTCGACTGTCTCGCTGGTCATCCGGCCTCCCGCGCCCACCGACTCACCCTGTCGTTCATAGAGATCTCTTCATTACATGCGACCGAGCCGGTACGGGTCACCCGCACCGGCTCGGTACTCCTAATCGGTCAGGACAGGCCCTTCACGGCGGCCTGGACCTTGGTGAGGATCGAGTCGGGCAGCGGCGCGTAGCCGAGGCCACTGAGCACCGACTGGCCCTGCTGGCTGGACGTGTAGTTCAGGTACGACTTCACGAACTTCGCCTGCTGGTCCGGGAGGCCCTTCTCGCAGACGACCTCGTAGGTGACCAGGATGATCGGGTAACCCTCCTTGGTCTTGTAGTCGACCCTGAGGGCGAGGTCGTTGCCGGTGCCCGCGACCTGGGCGCCCGCCGCACCCTTCGAGGCGGTGTCGGAGGAGACCTCGACGAACTGGTTCGCGCCGTTGCCGACCTTGGCGGTCTGCAGCTTGCCGTTGGTCGCGTAGGAGAGCTCGACGTAGGAGATGGTGCCCTCGGTCTGCTTCACGACCGTCGAGACGCCGTCGGACTTGTTGGCGCCCTGGCCGCCGGGAGCGGTCCACTTCTTGCCGCCCGGGAACTTCCAGTCAGCCGGCGCCGTGGCGGTGAGGAACTTGGTGAAGTTGTCCGTCGTACCGGAGTCGTCGGCGCGGTGCACCGTCTTGATCGGGCTGCTCGGCAGCTTCGCCTGCGGGTTGTCCTTCTTGATCGCCTGGTCGTCCCAGGTCTTGACCTTGCCGGCGAAGATGCCCGCCAGCGTGGTCGGCGACAGCTGCAGCCCGTCGACGCCCTTCAGGTTGTAGACGACCGCGATCGGGCCGACCACCATCGGCAGGTCGATGGCCTTGCCAGTCTTGCAGCGCGCGTCGGCCGGGCCGTGCTCCTCCGGCTTCAGCGCGGAGTCCGAACCGGCGAAGGCCACCTGGCCCTGCGTGAACGCCTGGATGCCGGCGCCCGAGCCGCTGGGGTTGTAGTTGAGGTTCGCCCCGGCGCAGTTCTGCTGGTAGCCCTTGGTCCACTCGCTGACGGCGTTGGCCTGGGCGCTCGAACCGGCGGCGTTGACCGTGGTCTTCACGCAGTCGCCGCTCGCGGCGGTGCCGCCACCGCCCTTGGGGCCGCCGTTGTTGTCCGTACCGCACGCGGTCAGCGCGAGCGCACCCGCAAGGGCCACGCCGCCAAGAGCGGCCAGCCGTGTGCTCATGATCACCGAAGTCTCTCCTCAGATTTAGTCAGTCGGGCGGGGGCCCGAGCGTTCGCACGGTCGGGGGCACCGTCGGATCCCGACGCTAAGCAGGAGAGATGTCCAGTCACTCCGATCCAGATGAACGGAAGATGAACGTGATGGTGACTTGTCGGGAAAGAAGCACTTCGTCACGGCATCCGTAGGGTTAACACCCCAGGATGCGGGGCCTGTCCGAACCGGTGACCGTTGGCGGGCGACGGCCGGGCCGCGGTGGCCGCCCGCCCGGGTCGTTCGTCACGTACGGCGGTCAGCGAGCCGGTGCGCGGTACATCGCGTCGGTGGCGAAGTGCGTGAACCCGAGCCTCTCATACAGGCTCGTCGCGGGCGTGTTCGACTCGTCGGCGTACAGCATGACCATCGGCAGGCCCAGCGACCTCAGGTGGTGCAGGCCGGCCAGGGTCAGCGCCCGACCGAGCCCGAGCCCTTGGGCGGACGGATCCACGCCGATGACGTACACCTCACCGACGCCGCCCTCGTGGACCTTGGTCCAGTGGAAGCCGATCAATTCGCCGTCCCGCTCCGCGAGGAAGAACCCCTCCGGGGAGAACCACGGCTCGCGCTCCCGCCGCTCGAGATCCGCGCGGGTCCAGGCGCCCTGCTCTGGGTGGTCCGCGAACGCCCGGGCGTTCAACCGCACCCAGGCGTCCTCGTCCGAACCCACCTCGAAGGTCCTCAGCCGTACGCCCGCCGCCCAGGTCGCCTCCGGGAGCGCCGCGTCGAGCGGGCGGCGCATCTTCCACAGGGCGCGGAAACGCTCGAAGCCCAGCGAACCGGCCAGGGCCACGGCGCCCGGGAGTTCACCGTGCGCCCAAACCCGGAGCGACCCGGTCTGCCGCAGCAGGGCGGTCGCCAGGGCGCGGCCGTGCCCCCGGCGCCGGAACCCGGGATGCACGACGAACTCGGCCGCGTCGCCGTCGAGGACGCCCACCCCCGCGAGCGCCTGCCCGTCGTGGGCGAGGACCGCTCCGCCGCCGTCGCGCAACCGCAGCACCGCGCTCTCGCCCAGCGGCCGTACGCCGTCGGCCGCCGCGGCCGCCTCCACCACCGCCAGCGCCTCGCTGACCTCGTCTTCCGTCAACCGTTCCCGCATCATCACGTCCACGACCGGGAGCGTAGTCTCCGCCCCTTTGACCGCTGAAGTCAGAAGATGTGTTCCGAACCTTCCATCCGGGCGGAGCCGTGCCATACGATCAGGCCCTCACCTGCGCGGAAGGCGGTCGTCGTGGGCGATCCGGGACTCCCGATCATGGCCGGTGTGCTCGCCGTGCCCGTCGGAGTACTGCTCCTCGTTCTCGTGCTCGCCCTGATGGGCCGCCGCTGGGTCCTCACCGGCCCGGACACGGCGCTCGCGGCGGACTACGACGCCGTGTACGAGTACGGCCGGCTCGGGCCCGCCCCGTACCGGCCCGCGCTCGAACCCCCGCGACACGCCTCCTCGACGGCGTACGACGCCTACGCTCCCCAGACGTACGCCACCCCGCCCCGCAACACCTACGCCTCCGAGGCGTACGCCTCCCCGCCCCGCGACGCCTACGGTTCCGAGGCGTACGCCCCTCCGCCCCGCGACAACTACGGCGTGCCCGTCCGAGAGCCGTACGCGCCGCCGCGGACGTCCGAGGTCTCCGACTGGGAGCCCTACGTCCCCACCCCGCGCCGGGCGCTGGAGGCGCCCTCCCCGTCCCCGTACGGAGCACCCGCCGACGCGTACGGCGCCGCCCCCGGCGACCCGTACGCCGCGTCGGCGCGGGATCCGTACGGCCCGAGCGGGCGGTTCCCGTACGCGCCACCGGCCGCGCAGAACGAGTACCCGGACGCCGCCCGGACGTACGACCGCCCCGAGTCGTCGGCGTCCCCCGACCCCTGGCACCTTGCGCCCGAGGACCGACAGCGCTTTCCTCACGGCCCGTACGGCTCCCACTGAGGATTCTCCTCGGGGCGCGCCGCCTAGAGCGGTTCTCAGCGGTGGGCGGGCGCCCCTTCCTCGGTGGGGCGGGTGTCCGCGACGAACCGGTAGCCGACGTTGCGGACGGTCCCGATCAGCGACTCGTACTCCGCGCCGAGCTTCGCCCGGAGCCGGCGGACGTGCACGTCCACGGTCCGCGTGCCGCCGAAGTAGTCGTACCCCCAGACCTCCTGCAGCAATTGGGCGCGGGTGAAGACCCGGCCGGGGTGCTGCGCGAGGTACTTGAGCAGCTCGAACTCCTTGAACGTCAGGTCGAGGACGCGTCCGCGCAGCCGCGCGGTGTAGGTCGCCTCGTCGATCGTGAGCTCGCCGCTGCGGATCTCGCCGGGGACGTCGTCCGGCTCGCCGACGGCCGCCTTGCCCAGCGCCAGCCGGATCCGGGTCTCGACCTCGGCGGGGCCGGCCGTCTGCAGGAAGACGTCGTCGAGCCCCCATTCGGGCGTCAGGGCGGCCAGGCCTCCTTCGGTGACGATCGCGATCAACGGGGAGTCCAGGCCGGTGGTGCGAAGGAGACGGCAGAGGCTCTTGGCCTGGGCGAGGTCCCGGCGCGCGTCGACGAGCACCAGGTCGGACCGGGGCGCGTCGAGGAGAGCGGAGCCCTCGGCCGGCGCGACGTGAACGGAGTGCAGGAGCAGGCCCAGGGCGGGCAGGACCTCGTCCGAGGGTTCGAGCACGTTCGTCAGCAACAGCAGGCTACTCATACGGCCTCCTCGTCTGGCGGCCCTAAAAAGACGTCGAGGACCCGGGGGCGACGCTGCCCGGATCCCTAGTAGGGGAGGATATCGAACGCGGGGACGGGACTCGCTACCCGCGTGGTGTAGACCATTGGAAGGGGGAGTATGCCGAAGGGCATGATCAGGTACTGGGCCGCCGCGCGCGCGGCCGCCGGCACCGCCGAGGAGCCCTACGACGCCGCGACGCTGGCGGATGCCCTGACGGCCGCCGCCGCCGGTCGGGGCGCGGACTTCCGGCGTGTCCTCGCCCGCAGCTCGTTCCTGGTGGACGGCGCTCCGGTGGGCGCGAGGGATCGCGCGGCCGTCACGCTGCCCGAGGGCGGCACGGTCGAGGTGCTGCCGCCGTTCGCCGGCGGGTGATCCTCGAGATCGCCGAGACCGGTCCACCGCCCGGTGGGCCCGCGTGCGCGTGGTCCTCGCGGCGGACCCGGTCCTCGGCGGATCTCATCTTCCGGTGTGACCCGGCCACGGCCGCGCCATCGGTAAGGTGATCGCCTACCGCACATGGGGGGAGACATGCGCAAAGCACTCGTGACCTGCTTGGTTCTGCTGGTGATCTTCGGTGGAATCGCCATCGCCGGTGACATCGTCGGCCGCCGGGTCGCGCAGAACGAGATCGCCAAGAATGTCGCCTCGCAGTACCGGCTCGACCACACGCCCCAGGTGTCGATCAAGGGCTTCCCGTTCCTCACCCAGGCGCTCGACGGGCGGTACGGCGAGATCGACATCAACGTCGGCCGGCTGACCGAGCAGGGGATCCACCTCACCGACACGACGGTCGCGCTGAAGGGGGTGACCGCGCCCATGTCCGACGCCATGAACGGCGACTCCTCCAGGGTGGTCGCCGACACGGCGACCTCCACGGCCACCGTCGGCTACGACGACGTCAACAAGTCCGCGCCGAACGGCATGAAGGTCTCGGCCGATGGCTCCGCCCTCCAGGTTCGCGGCCCGTACAGCGTCCTGGGCGTCACGCGGACCGTGACGGCCACAGTCACCGTTCAGGCATCCGGCCGCACCGTCCGCGTGGTCCCGCAGGCGGTCAAGGCGGGCGGGACGACCGTGCCGCTCGACCTGGTCAAACAGGCGTTCACCTTCACGATGGCCGTCAAGGCCCTCCCGCTGGGCACCCAGATCAGCGATGTGCAGGTCAAGCCCGGAGGCCTGCGCGTGACGACCACCGCGCAGAACGTCAAACTGGACAGCCTCAACGTTCACTGATCCCGCACGAATCAGCGGAGAACGCGATGAACCCCCCGCCGTCCTGGTACGTGTTCAGGGTGTGAGACCCACTGCGGACGATCGGCTGCTCCGCGCCCTGTACGCCGAGCACGGCGGACCGCTCCTGGGGTACCTCCTACGGCTGACCGGCGGCGACCGCCAGCAGGCCGAGGACATCGTCCAGGAGACACTGCTGCGCGCCTGGCGTCATCCCGGCGCGCTCGTCGGCCGCCCCGTACGACCCTGGCTGTTCACGGTCGCCCGCAATCTCGTCGTGGACGCCCACCGGGCGCGGCGGTCACGGCCGCCGGAGATCGGGGAGGCCGCGCTCGCCGGCCTGCAGGCGGGCGACGACATCGACCGCGCCCTCGAATCATGGACCGTCGCCGAGGCGCTGGCGGACCTCAGCTCGGAGCACCGCTCCGTGCTGATCGAGACCTACTACCGGGGACGTTCGGTCGCCGAGACGGCGGCGGTGCTCGGCATACCGTCCGGGACGGTCAAGTCCCGGACCCACTACGCGCTGCGGGCACTGAAACTGGCATTGGAGGAGCGGGGGTTGGCGCCATGACGATGCACACCCGATGCGCCGATCTCCGGGCGTTGCTCGGGGTGTACGTCCTCGGCGCCATCGACCCCGCCGAGCGCGCCCTGGTCGACGCCCATCTGGCCCACTGCCGTCGGTGCCGCGACGAATTGGCGGGGCTCGCGGGTCTGCCCGCCCTGCTGGGCCGGGTGACCGAGGACCAGATCGCGCAGGCCGGCGCTCCACCTGAGGAACTCCTCGAGTCGATGCTCGTCCGCGCCGCCGCCGAGCACCGCGTACGGAGCCACCGGAACCGCCGGTGGCTGGCGGTGGCCGCGGCCGTCGCCGTGGTCGCGGGAGGGGCGGGCGTAGCGGGGGGTCTCCGGCTCGGTGAGGGCCGGCCGGTCACCGCCCCCACGGCCACGCCCACGCCCGGCCCGACCGTCCCGGGTGGCACGACGGTGCGCGGGAGCGACGTCGCCACCGGCGTCAGCGCCCAGATCACCATGCGGCCAAAGGAGTGGGGGACCGCCTTCACGGTCCGCCTGAACGGAGCTCCGGTGGGGGCCCGCTGCCACTTGGTCGCCGTCGACCGGGAGGGTCGGCGGGACGTCGCGGGAGGCTGGCAGGTGGTGTACGAGGGGTCCGCCGAGTTCGCCGGCTCGTCGATGATCCCGAAAGACCGGATCGCGGCGGTCGAGGTCCGCACCGTCGACGGCAGGCGGCTGCTCAGCGTGCGGGTCTGAGGCCGCGGGGAATGCCGGGCGCGGCGCTCGCCTTTGAACGGGTGATGACCGGTGTCTACGTCGCGGTGGCGGCGCTCCTCCTGGCCACGGTGTTCGGCCTGATCTGGCGGCGCCGTAACGGTGTGCTGCGCGCGCGGAAGGATGGTGACGTGGAGCGTCTCGACGCGGCCGAGCTCGGGACCGACCTCGGACAGCGGGCGACCCTGGTGCAGTTCTCCTCGGCCTTCTGCGCGCCGTGCCGCTCGACCCGGCGGATCCTCGGCGAGGTGGCCGGCATGGTCGACGGCGTCGTCCACGTCGAACTCGACGCGGAGGCCAACCTGGACCTCGTCCGGCGCCTGAACGTCCTGCGCACCCCCACCGTCTTCGTACTCGACGCGTCCGGCGGGATCGTACGCCGCGGCTCCGGCCTCCCCCGCAAAGCCGACATCATCGCCGCCCTCGGCGAAGCCGTCGCCTGAGGCGTTTCACGCTTCTCACCGTAGTCGGCGGGGTACATTCGGAGCGTGACCGCCGCACACGATTACGAAGATCTGCACCACCTGATCGACCGGATGACGCCGGATCAGGTGCGGCAGCTCCGTAAGCAAGCCCTCCGACTCGTCGGTGACAACGAGGCAATAAGCGATCATTCGGAATCGGCTAAAACTCCGGCATTCGCCGGAATACTGGACGGACCCTCCGATCTCTCCGAACGCATCGATGAGTTCGTTGAGGAGCGGTTTAATCACCCTTTGTGAGCACCCTCATCGACTCCGGTCCCCTGGTGGCTGCGGCGAACCGCAAAGACCGTGACCACGAGCGCTGTCTCCGCCTCCTCCAGGAGCTTCCCGGTCCGTTATTGATTCCGGCCACTGTTCTCATCGAGGCCTGCTGGGTCATCGGAGATCGAGTCGGTGCGCACGCTCATGCGCTTTTCCTCGAGGCGGTCGCGGCGGAACTCGAGCGAGACAGATATGTGCTCGTCGATCTCTTGCCGTCTGATCTCCCGCGCATGGCGGAACTCGTGACGAAGTACAGCGCTCTGCGCCTCGACCCGACAGATGCATCCGTGGTGGCCATCGCCGAGCGCTTGAACGTTCGGCAGGTGGCGACGCTCGACCGCCGAGACTTCGGGGTGGTGCGGCCGCGGCACGCTGAGGCGTTCAAGATCCTTCCGTAGGGTGTCCTCGCAGGTCGGCGGTGCCCATGGGGGCGAGTTTCACGTCTCGGTGACCGAGACGGGGTTTTACGAAGCGCGATACGGCGCTTACCATCGTGTCCGTGCGTTCCTGGACAGAGCTGCTGACGAAGCGACGGGCGGTCGACTTCTGCCGCGTCGCCGCCGCGCTCTGTCGCGCGGCCTGAGGCAGTAAGCCCGTCCAGCCCGTCGCACCACCGCAGTCACCGGGAGCACCAGCCGATGCAGGTCGACCCACGGGGTCAGCGTTTCGGCGCGGCCCTCACCACAATCGTCTTGGTCGTCGTCCTCGTGACCGGCAGTTGGTTGCTACTGGCGGCCCAGGCCGTCGTGTTCGTCGTCGGAGTCGCCTTCGGGCTCCGCAATGCCCCGTACGGCCTGATCTACCAGGCGCTCATCCGTCCCCGGCTCGGTGCTCCCCGTGAGTTCGAGCCGGAGGCGCCACCCCGCTTCGCACAGGGGGTGGGGGCGGCGTTCGCCCTGACAGGAGTGTTCGGTTACGCCCTGAACGTGCCGGCCCTGGGGATGACCGCGACGGCGTTCGCGCTGATCGCGGCGGTCCTCAACGCCGCCTTCGGGTTCTGCCTGGGCTGTGAGGCTTATCTGCTGATCCGGCGGCTCGCTCCGAGGCGGGCCGCACCGTAGGCCGGGCTGTCCAACACAAACGGCCATGCCACGAACACCCGAAGAACGATCCGCCGACTCCACCAAGGAGGACCACGCATGAGCCGCTCCGACGTCCTGGTCGATTCCGACTGGGTGCAGGCTCACCTCGACGACCCAGGCATCGTCCTCGTCGAGGTCGACGAGGACACCAGCGCCTACGAAAAGGGCCACATCCGCGGCGCCGTCCGTATCGACTGGAAGACCGAGCTCCAGGACCCGGTACGCCGCGACTTCGTCGACAAGGCCGGGTTCGAGAACCTTCTCTCGGAGAAGGGCATCGCCAACGACGACCTCGTCATCCTGTACGGCGGCAACAACAACTGGTTCGCCGCGTACGCCTACTGGTACTTCAAGCTGTACGGCCACCAGAACGTCAAGCTGCTGGACGGCGGCCGTAAGAAGTGGGAGCTCGACTCGCGAGAGCTCGTCGAGGCGGTCCCGTCGCGGCCGAAGACGAACTACGTCGCCCAGGAGCAGGATCACGCGATCCGTGCCTTCCGCGACGAGGTCGTCGACGCGATCGGCGACAAGAATCTCGTGGACGTCCGCTCGCCCGACGAGTTCTCCGGCAAGCTCCTCGCTCCGGCGCACCTGCCGCAGGAGCAGGCGCAGCGGGCCGGCCACGTTCCGACCGCGCGCAACATCCCGTGGTCGAAGGCGGCCAACGACGACGGCACCTTCAAGTCCGACGAAGAGCTGAAGAAGCTGTACGAAGAGGCCGGCGTCGACCTGTCGAAGCCGACCATCGCCTACTGCCGCATCGGTGAGCGCTCGTCGCACACCTGGTTCGCCCTGCACGAGCTGCTGGGCCTGCCGGACGTGAAGAACTACGACGGCTCCTGGTGCGAGTACGGCTCGCTCGTGGGCGTGCCGATCGAGCTCGGCGAGGCCAAGTAGCCCGCGCCGGCACAAGGACGCGCATCACAGCAAGGAGGAACAATGAGCGACGGTTGCGGAGCTCCGGCCCAGACGGTGAGCCTGCCGGCCACGGTCGACCTGGCCAACGAAGCGGTCATTCAGGGCACGGTCGTACGCGAGGGCACCCCGGTGTCCGGGGCGTACGCGCGCCTGCTCGACGCCACCGGTGAGTTCACCGGCGAGGTCATCACCAGCGAGGAGGGGGTCTTCCGCTTCTTCGCCGCGCCCGGTGACTGGACCATCCGGGTCCTCGCCCCGGGCGGGGTCAGCATCGACTCGCAGGTGACCGCCCAGATCGGCGAGATCGCCGCACTCGAGGTCGCGATTTAGGTCTTTGGCACCGGAAGTCCCGCCGTCGCCTTCGCGTGACGGCGGGACTTCTGCTGTTCGGCCGAACCTTGCGCGGACGGGGACGTGCCGAATGCTCGGTGAAGGCGGGTCCGGCCGGGGGAGATGCGCGGAATGTCGCAGGCGAGAGGCGGCTTCACCGAGCTTTCGGTGCACCTGTCCTCGCGACGGTGCCCGTGGCGGTCACCTTGGGGTCTCCGTCCGAACGCTGGGGCCTGCGGCGGGCGCGGAGTCGTTACGATCGCGAACTGTGCTCCGTACGTCCCTGGTGACGCTGCCCTGGACCACGCTTCGGCTGGCGGGCCGCTTCGCGGTGCCGCTGACCTTGTGGTTCACCGTCGGCCAAGCGCTCCGCTTCGTCCTCTTCCTTGCGGGCTATCACTTCGAGCTGCACAACTCCGTCCTGCCGGTCATCATTCTCAGCCTGACGGTGATGGTGTCGCTCGTCGTCACGGTCGCGATGGTGCACAGCGTCCGTGAGGGCCTCCCGGCCGTCCAGGCACGCGACCTCGACGAGCAACTCGCTCCGTGGGCCGCCGACGAAGAGGAGGGCATTCTCGGCGCCATCACCCGAGCGCTGCTCCCCTTCATGATCTTTTATCTGGCGTGGGGCTGGTTTGGCAACGACGCGAAGAACTTCGAGCAGAGCGCGGCCAGCCGGGGTGCGGCCGAGGGCGGGATCTTCGGTCAGATCGACGCCATGAAGATCCTGGTGGCGCTCGAGAACCACATGTACGTGGCCGTCATCTGCACGGTGGTCTTCTTCGCCGCAAAGTTCGTCGCCGAGCGCGTCCTCGAACCTCGATGGTCCCGTGTCGGCGGTCTCTCCATCGCCTTCTGCGAGGTGAACTGGACGCTCTTCGGGATCTTCACCATCGACCAACTGCGGCAGGACGCGACCGGGTGGATCACCGGGCGGGTCGTCTGGGTGGAGCTCGGCAAGCTGACCGGTCCCGTGTTCGGGACGTTCAACACGCTCTGGCCACTCTTCAAGGACGCCGTCCTCGGCGCCGTCGTCTGGCTCGTCATCGCGGGCGTCATCCTCGGCGTCGCCGCCGAGGAGGAGGCGGCCCTCGGCCAGGGCCGGTTCGGCCGGAGGGTGGTCTCCGCCAGCGGCATCGACCGTCCGCATACGCCACGGGAGGTTCTGACGCGGGAACTGCGCGACAAGTGGCTCCTGACGGTGTACGGCTTCCGGATGGTGTTCCGGGCGGGAATGCTGCCATTCGGGGTCTTCTGCGCGCTGTTCGCCGGACTCGAGGCGCTGGCCCCAGTGGCCGAGCGGGGGATCTACTACGTGCTCGGCCCGCACGACCTCGGGTGGTGGCAGCCGCGGCTTAGCCTGATCGACTTCCCCGTCGAACTGATCCATCAGGCGCTGCGCGTGTGCCTGCTGGCCGCCGCGTTCGACCTCGTCGTCGCGCGCGTCAGTGAGCGAAGCGCAGCACCGGGACCGGCCCTGCCGTCTTCCCCGCACGCACCGAACCCCCTCGTACCTCCAGCAGGACCGTACTCGTCGCCTTCACCGGGACGTCCGTGGTGACCGTCACCTGGGTGACCGCGCCGGCGACCGGGTCGTTGCCTCCGGCGAAGGTGCCGAACGCCGACCAGACGTGCCCCTGAGGGTCCCGCGCCTGGTAGGAGACGCTCTTGGCGTCCTTCACTCCCTGGGCGTCCAGCGGGCGGACCTGCAGCAGGAGCGTGAGATGGACGGCCCCGGCCGGGCTGAGGCGAGAGCTGAGCGGCGCGGTCGCGTCCCGGCCGAGCATCCGCCACTCGGCCCGCCCCAGAATCCCGGTCGCCCCGAAGCGCACGAAGCTGACCTTCTCCGACCGGGTCCAGGTCGAGGACGCCTGCTGGACGTCGTCGATCCACTGCGCGGTGAGGTAGACGGAGGCCAGGACGACGAGGACCCCGGCCTCGACCATCCGGCGGCGCCCGGGGGACAGCCGTGGCCGGCGGCGTACGACCGGGTCCGGGACCGTGCTCTCCAGGGGGTCGGGGATCGGCATCGGGTGCATCGTCAGCTCGACTTGAGGGTGTAGTCGGTCGCGGGATGGGCGAGCAGCCCGGCCGCCCGGCCGGCGGTGAGGCCGAGGTCCACGGCGCTCTCCGCGGACAGGTTGTTGATCAGGTCGCTCTGTCCGACGATCAGGCGTGCGCCGGCCAACCGGTCCTTGGGGATCTCGAAGAGGTAGAAGGTCGACCGCCACAGCATCGGCTCGAGGGACGGGTCCAGGGTGATTATGTCGGTGCGACCCGACTCGTCGTACGAGATGCCGCCCCGCGTCGCCAGCCGTACGTGGCCGAGCCGGAGCGGCTTGACGTCGCTCTTCGCGCTGACGTAGACGATCACGAAGATGCCGGGCGTGGCCATCCGCCGGTCGCCGGAGAGGACGTCCTCCTTGCGGATGCCGCTCGCCACGTCGACGCGGTCGACCCTGACGGTGAAGACGCGGTTGTCGACGACCGTGCCGATCCGGCTGTCGGCCGACAGAGGCGTCTGCAGCCGCGCCACGAGGTGGGGTTTGACGTCGGTGAACCACATCGCCAGCGCGCACAGCGCCACCGCGGCCACGGCGGAGAGGGCACGCTGGAGGATCGTCATGACCGCTCAACCGGCCTGTACGGGGAGGGTGACCTTCGCGGTGAGCGGCGACTGCTTGGTCACCGTCCAGTCGTAGGTGTCCGTCGTGAAGCTCTGGCCGTACGCCCACGTGCGGAAGGCGAGCGTGACGGCAGGGGGCGTGGTGTTCGCCGGGAGGACCCACACCAGTTGGACGTCGAGCGGCAGGCGGGGGTGGATGTAGCTGGTCTTGGCGCCGGCGATGACCCCGGTGGAGTCCATGGTGTCCGCGTCGACGTAGCGGCCGGGCTTCGGCTCGGCGGCCACGCCTTCGAGGAGGCTGATGATCCCCCACGACTTGGCGCTGGTGTTCAGGACCCGTACCGTGACGACCAGACTGTGCTTGGGCGGACCGCTGAACTGCTTCACGTCGGCCGTACGGGCGTTCAGCACGGTGACCGTGAACGGCCCCTGGTCGATCGGCCTGCCGACCGCGCCCTTCGCGGGGCCGCTGGGGGCGGCGCGGAGGCCGCCGAACGCCGCCGTGACCCCGACGACGAGCGCCACCGCGCCGACGACTCCCACCGTCGTCCATAGGCGTCGGCGGGGTTCTTCCGCGACGGGAGCGGAGATGTCCACCCGTCGGAACCCGGGATCTGTCCACGGACGGAGAGCATCCAGGCGATCCAACACCCGGGAGAGGAATGCCCGGACGGCGTCCTCGCCGTGTGGCTGAGGGATCGCACCGGTGAGCCGCTCGCCGGACCCCAACGCCTCGCTCAGCGCCGCGTACTCCTCTTCCGGCGTCGAGCCGAAAAAGGGATTG
>JBJMIW010000223.1:0-7447 GCA_045806665.1 Actinoallomurus sp.
CCACCGGCAGTCGGCGACCTCCTCCTCGGACAGCGCCTCCTGCCAGTCCTCCCAGAGCCACTCCTTGTCCAGGCCCGGGTCCAGGTGGTCCCAGGGCAGCACCTCGTGCTCGGTGCGCTCCCGGGTGGTGAACCAGTCCAGGTCGACGCCGAGCGGCTTCAGTTCCTCCTCCGCCGCCGTCGTCCAGCGGTCGTAGGAGAAGTGCTCACTCCAGCCGTCGAACCGGCCGCCGTCCTCCCAGACCGCGTGAATGATCTTTCCGACGCGGCGATCGCCACGGGACAGCAGGCCTTCGATGATCGACGGCTGGCCGTCGTGGTACCGCAGGCCGATGGCGCGACCGTACTCCTTGTCGCGGCGCAGCGCGTCCTTCAGCGCGCGCAGGCGCCGGTCGACGGTCTCGTGGTCGCACTGGGCGGCCCACTGGAAGGGCGTGTGCGGCTTCGGCACGAATCCGCCGATGGAGACGGTGCAGCGGATGTCGCGGCGGCCGGTCGCCTCCCGGCCCGCCTTGATGACGCGCTTGGCCATGTCGGCGATCGCGAGGACGTCCTCGTCCTCCTCCGTCGGCAGCCCGCACATGAAGTACAGCTTCACCTGACGCCAGCCGTTGCCGTACGCGGTGGCGACGGTACGGATCAGGTCCTCTTCCGAGACCATCTTGTTGATGACCTTGCGCATCCGCTCCGACCCGCCCTCCGGGGCGAAGGTCAGCCCGGACCGGCGCCCGCCGCGGGAGAACTCGTTGGCGAGGGTGATGTTGAAGGCGTCGACGCGGGTGGACGGCAGCGACAGTGACGTGTTGCTGCGTTCGTACCGGTCGGCGAGGCCCTTGGCGATGTCGCCGATCTCTGAGTGGTCGGCGCTGGACAGGCTCAGCAGGCCGACCTCCTGGAAGCCGGACTCCTTGAGTCCCGTCTCGACCATCTCGCCGATCGTCGTGATCGACCGCTCCCGCACCGGGCGGGTGATCATGCCTGCCTGGCAGAACCGGCAGCCCCGGGTGCAGCCGCGGAAGATCTCGACGCTGTAGCGCTCGTGGACCGTCTCGGCGAGCGGTACGAGTGGCTTCTTGGGGTACGGCCACTCGTCCAGGTCCATGACCGTGTGCTTGGCCACCCGCCAGGGAACACCAGGACGGTTGGGCGCGACGCGCTGGATCCGGCCGTCCGGCAGGTAGCCGACGTCGTAGAACTTCGGGACGTAGACGCCGCCGGACCGCGCCAGCCGCATCAGCAACTCGTCCCGGCCGCCGGGCCGTCCCTCGCGCTTCCACTCGCGGATCACCTCGGTGACCGCCAGGACGATCTCCTCGCCGTCACCGAGCACGGCCGCGTCGAGGAAGTCGGCGATCGGCTCGGGGTTGAACGCCGCGTGCCCGCCGGCCAGCACGATCGGGTGCGCGTCGGACCGCTCCGTCGCGTGCAGCGGGATCCCGGCCAGGTCCAGGGCCGTGAGCAGGTTGGTGTAGCCGAGCTCGGTGGAGAAGCTCACCCCCAGCACGTCGAACGCGCCGACCGGCCGGTGCGCGTCCACGGTGAACTGCGGGATGCCGTGCTCGCGCATCAGCGCCTCGAGGTCCGGCCACACGCTGTAGGTGCGCTCGGCCAGCACGCCCTCGCGCTCGTTGAGCACCTCGTACAGGATCTGCACGCCCTGGTTCGGCTGGCCCACCTCGTACGCGTCGGGGTACATGAGCGCCCAGCGCACGTCGGTCGAGTCCCAGTCCTTGACCGAGGAGTTGAGCTCCCCGCCGACGTACTGAATCGGCTTCTGCACCTTGGGGAGCAGCGGCTCCAGACGAGCGAACAGCGACTCGACGGCCATGACGGAACGCCTCCGGGGACATGTATGGGATTCCCCTCACCCTACCGGCGCGAGCCCCTCCCCCAAGACCCATCACCCGCCTCCCCGCGCCCCGCCTCAGATCTTCTGGATCAGTGGCGGCAGTTTGACGTCCGCAGCCTGAAGCAGCGCTTTCAGATCGTCGGGGTCGCTGGTAAGGATGAGCGTCGCCTTCCGGTCGATCGCGGTCGCAACGACGATCGCGTCGACGGCATCACTGGTACGGGTCCGGCCGAGCAGCTCACCTGCCCGCTTGGCGATGGCCTCGCTCGGCGTATCGATGACGCACCACAGGCGAAATACGTCGGCCTCGCGGACGCGACCTCGATGGTCGCGAGCACTCTCTGTACAGCAGTGTTTACTCTCGAACGTAGCCACTCGTTTACGAAAAGTGACGGATCAGTCGTACGGGTTGTGGCGCAGGTGGACGGTCTGGAGCAGGCCGACGGCGATGAAGTTGGCGAAGGCGGCCGACCCGCCGTACGACACGAAGGGCAGCGGCAGGCCGGTGATCGGCATGAGGCCGACGGTCATCCCGATGTTCTCGAAGGTCTGGAAGGCCAGCCAGCACACGACGCCGGTGGCGACCAGCCCGCCGAAGAGGTCGGCGGCCTCGCGGGCGATGCGCAGCCCGCGCCACAGCACCACGCCCAGCAGCGCGATGATCAGCGCGGCGCCGACGAACCCGAGCTCCTCCCCCGCCACGGTGAAGATGAAGTCCGTGTGCTGCTCGGGCACGAAGTGGCCGGTGGTCTGCTCGCCGCGGAAAAGGCCGTTGCCGAAGACGCCGCCGGAGCCGACGGCGATGCGGGCCTGCTGGGCGTTGTACCCGGCGCCCTGCGGGTCGGCCGACGGGTCGGCGAAGGCGGTGAAGCGGTGGATCTGGTACGGCTTGAGCAGGTGCAGCCACCAGACCGCCAGCGCGAGCGAGACCCCGGCGCCGACCAGCCCGCCCACCCATCGCTTGGGGGCGCCCGACATCGCGAGCGCACCGATGATCACGGTGGCGAAAACCAGCGTGGTGCCGAGGTCGGGCTGGAGCATCACGAGGCCGGCGGGCAGCGCGGCGAGCCCCAGGGCGAGCAGGATGTCGCGCCGGCCCGGCCCGACCTCCCCGTCCCGCGGCTCGCCGAGGATCATGGCGAGCAGCACCACCATCCCGACCTTGGCGAACTCCGACGGCTGGATCTGGAAGCCGCCGCCGACCAGGATCCATGAGTGGGAGCCGTTGACCGTGGCCCCGACCGGCGTCAGGACGACGGCCAGGCCGACGCAGGCGGCGGCATAGACGACCGGCGCGTACGCGCGCAGCAGCCGGTAGTCGAGGGCCGTCGTCACGCCTCCGAGGACGAGCCCGACGGCCACATTGAGGATGTGCTTCTCCAGGAAACCGTCGGCGCCGGCCCGGCCGGCCCGGGTCGCGGAGAAGACGAGGAGCGCGCCGATGGCCGACAGGGCGAGCACGGCGAGGATGAGGGCCCAGTCCAGCCGCCGCGCGGGTGAGGCCAGCAGCCGGGCCGGCAGGGACCGCCGCCGGCTGATCGCTCCGCCGTACTCACTGATCATCGAGGTCTCCGACGGTTGATGATCGCGGGCTGCTCGCTCTCCGAAGTGACCGCGAATCCGGGCGGCGCGTTCACCGTGCCGTCCGGCGCGAGGGTCGGCAGCCGGTCCGGGACGTTGCCGTCGGGCAGCGCCGGGCTCTTGTTTCCGACGAGGCCGTACATGCCCTCCCAGATCTGCCGGACGGCGGGCGCCGCGGTGGTGGCACCGGTGCCCGCCTGGGTGACCATGGCGACGACCACGTAGCGCGGTTTGTTCGCCGGGGCGAAGGACGCGAACCACGACGTGTCCTTCTTGCCGTAGACCTCGGCGGTACCGGTCTTGCCGGCGACGGCCAGCTTGTCGAACGGGAAGCCGGAGAAGGCGCCGGCGGCCGTACCCTGCTTCGGCACGTCCGCGAGCGCGCTCCTGATGAAGGCGAGCACATTGGACGGGACCGGCAGGTGACCCGCCTTCACCGGGTCGATGCGGCGGGCGACGGACCCGTCGGGACCGATGACCGCCTTGCCGACCCGCGGGCTCCACAGTGTGCCGCCGTTGGCGAGCGCGGCGTACGCGCGGGCCAACTGCAGCGGCGTGACGAGCACGTCGCCCTGGCCGACGGCGAAGTTGGCGGCGTCACCGGCGCGGAAGACGTACCCGTCGACGCAGTTCTCGGAGGAGATCGCCTTGAGGTACGCCGCGCGGGCCGGGTCGGTCTTGGCGACCTCCGGGTAGCCGGTTTTGGCCCGCTTGCAGTCTGTCTTCTTGGTGTCGTTCCAGTAGGCGAGCTTCCAGGCGCGGTCCGGGATACGGCCCGGCGCCTCCCCGGGCAGGTCGATGCCCGTGCGCTTGCCGAAGCCGTACGCCTTGGCCATCTTCTCCATGGGGTCTTTGGGGTTCTTCCCCGGGTGCATGCCGCCGTCGCGGAGCCACTCCTCGTACGCGAACTTGTAGAAGATCGTGTCGCAGGACATGACGAGGGCCCGGTGCAGGTCGATGTCCCCACCCGACTCGCCCTCGAAGTTGCTGAACGCCCGGGCCCCGACCATGTACGACGACGGGCACGGGTAGATGCCGTGCAGGGAGTAGCCATCCTTGACCGCGGCCGGCAGCGAGGAGATCTTGAACGTCGATCCGGGGGCGAACTGGCCGTCCGTCGCCCGGGAGATCAGCGGCTGGCCGTGCTGCTTGCTGAGCAGCGCGTCGTACTCGTCCTGGGCGATGCCGCCGGTCCACACGGACAGGTCGTAGGTCGGGTAGCTGGCGAGGGCGATGATCCGGCCTGTTCGGACGTCCATCACCACGCTCGCCGCCGAGTCGGCCGGCGTGCCGCGATGCCGGGCGTCATCGATGGCCTTGCCGAGCGCCTTCTCGACGATGCCCTGCACCTTGGCGTCGATGCTGGTGACAAGGGCGCCGCCGCCCACCGGCGGCTGCTCCGACGCGACGCCGGTGACGCGCCCCCGGCTGTCGACCAGGACACGCCGGATGCCCGGGACGCCGCGCAGGTCGCTGTCGTACGTCGCCTCGAGTCCGTCGCGGCCGATCAGGTCGACGCCGCTGAACCCGGTCACCTTCAGGCCCTTGCGCTGGTTGAGCTCCTCCTGGGTGATCGGCTGCAGGTAACCGAGCGCCTGCGCGGCGGTGGCCCCCTCGGTGCGCGGGTAGTCGCGCACGGGTTCGAGCTGGGCGGTCACGCCCGGGAAGTCCTCCTGGCGCTCCATGATCTGCAGTGCCCTGCGGGAGTCCACGCGGTCGTCGATGGGGATGGGCTGGTACGGCGAGCCGGACCAGCAGGGCCGCTTGATCCCGGGGCCGCACAGCCGGACCTTGAGGGCCATCTTGTCGTACGGCGTGCCGAGCAGGGCCGCCAGGCGCCGGAGCACCGCCTTGCCGCCGTCAGGCTGACGCAGCAGGGACGTCCGGTCGACCGAGACGACCAGGGCGGTCCGGTTCCGTACGAGCGGGCGCCCGACGTCGTCGAGGATCTGCCCCCGGACGGCGGGCACGACGATGTCGCGGAGGCGGTTGTCGGCGGCGACCTTCTTGTAGTGCGCGCCGTTCATCACCTGCAGGTACCAGAGTCGGCCGCCGAGCGAGAGGAGCAGCGACATGACGAGCACGTGCAGCACGACGAGCCGCACGTGCGACCGCGGGCCCAATTTCGCCTCCTCCGTCTAGCGTGCCCGGTAGAAACCGGGCACCGCGTCGAGTCCGCCGGGGCCGTGCTCGCGTTCGGCCCGTCTGGTGAGCCGTAGCACGACCCAGACCACGAACGGGCTGGCGATCACGTCGTACAGCACCTGGATCGGCAGCAGGTGGGACAGCACCGGCCACCGCGTGCGCGGATCGCCGAGCATCATCCCCACCATCGCGTACAGCACCGATCCGGCGAGCGCGCCGACGGCGACCACGAGGAACGGCAGCACGGGCGAGCGGTCCAGCTGATCGGCGGCCAGCCCGCAGACGTAGCCGATCAGGCAGTAGACGAAGGCGTAGCGCCCGATCGTGTGGTCGGCGGGTGGCACGATGTCGGTGGCCAGCCCGGCGAAGAACCCGGTGACCAGGCCCGTCATCGACCCGTTGACCAGCGCCAGCGCCACCACGGCGAGGAGCACGAGGTTGGGGCTGACCGAGCCGGGCAGCGGGAGGCGGTTGAGGACCGTCAACTGCGTCAGCAACGCGGCGGCCATGACGATGACGGCCAGGATGTTGCGTGACATGGATCAACCTCCCGGCGAGTGCGGTGTGTGCGGCCTGCGCGGCCTCGGTGATTCGGCGGACGTGAACGACCTGCGCGCTCTCGGTGCTTCGGTCGATTCGGATGACCTGCGCGGTCTCGCCGATCCCGGCGACTCGGACGACTCGACGCTCGGCGCCGCCGCCGGCCGGGACGCCGACGGGCCCGACGCCTGAGGCGGCGGGGAGCCCGGTGCCGGGGGCGCCGGGGCGGAGGTCGCCGGGACCGGTGCCGAGGTCTTCGGCGCCGGGGGCAGCACGGCGTCGCGGGGGTTCTTCTTCGGGGGGGCCACGACCACGCCGACGACGTCGAGTCCGGTGAAGTGGGTGAACGGACGGACGAAGGCGGTGCGGGTCAGCGATCCAGGCGTCCGCTCGATCCGGATCACGGTGCCGATCGGCACCCCCGGGACGTACGGCCGGTCGCCTTGCGAGCCGAAGGAGACGATGCGCTGGCCGGGCTTGATCGCCACGGTGGAGTCGAGGAGCTCGAACGTGAGCGGCGAGCCGCTGCGCCGGCCGGTCCCCCGGACGACGCCGATCTCGCCCGATCCCTCGAGCCGCCCGCCGACCGCGGAGGCCGCGTCGGTGGCCAGGATCACCGTGGAGGTCGTCGGTCCGACGTGAGTGACGCGCCCGACCAGCCCCTCACCGGTGATCACCGTCATGTCGGTACGGACCCCGTCGTCGCTGCCGGCGTCGATGGTGACGGTCTCCTCGACGCCCTCGCCGACGGAGACGACCTGAGCGGTGACGATCCGGTAGCCGCCGAGACCGGCGGTGCCGAGCAGCCTCCGCAGTTGCTCGGCACGGGTCTTGTCGATCTGCTGGGCGCGCAGTTGCTCGCGCAGCCGCCGGTTCTCGCGTTGCAGCCGGTTGATGCGCCGGTGCGCGTCCGGGCTGCCTACGATCGTGCTCAACGCGTGCCCGACCGGGGTCACGATGGCCGCCGCAGCGCCCTCGATCGGCCCGAAGATCGCCTCGCCGAAGGAGCGCAGTCCGCGCAGCGGTGACTGATGGCCCCCGCGATAGTCGACGGTGATCATGGCCAGTGAGATCAGCAGCAGGATCCCGAGGACGGCGCGGGTTCGCCGGGTGTCGTTCACCGGCCGGTTCCCTAACGTCGTGGTTCGGGCACGAGGACCTGGCGCAGTGCCTCGAAGTCTTCGACGCACTTCCCAGAGCCGAGGACGACCGAGTCGAGCGGGTTGTCCACCATATGGATCGGCATGCCGGTCTCTTCCCGGAGCCGTTCGTCGATGTTCTTGAGCAGGGCGCCGCCGCCGGTCAGGACGATGCCGCGGTCCATGATGTCGCC
>JBJMIW010000224.1:0-8354 GCA_045806665.1 Actinoallomurus sp.
GAGAACTGAGCTGCCGAAGCGCGGCATCGAATTCCGCAGATTGCATATAGTCGGCATAGCCTCGAAAACTCTGGTTGCGCCATGCCGTGTTGACCGAGTCAGGCCGGGGATGGCGAAGTCCGCCGAGTTCCGTCATATGCAGGTAACTCAGGCCTTCGCTCTCGAGACTGCGCAGGGCGGTCATGTCGATGTCCACGAGGCCTCCCCCTAGTCCTCGTCGCCGGCGACGGCGTCGTCGCCCCGGCGGTTGAACTCCACCTGGACCAGGCCGCGGGTGAGCTCGTCATAGCCCAACCGGCGCTCGCGGCCGTCACTGTCCAGCACCACGGCCGTGTCGTCGGCGCTCATCACCCGGCCGGTGATCTCCCCGCCCTCGGAGAGCGTCGCGCGGACCAGACGGCCGGCCGCGCGCCGCCAGTGCCGGGGCTGGGTGAGCGGCCGGTCGACGCCCGGCGAGGTCACCTCGAGGACGTACGGGGCCGAGCCCATCGCGTCACTTTCGTCGAGGGCCTGCGAGATCTCCTGACTGACGTCCGCGACGTCGTCGAGGCTGATTCCGCTGTCGGCGTCGACGATGATCCGCACCTGCCGGCGCTTGCCGACCGGGGTCACGATGACGTCCTCCAAGTCGTACCCGGCACCGGCGACCACCGGTTCGAGCAGTCGCATCAACGCGGCCCGCGCCTCGTGCCCGGACCCGCGCCGGCCCGCCTGAGCGCTGCCACGGCGGCCGTCCACGCTCATGTGGGCCCTCCTTCATGCCTGATGGGACGGTGGCCGCCCGATGCGCCCACTCCGCACCCAAGACTATCCACAGCCGAGGGGGCCGGGTGCCCGCATCGCCAGCAGGCGGGTACGGCCTTGTGGAATGCTTGCGCACCGGAGTGCAAGAGATCACGAACGGAGAGACGCGTGGACGCGCTGCGGTTCCCGGGTCCCACTCGGCGCGCGGCGATGCTGGGCGGCTCCGCGGCGGTGCTGGCCGCGATGGCCGGATGCACCAGTGTGGGACAGGCGGAGGCACCGCCGCCGGGCCCCGACGTGTCCGTGCTGACCGCCGCGATCGAGAACGAGGCGGCGCTGATCGCGCTGTACGAGGCGGTGCTCGGCGCGCACCAGCCGCTGGCCGGCCGGCTGAAACCGCTGCACGACCACCACATCCAGCATCTGGCGGTCCTGAGACGCCACTACGTCCCCGGCACGCACACCGGCACCGCGACGCCCGCCCCGCGGGCGACCGCGACAGCGCCGGACAGCGAGTCGCGCGCCCTCGCGGCGCTGCGGTCGGCCGAGCGGAAGGCCGCGACCGCCCGCGCCGGCGATGTCCTCCGGGCCGGCCCCGGCCTCGCCCAGTTGCTCGCCTCCATCGGCGCCTGTGAGGCCGGTCACGCCCAGTCCCTCGCCGGAGGGATGTGATGAGGGCCTCGTGGAGTCTTCGGGCGCCCCGGGGACGAGAGGCGGGTAGCCGATGAGCGGGACGCGGGACACGGTCACGGCGCTGCAGGCGGCGCTCGCGGCCGAGCACGTCGCGGCCTTCGGATACGGCGTGCTCGGCGGTCACGTCGCGCCGGGGCAGCAGCAGAACGTCACGCTGATCTGGAACGCCCATCGCACCCGCCGCGACCGCCTGCGCGGCTACATCCAGGCCGCCGGCGGCCGTCCGGTGGCCGCGGCCGCCGCCTACCGGCTGCCGTTCAAGGTCACGTCCGCGGGCAGCGCCGCGCGCCTCGCCGCCACGCTGGAGGACGGGGTGATCGCGGGTTACGGGGTTCTGGCGGGGGTGAGCGATCCGAACCTCCGCCGCTACGCCGCCCAGGCGATGCAGGAGGCCGCGATCCGGGCGGTCCGCTGGCGGGGCTCGCCCCCGTCGGGGGCGTTTCCAGGTCTTCCCGCCGGCGCCCTCTCCCCCGAACCGGACGGTTAGCCGCCCGTTACGCGCGGCCGGATAGCCTTCCCCGGAGGACCGATATTGGGGGTTACAGCTGACTTATGAGCGTGGCGGCGAATCTACTGCGAGACAGGTGGCGGACCCTCATGGGCGACGTCTCCGCCGAACCGCTCGAAGAGGAGCCCGGTGACTCCGTGTCCCCGCGGGCCCTCGACCTCGTCCTCCGGGTCGGCGAGCTGCTGCTGGCCAGCGGCGAGGCCACCGAGCGCGTGAACGAGTCCATGCTCAGCCTTGCGGTCGCGTACGAGCTCCCCCACGCGGACGTGGCGGTCACGTTCACCGTCATCACGGTGAACGTTCATCCCGGCCACGGCGCGATGCCGGTGACCGGCGGGCGCGCGATCCGACGCCGCTCCCCCGCGTACTGGCGGCTGGTCGCCCTGCACGCGCTCATCCAAGAGGCGTCTCTCGGCCTGGTGGACGTCGAGGAGGCGCACCGGCGGCTCGCGGAGATCAAGCGCATGCCACCGCCGTACCCGCCGTGGCTCATCGTCGTCTTCCTGGGCCTGATCGCCGCCTCCGCCAGTGTCATGGTCGGCGGCGGGCCGCTCGTGGCCGGCACGGCGTTCGTCGCGACGGTCCTCGGCGACCGGGCGGCGGCGGCCCTCGCGCGTCGCGGGGTCGCGGAGTTCTTCCAGCTCACCATGGCCGCCGCGATCAGCGCGGCGAGCGCCTCACTGGTGATCGCGGTGGGCGCGCCGGCCCACGCGTCGGCCATCGTGACCGGCGCCGTCCTGGCGCTGCTGCCCGGACGACCGCTCGTGGCGAGCATCCAGGACGGCATCACCGGCGATCTCATCAGCGCGGGTGCGCGGCTGCTCGAGGTGTTCTTCATCGTGGCGGCGATCGTGTCGGGACTCGGCATGGTCGTGTACGTCGCCGTGCGCCTCGGGATCCCGGTCGACGTCAACCCGCCGGCCGCGCCCGTGTCCCTGCTGCCGGTGACGGTGACCGCCGCGGCGGCCGTGTCGCTGACGTTCGCGGTCTGCCTCGCCGTCCCCCGCCGGACGCTCGCCGCGGCCGCGCTCGGCGGCGCGCTGATCTGGGTGGTGTACGTCCTCGCACGCGGCGTCGGCGTGACACCCGTGCTGGCCTCGGCGATCGGCGCGGTGCTCGTCGGCGTCCTCGGGAACGTCCTGGCCCGCCGCCGTCAGGAGCCCGCCCTCCCGTACACCGTCCCCGCGATCGCGCCGCTGCTGCCGGGAACGCCGTTGTACCGCGGGATGATCGAACTGAACCTCGGGTTGCCCCAGGCCGGCGTCCTGAGTCTGATCGGCGGGATGTCCGTGGCGCTCGCCCTGGGAGCGGGCGTGAACCTGGGCGGTGAGTTCATCCGCGCCTTCCAGCGGGTCGGCCTGGGCGTGTCGGGCCGCGGCGCCCGCCCCGCCGCCCGCCGCACGCGCGGCTACTGAGCGACACGGATCAGGCGACCGCGACTCTGCGCGAGTGCCCACCCGCCGCCGTGTGGCGGCTCATGGCCGACCCGATGGCGCACGACGCGCGCCTGTGGCAGCGGCGATCCAGGTCCTCGGCGGCATCGGCGTCACCTGGGAACACGGCATCTCAAGCGGGCGACCGCGGCCGCGCGCCTGTTCGGGACCCCGGAGTCCCATCGCGCCCGGCTCGCCCCGGCCGTGGGCCTGTAGCCGCGTTCCGACCCGGTCTCGAACGGGGTGGAACGGGCAATCCGGGGAATGCGGGGCCGCACGCGGCTCGTTGGCCCGACAGACCCCCGGTGAGGTGCCCTCTGTGACCGAGATCCCCCCGACGCTCGTCGACATCCCGCCCGCGCCGCCCCTTCCGGGCCGCCGGCGATGGCTGCGCTGGACGGGACGCGCGGCGATGCTGGTGGCGATCGGCGTCTCGGCCTGGGCGTTCCGCGACCAGCTGCCCGACGCGGGCGCACTGTGGCACGTCGCCGTCGGTGCCGACCCCGGCTGGCTGGCCGTGGTGGTGGTGACGCAGCTGGCGGCGATGGCGATGTTCACCCGGGTGCAGCGGCGGCTGCTGCGGGCGGGCGGCCTGCGGATGCCGCTCCGCCGGGCGCTGCGGATCACTTACGCGGGCAATGCGCTCTCGACGACACTGCCGGTCGGTCCGGCGGTCAGCGTGGCGTTCACCTTCCGCCAGTTCCGCCGTGGCGGAGCGACGCCACGGCTGGCGACGGCCGTGATCGTGCTGGGCGGCGTGGTGATGAACCTCGGCTACGTCGTTGTCGGCCTGACCGCCCTGGTCGCCGAACCGGACTCCCGGTCGTTCGCGCTCACCGGCCTGGCTGTCCTGGTCGGCGCGGTGTGCGCGATCGCCGTGCTGTGGAATCGGCAGCGGGCCGCGATGAGCCGGCTGGCGCTGCGCGTCTTCGGCCCGCTGCTGCGCCACCGGCTCGCCGCACCGCTCACCGAGATGTGGCAGGGCCGTGGCGCGCTGCGCCTGACCATGGCCGACTGGGGCGTCCTCGGCCTGATGGCCGTGCTGAACTGGGCCTTCGACATCCTCTCCCTCGCAGCCGCCGAGCGCGCGGTCGGGGTGCACACGCCGCTGTACGCCGTCATGCTCGCGTACTACGCCGCCCAGGCCGCCGGCAGCCTCCTTCCGCTGCTTCCCGGCGGGCTGGGTGCGGTCGAGGCGAGCCTGGCCGCGTCCCTCGTCGCGTTCGGGGCGCTCGCCGTCCCGGCCGGGGCGGCGGTCGCGCTATACCGGCTAGTGTCCTTCTGGGGGGTCGTCGGCGCCGGCTGGCTCGCCTGGCTGGCGATCACGGTCGGCGAGGACGACCGGACGCGGACGCACGCCCGGAAGGCGCTCGACGGCATGAGCGAGTCGCTGTACACCGCGTCGCTCATGACAGTCTGTGCCGCCCCCGCTCCCCCGACGCGGGACTCGTCCGACTCCGCCTGATCGGCGCGCGGCGGACTCCCCGCGAAGCCGCCTGATCCGCGCGACTCCCGGCCCGGTCGATCGGCTGCACCGCTTCGCACGCCTTTTGCCGTAGGGTCCCTCTGCCACGCTTCCCAAGCGACGGGTGGCCCGGGGGCTGCTCGCGCTCAGCGTCCGCCGAGATCATCGCGTGGGCGCGCGAGCACATGGCGAACTACAAGGTCCCCCGGCGCGTCATGCTCGTCGACAGCCTGCCCGCGAACGCCAACGGCAAGGTCGACAAGCAGGCGCTGCGCGCCCGCACCGTCGATCGCTGAGTCGCTCAGCCCACCTTGTCGGTGACGAGGGCCGGGGCGCCGAGCACCTCGACCGGCTCCTCGTCATGCCGGGGCATCAGCACCACAACGATCATCGAGGCGGCGAATCCGGCCGACCGCAGCGCGAGCCGGACGGGGTCCTCCGGCAGGGGCTCGCCGAAGACGGCCGTCCCGGCCATGACGGTGTACACGCTGCCGACGACGCTGGAGACCGGCACCACGATGGAGGCGCGGCCGCGCTGCAGGCCGGTCTGGAACAGCAGCAGGCCCGCGCCCGACAGCAGCACGTACAGGTAGGGGTACGGCGAGGCGAGCGTGCGGCCGACGAAACCGCCCGCATGGTCGGCGAGGAAGCCGGCGACACCTTTGGTCTGCAGCGCGGCGGCTCCGTAGAGCAGGCCGGACGCGGCACCGTACAGCACGCCGGGCACCGGGCGGCCGGCGCGCCGCCCCGCGCGGATCGCGGAGAGGAACGTGCCGAGGCCGAGGACGACCGTGCCGGCCGAGACGGCGAGGAGCACGCCGGTGTCGGCGCGCACGCCGAGCCGGGTCGGCTCCATCGACAGGCAGACGAGTATCAGCGACAGCGCGAGCACGCCGAGCCCGGCCCACTCGCGCGGCGTGGTCCGCTCGCCCAGGAACATCGCTGAGAACACCACGAGGAGCGCGAGGCCGGCGAGCTGGATCGGCTGGCCGACGCTCAGCGGTATCAGCGCCATCACCCCGAGCTGGCAGAGCAGCCCCATCCCCATGACGAGGAAGCCGGTCACCCAGGCCCGGCTGCCGCACAGGACGCGGACGAGGTGGCCCACCCGGTGCGCGCTGATCGGCGGCAGGTCGCGCAACGCCCGCTTCTCGAGGACGAAGCCGGCGTTGTACATGACCGTCGCGATCAACGCGAGGATGATGCCGAAGAACAAGCAGTCTCCTGGGCTACGGGGGAACGCGGAGCAATATGGGGGCGCGTCGCGGTCAGACGCCTGCGAGCTGGGGAAATGCGTGCGATGACACGGGCCGCTCGCCAAAATACCGGATCGACCTCATGGAAACGCACTGTCCCGGCGAAATATGCCGCCTACCGGCGTGGCGGACATCTCACCGCGGCCGCCACCGCACCAGCGTGTGATCGTCGCCGACGTCCGTGAAAGACGGCCTGGACGGCCATGCGGGGATCCCGAGCGCCGGGCCGACCACCCAGGGCGGCGTCGAGGCTGGCGACGGTACTCGGGGGCGTGCGGGCCGAGGAGGACCGCAGGAACTAGGACTTTCGGCTGATTTCACCACCCGTCCGGAATTCGAGGGGTCCGGCCGGGCTTTACTGAAGACGTGGAGCATCGGGCGGCGCGTGGTCAACTTGATACCCCAGGAGCCCGCCGCCTATCGTCCAAGCAAGCGGTTGGCTAAGAGAAAGGATCCGGTCATGCCCGACGGCGCGACCGCCGCCACGCCGATCCCCCGGGGTTCGGCTGCGCGATCCTCCGGCCAGAGCACGCCCCGGCGCGCACCCGGCTCGCCCAACGGCACACCGCGTCCGGGCGCCACCGACCAGGTCACCGGCATCGACACGATGCGCTTCCGCAACATCCTCGGCCGGTTCGCCACCGGCGTGGTCGCGATCACCGCGATCGACCCCGAGACGGGTCGGCCCACCGGCCTGGCCGCCAACTCCTTCACCTCGGTCTCGCTGGACCCGCCGCTCGTCTCCTTCTGCGTCGCCCACACCAGCTCCACCTGGCCGAGACTGCGCGGCGCGGACCGGCACTGCGTCAACATCCTCTCCGAGCCTCAGCGCGAGGTCTGCCTCCAGTTGGCCACGAAGGGCACGGACAAGTTCGCCGGCCTCGAGTGGACCAAGTCCCCCGGCGGCAGCCCGGTCATCGACGGTGCGCTCGCGTGGCTGGAGTGCTCTGTAGAGGCGGAGTACGTCGCCGGCGACCACGTCATCGTCGTCGCCCAGGTGCACCATCTCGACAAACACCACGACGGCGATCCGCTCGTCTTCTACAAGGGCTCCTACGGCCGGTTCGGCGGCTGATGGACGCCGGCTTCCGGGCCGAGGTGCGCGGCTGGCTCGGGCCGAACTCACCGGCGAGTTCGCCGAGGCGCGCGGCCTCGGCGGCCTCGGACGCGAACACGAGGGCTTCGACCTGCGCCGCGACTGGGAGCGCCGGCTCGGCGAGGCGGGCTGGACCTGCCTGGGCTGGCCCAAGGCGTACGGCGGGCGCGAGGCGACGCTGGAGCCAGCAGGTCGCGAGCCTGACGGCCGATACTGGAGGCCCATGGTCGCCTCCAGCACCGTCTCCTCAGTCGTGCTCGCCCGTTGTCGCGAGCACCCGCAGTACGCGTTCGACGGCGTCGTCGAGATCATCGACGCGTGCGATCCGCTCGGCCCACGACCACCAGTACCACCAGCCGCCGTCGGAGTTCTCGGCGAGGATGTGCTCGGCGAGAACCGACACCTGTGGGTTCACCACATGCAGGCTCGGTGGTCCGGCCCGTGGAACCGTCAGCCGTACGGCGAAGCCCCGCCCCCGGAGCTCGTCGCCGAGGCTTTCGAGATAGTGGATGCGTGTCCGCGCTAAGGCGGCTGTCTCATTCGACACGCTCGGATCACCCCTCCTGGAACGGATCCGTCCCGACGGAGGATCAGCATTCCGACATGGTGCGGGGCGCGCAATGCGCAGCACCGAACACGCATGAACTTGCCCGGCGCAGGCCCACCGGGGGTGAGGAAGGTCCGTTCCGGTGGCACGTTTCCCCTCCCGACCGGCATGCTCGCGGGAGGACCTTTCGCCGGGATGTTCCGCCCTGCCGCCAACTCCGCAGGCCGCGCGCGCGTCGTAGACGGCGGTAGAGGAGAGGGGCGCACATGGTACTCGAGGCGGGATCACGGTCGGCGGAGCCGGGTGCCGGCTGGCACCGCCTGCACCATCCGGTGGGCGTGTTCCTCATCGTCTTCGGCGCCACCCGGGTCGGTTCGCTGCTCGACTGGTCCGGTCGCCACCGGGACGCCGCGCGGATGCTCGGAGCGGGCGGCGGGACGGTGACGGCCCTGCTGGGCGTCTCGGGCGTCGGCGAACTGCTGCTCACCGTCGCGGCCGTCCTCGCCGTGAGCCGCCGCCGCGACGTGTGGCTGCTGGTCGCGCTCGCCGGGTGGTGTGCCGAGTTCCTGGTGCTGGGGGTGGTGAGCGGCGTCGCCGGGGACGTCCCGCGCC
>JBJMIW010000225.1:0-12443 GCA_045806665.1 Actinoallomurus sp.
CGCCAGGGCGCACGCTCCGGCTTTGAGCGCCTTTCGCCGTGATACTCCGATCGTTGTCATGTCCATTTTCCTGTTCTCGACTGCTGGGTTAGCGGCCACCACGGCCGTTCTGAGCCATTTGGAGGCCACGCACTTGACGTCCTTGCGGCCGTCGATGCACTGCGTGATCGGCGTGTTCCAGTAGTGGACCTTCGTCCAGTACGGCAGGTCTGCCGCATGGTAGGTGTTGCAGAAGTTCTTGTCGGTGGTCAGGGCGCACGCCTTGCTGTTGGCCGGCGCCTCACCCCAGCTCTCGGCGATCTGCGCGTTGACCTTCGGGGAGACGACCCAGTCGAGCCACTTGTACGCGCAGTTCGGGTGCTTGGCCTGAGCCGCCACCATCCAGGTGTCGGACCAGCCGGTGGCGCCCTCCTTCGGCAGCACCGTCTGGACGGGGGCCTTCTCGCCCGCCAGCCCGTTGGCGATGACCTGCCAGGCCGTGCCGAGAACGGTGTCACCGCTCTTGAACGACTGCTGGATCTTGGTGGCGTCCGCCCAGTACTCGCCGATGAGCGGCTTCTGCTCCTTGAGGAGGTTGACCGCGGCGTCGAACTGCTTCTGGTCCAGCGCGTACGGGTCCTTGATCCCCAGAGCGGGCTGCGTCGACATGAGGTACAGCGCGGCGTCCGCGATGTAGATCGGCGAGTCGTACGCGGTGATGTGTCCCTTATACGGGGAGTTCGGGTCGAAGACCACGCTCCACGAGTCGGGGGCGGGGTTCACCTTGTCGGTCCGCCACATCAGCATGTTGGCGCCCCGGCCGTGCGGGATGCCGTACATCTTGCCGTCGACGGAGTTCCACGGCTTGTTCTTCAGGTCCGGGAAGATGTCCGCGTAGTTCGGGACCAGGCCGGTGTTCACCGGAGCGACCGTGCCACCGGCGATCAGCCGCAGCGAGGCGTCGCCCGATGCGGACACCGCGTCGTACTGCCCGGTCTTCATGAGGCTGACCATCTCGTCCGACGTGCCGGCCACCTTGTTGTTGACCTTGCAGCCGGTCTGCTGCTCGAACGGGTGGACCCAGTCGAGGGCCTTGTTGTTCGAGCCGTCCTCCACGTACCCGGCCCAAGAGACCAGGTTGACCTGGCCCTCGCCCTGGCCGAGCGACTTGAGGGCGGGGATCTTGGGGGGCGTGAACCCTGCGGCATCGGTCCCGCCGTGGTGCGATCCGCCGCTCTTGCCGCCGCAGCCGGCGGCGAGCACAGAGACGGCGGCCACCGCGACGAGCGCGAGGCGCGTGGCGCGCATGGAGACTCCGATCAGTGAGGGGTTTTCTCGGGGAAGACCGCGGCTGACGCCGCGGTGAGACGGCCGGTCGGGCGGTGACCGGCCGACATCACATCGGACCGGGGATGGTGAACTCGTGCTCACGACGCCACGCGAGCCTGACCCGGGCTTCGCGTAGCTTGAGCACGTCCATCGAGGAGGACTGCAGGTTCTGCTGCAGTGCCACCAGCCGGCCTCCGGCGTCGAGGTCCACGACGAACCGGGTGGCCGCCCCCGCGTAGACGACCTCCGCCACCGTGCCGGTCGCGGAGTGCTCGCCTTCGGGCAGTTCCGCGTCGAGGTCCGTTTCGACGCGGAGCTTCTCCGGCCGGACGCTGTAGACGCCCGGCCGGCCGAGTATGGACTTGGCCGCGTCGCCCTCGATGAGGTTGGAGGTGCCGACGAATCCCGCCACGAAGGCGGACGCCGGCTTCTCGTACACCTCGGCGGGGCTGTCGACCTGCTCGATCCGGCCCGCGTTGAACACCGCGACCCGGTCGGCCATGGTCAGCGCCTCCTCCTGGTCGTGCGTGACGAACAGGAAGGTGATCCCGACCTCCCGTTGAATGGCCTTCAGCTCGACCTGCATCTCCTCGCGGAGCTTGAGGTCGAGGGCGCCGAGCGGCTCGTCGAGCAACAGCACCTTCGGGCGGTTGACCAGCGCGCGGGCCAGCGCCACGCGCTGACGCTGCCCGCCGGACAGTTGGCCCGGCTTGCGGGTGTCGTAGCCCTCGAGGCGGACGGACCGCAGCGCCTGCAGCGCGCGCTCGCGGCGCTCGCCCTTCGGGACCTTCTTCACCTTGAGGCCGTACTCGACGTTGGCCAGGACGTTCATGTGGGGGAAGAGCGCGTAGTCCTGGAAGACGGTGTTGACGTCACGCTCGAACGGCGGCAGCCTCGTGACGTCGCGGCCGCCGAGACGCACCGTCCCGGAGGTCGGCGTCTCGAAGCCGGCGATCATGCGCAGCACCGTCGTCTTCCCCGACCCCGAGGGGCCGAGCATGGCGAAGAACTCGCCATCGCGGATCTCCAGGTCAACGCCGTCGACGGCGGTGACCTCCCCGAAGGTCTTGCGTACCGCGCGGAGGCTGACCGCGGCGGAGACGCCGGGCTCTTCGGTGTTCATCTGATCATCTATCCCTTGATCTGCGTCCAGAGTTCCGTCCACTTGGCGTAGTCGACGCAACTCGCTCCGCGAGAATCACCACAGTCTGCGACGGGAGTCTTCCAGAACGCAAGACGCTTATAGAAGTCGATATCGCCCACATGGAACTGCGTGCAGAAGCCCTTCGCCGCGTACTTGCAGGCCTTCGGGTTCGCCGGGGCCTCACCGAACCACTGCGCCACCGCGGCCTGCGGCTTGGGCGATGTGATCCAGTTCATCCACTTGTACATGCAGTTCGGGTGCTCGGCATGGGACGCGATCATCCAGGTGTCCGACCAGCCGGTGGCGCCCTCCGTCGGGATGGTGGTCCCGATGGGGGCCTTCTCCGCCTTGGCGAGGTTGGCGGTCACCTGCCAGGCCGTGCCCCCGTAGTTGTCGCCCGCCTTGAACGCCTGGACCTCGTCCAGGTAGTTCGACCAGTACTGGTTGACGTTCGAGCGCTGCTGCCTCAACAGTGCGGCGGCGGCGTCGAACTGCTTCTGCGACAGCTCGTACACATCGGTGATCTTCAGGTCCGGGCGATGCGCCTTCAGGTAGAGCGCCGCATCGGCGATGTAGATCGGCGAGTCGTACGCGACCACATGGTCGGCGGCGGGGCCGTTCTTGTCCCAGACGAGGCTCCAGGACGTCGGCGTGCCCGAGATCTTGTCCGTACGGTACGTCAGGTAGTTGGCGCCGTAGCCGTGCGGCGCGCCGTACATCTGGCCCTTGACCGAGTTGTACGGCTGGTTCTTCAGGTACGACGGGATGTCCTGGTAGTTCTTCAGCAGGTTCGTGTTGACGGGCGCGGCCAGGCCGGCGTAGATCAGCCGCAGCGACGAGTCGCCGGAGGCCGACACGCCGTCGTACTGCCCGGTCTTCATCAGGGCGTACATCGAGTCGGACGTGTCGGCGATCTTCGCGTTGACCTTGCAGCCGGTCTTCTTCTCGAACGGGTGTACCCAGTCGACGGTCTTGTCGGTGGAGCCGTTCTCGGCGTATCCGGCCCAGATGATGATGTTGACCTGGCCCTCGGAGGCCCCGATCTCCTGCTGGACGGCGAGGCGCGGCACCTCCGCGGGGCCCCTCCCGGTGGAGCCACCGCCGCACCCGGCCACCGCCAGCGCGAGCGCGGCTGCGCCTGCGAGCCGGGCGAACCTCGTCGACGCGCCCACCCTGACCGTACGAATTTGCGACTCGGCGAACCTCATGACAGCTCCTCATCCACGGCGACTCCGTACTGCGGCCCACCCGACACCGGTACCGCCCGCCTCATGACAGCTCCTCGTCCACGGCGACTCCGTACTGCGGGTCCACCCGACACCGGTTCCGCCGCCTCATCCACGGCGACTCCGTACTGGGGCCCACCAGTCACCGGTACCGCCCGCCTCATGACAGCTCCTCGTCCAGGGCGACCTCGTAGCGCAGGTTCACGAGGCGGACCACGGAACTGTGGGCGCGCAGCGGCTCGGCGCAGCCGAGGCCGGCCTCGCTGGCGAGCTTGGCGAGACGCTCGAAGTCGATCTCGGGTCCGATGACGAAGGGGGCGATGGCCAGGCGATGGCCGCCGGACTCGCGCAGCCGGGCCACCGCGTCGGCGACCGTCGGGCGACCATCGATCGACGCGGCGACCACCGGCACGGCGAGCCGTGCCGCGAGGAGGACGGCGGTCATGTCGGCCTCGCGGACCGCCAGATCGCCGCCGACCGTGGCGACGATGACGCCGTCGACGGACGCGCCGATGCTGAACTGCCGGATCCGGTCGGCGCGGGCCAGGCCGCTGTCCGCGAGCCGCACGTGCAGCGCCTCGGCCAGCAGCGGATGGGGCCCGAGCGGATCGGTGACGGTAGCGCGCGCGCCGGTCTCCGCGACCACCGCCTCGATGTGTTGGTACGCCTGCGGGTGGGGGCCGGTGACCAACGGCACGACGACCGCGGAGCGGCCCTCGGGCAGGCTCCTCAGGGTCTCCGCGAACGCGGGACCGCCGATGGGCGCGACCCGGATGTCGATGTCGGTACGGGACGTGCGGATGAGCCCCGCGATTTCGGTCCCGACGTCCGGGACCGTCCCGGGTACCGCCAGGACGAGGACCGGGGCGTCGGGGGGAAGATCACCGCTGCCCGGCCGGCGGTGACGCCCGCCGGGTAGCGGCGAGCGTCCACGTACGGGAAGCGTCTCCGGGGGCTGGTCGTCATGGATCACGAACGCGGATTCTAGGGGTGTCAGGAGGAGGATGCAGAGTCCTTGTCACCGATCGTCCGAAATCCAGTTCTTGGCCGGACCCGAGCCTGTTGCGGCGGTAAATCCCCCGCTACCTGCGGTTATTTCGGCTCTGACTGCATGGCGTTCACCCCGGGTATCCGGGTGTTTCATGCCCGATATTTCCGGACGCGTCCAGTAGCCAGCTTCGCGTCTAGTAGAGTCTCGCGCGTTCACACGGTGTTTCCCCCGCCTCACTGAAAGTCGAGCCTGTCGCGGTGCAATCTAAGGACCGACGAGTGGGATCAGATGTCAGTCGAAGGTCGTCCCGGTCTCGGGTCGGCCGCGTGTTCCGGTCAGTCCGCTTCAAGATCGTCCTGCTGCTGATCGTTCCCCTGGTCTCACTCAGCACTCTGTGGGCGTTCGCCGCCAGCATCACCCTCGGCGACGGCCTGAACCTGCGTCACGTCAACACGATTCAGGACCACTTGGGCTACCCCTCCGGTGCCCTGGGCAGCGCCCTGGCGCAGGAGCGCCGGCTGTCGATGGTGTTCCTCGGCAGCAAGTCGACCGGCGACCGGGCGTCAATGGAGTCCGGCCGTCTCATCACCGACCGGCAGGCCGACCTGTTCCGGCGGCTGGCCGTCGACCCGGGTGCGCAAAAGGCCGCGAACGCCCAGGCCAGGCAGTGGACGCGCGACGTGCTCCAGCACCTGGACGGGCTACAGGCCAAGCGGCGCGCGATCGACAGTGGCGCGGCGAGCCGCACCCAGGCGTTCGCCGACTTCACCGACACGATCGCCGCCATCACCGCCCTCCAGTCGTCGCTGTCGACGCTGAGCGATCCGGACATCACCAAGGACTACAAGACCGAAGTCTCCCTGACCCGGGCGCGGGAGGTCATGTCCGAGGAGGACGCGCTGCTGGCCGGCGCGCTGGCCTCCGGACACCTGACGTTCTCCGAGCACGTGCAGTTCACCAAGCTCGTCGGAACCCAGCGCAACCTCTACGAGGAGGTCTTCCCCGACCTGCGTCCCGCCGACCGCACCTACTACCAGCGGATCGTCTCGACGCCCGAGTTCGCCCGGCTGCAGTCGCTGGAGAACGACTTCACCGACAACATGCCGCAGCACTCGGCCAAGGGCGGCAAGGGGGGCATGGGCGGCGCCCAGGCCGCCATGAACCCGATGGCCGGCATGGACGTGAAGTGGAAGACCACGGTCTCCTCGGTGATCACCCGCCTGCGCGGCCTGGAACTGGCGGCCACCGCGAGCGCCGCCGATCGCGCCAAGCCGATCGCGGACGGCATCATCCTGCGCGTCGCGCTGGCCGGTGCGCTCGGTCTGGTGGCGGTCATCGCCTCGCTCATCCTGTCGCTGTGGGTCGGCCGCTCGGTCATCCGTGACCTGACCGGGCTGCGCCGCGCGGCCCTCGACCTGGCCAACGAGCGGCTCCCCAGCGTCATCCGCCGGCTGCGCCGCGGCGACGAGGTCGACGTCGCCGCCGAGGCCCCGCCGCTGTCCTTCGGCACCCAGGAGATCGACCAGGTCGGCCAGGCGTTCAACGCCGCCCGCCGGACCGCGATCCAGGGCGCGGTCGAGGAGGCCGGCCTGCGGCGCAGCATCAGCGAGGTCTTCCTCAACCTGGCGCGCCGGAACCAGGCGCTGCTGCACCGCCAGCTCAGCCTGCTGGACTCCATGGAGCGCCGGGTCACCGAGCCCGACGAGCTGGACGACCTCTTCCGCCTCGACCACCTGGCCACCCGCATGCGGCGGCACGCGGAGGGCCTCATCATCCTGTCCGGGCAGGCGCCCGGCCGTGGCTGGCGCAACCCGGTCCCGACCGTCGACGTCGCCCGCGCCGCCGCGGCCGAGGTGGAGGACTACGCCCGGGTCACCGTGGCGACCATGCCCCGGGTGGCCGTCGCCGGCCCCACCGTCGCGGACCTCATCCACCTGCTCGCCGAGCTCATCGAGAACGCGACGCTGTTCTCCCCGCCGGACACGACCGTCCAGGTCACGGGGCAGGTCGTGGCGCACGGCTTCGCGTTCGAGGTCGAGGACCGCGGGCTGAGCATGGACCAGTCCACCCTGGATCGCGCGAACGAGCGGCTGACGAACCCGCCGGAGTTCGACCTGTCCAACAGCGCCCAGCTCGGCCTGTTCGTCGTCGGCCGGCTGGCCCAGCGGCACCGCATTCAGGTGACCCTCCGCACCTCGCCGTACGGCGGGACGACGGCGATCGTCCTGCTGCCCGACGCGATCGTCGCCCACGGCGACGAACGGCCGGAGCTGGAGTCCGGGCGGCCGGCGACCACCCGGCGCGCTGAGGACGCCCTCGTCCCGATCGGCGCCATCGGCGCGCCGACCCGTCCGAACAGCCCCTCCGATGCCGGTCCCATCACCGGGCCGATTCAGGCGGTCCGGGGCGACCGGCCGCCACTGCCCCAGCGCCGCGGCGACAGCATGACGCAGTCCGGGTTCACGACGGGTCCGTACGACGCGAAACCGTACGGCAGCGGCGACTCCCGCGGCTCCGACGGCCGGTCGCAGGACTCGGCGGGGCCCGACACGGAGTCGTTCCCGGCCTACGGGGCCGGCGCGTACTCGACGGACAATGACGCGGCGGGGCCCGACGCGGGATCGTTCCCGGCCGATCCGTACGGGTCGACCCCCTACTCGTCCAGCCTCGGCGGCCACGACGCCGTCCCGACCGAGTACGGCACGGGCTCGACGGGCCTGGGCGACTACGAGGCGGGAACCAGCGACTACTCGCCTCAATCCGATGGATACTCCTCCGAATCAGGTGGGTACTCCCCCGGCGTGACGTCATATGGAGAGAGCACGGGCCTGGGCGGGAGCGCGCGTGGCGGGCACTGGCCACCGCCCGCCGAGGAGCACCGGCCCCCGTTGCCGTCCCGTCATGGCGGGACGTCCGAGGAGCGGCCGCCGCTCCCCTCCCGGCACGGCGGCGTGGTGCCCCAGAGCCGTTCGGTGTTCGACCCTGTCGAGGAGCCCGCGGACACGGCCCGTCCCGCGTCGCCTCCGCCACCCGCATCGTCCGGAACCGCTGAACCCGCGGCTCCCGGGACCAGGCCCACGCTCCCGCGCCGCGTCCGGCAGGCGAATCTGGCCCCCCAGCTTCGCGAAGAGGTCGAACCTGTCACCGACGCGATGAGCAACGAGCGTTCACCGGAGGAGCTCCGCACCATGCTGAGCTCCATTCAGAAGGGATGGCTGCGCGGTCGCACGGACGCCGAGCAGGCCGCCACCCATCACGAAGAGGAGGACATCTGATGTCAGCGGGTTCTGCCGGGGAACTCAACTGGCTGCTGGACAGCCTCGTCACTCGCGTCGCCCAGGTGCGGCAGGCGGTGGTGCTGTCCAGCGACGGCCTTCTGGTCGGCTCGTCCGCCGACCTCACGCGGGAGGACGCCGAGCACCTGTCGGCGGTCGCCGCGAGCTTCCAGAGCCTCGCCCGCAGCGCCGGACGCCAGTTCGGCGGAGGCGGCGTGCGTCAGACCATCGTCGAGATGGACCACGCGTTCCTGTTCGTCACGGCGGCCGGATCGGGCGCCTGTCTCGCGGTGCTGGCGGGAGCCGACGCGGACGTCGGCATGATCGCCTACGAGATGGCGATGCTGGTCAAGCGCGTCGGCCAGCACATGTCGACTCTTCCTCGCTCGGCCGTGGAATCGTGAGGTCCGGTGACCGTGCGAGGACAAAACGACGGGCACCCGGGGTTGCCTCCCTCCCGACAACGGCCCATGAGGCGGGACGGCTGAATGAGCGAATGGCTCGACGACGAGGCCGGTCCGGTGGTCCGGCCGTACGCCCTCACGCGGGGCCGGACCAGGGCCTCGCGGGAGGGCTTCGACCTCATTGCGATCATCGCGACGGCGGCGACGTCGACGTTCGCTCCGCCGAACGCGGGCCCGGAGCACGTCGCCATTCTCGACCTGTGCGTGCGCCCGCTCTCGGTGGCGGAGATCTCGGCGAAGCTCAAGCTCCCCCTGGGCGTCATCCGGGTCCTGCTGGGCGACCTGCTGGACCTCGGGCTGATCGTCGTACGCCGTCCTGAAACAGCAGAGAACCGTCTTCCCAACGAACGGGTTTTGAAGGAAGTGCTCAATGGACTCCAGGCGCTCTGACCCCTCGCGGGGCGCTGCCGCCATGCCGCTCGCGGTGAAGATCCTCGTCGCGGGCGGATTCGGGGTCGGCAAGACGACCCTGGTGGGCGCCGTCAGCGAGATCAAGCCGCTGCGGACCGAGGAACAGCTGACGGACCGCAGCGTCGGCATCGACGACACCTCCGGTGTGGAGCGCAAGACCACGACCACGGTGGCGATGGACTTCGGCCGCATCACCATCCGCGACGGCCTCGTCCTTTATCTCTTCGGGACGCCCGGCCAGGACCGGTTCTGGTTCATGTGGGACGAGTTGGCCCTCGGCGCCCTGGGCGCGGTCGTGCTCGCCGACACCCGCCGCCTGGCCGACTCCTTTCCCTCCATCGACTACTTCGAGCGGCGGCGGCTGCCCTTCATCGTCGGGGTGAACTGCTTCGACGGCGCCATCCAGTACGACACCGAGGAGATCCGCGCGGCGCTCGACCTGGACCCCCGGGTCCCGGTCATCCTCTGTGACGTACGCAGTCGCGAGTCCGGCAAGCAGGTCCTCATCGCCCTGGTCGAGCACGTGCTGGCCGTGATGGCCCAGCGCCAGGCCGGGGCGGCAATCCGATAGCGCGCGGCGGGGGACCCGGTCACAGCCGCTTCAGCTCTTCCAGTGCCTCGCCGAGGTGGTCGATCAGGGACCACACGTCGGGGACCATCTCGCGGCAGGCGGTCAGGCCGATGTCGAGGTTGCCGTTGTAGGAGAAGACGGTGATGTTCAGCCCGCCGCTCAGGTCGCTGACGACCGACAGCGGGTAGTACGCGAGGACCTCGGCCCGGCACAGGTACAGCGGGAACTGCGGCCCGGCGACGTTTGAGATCACCAGGTTGATCGGCGGCATGGCGGAGGGGCCCAGGCGGAACAGCGCCCACACCGCCAGGCCGCCGAACGCCGGGGGCACCACGGCGGTCAGATCCTCCAGCCAGCGTTCCGGCGTGGCGACGAGACGCCGTTTGGCCGTCGTCATGGTGTCGCGCATCGCCGCGACCCGTGCCTCGGGGTCGGCGAGGTGCGTCGGCAGCGGGGTGAACATGGCCGACACCTGGTTGCCGTGGGTCTCGTCGTCCAGCGCACGGGTGGAGACCGGCACGGCGGCGATCAGGGGCCGGCCGGGCAGGGCGTCGTGGTCGATCAGCCATCGCCGGAGGGCGCCGGCGCACAGTGCCATGACGACGTCGTTGACGCTCACGCCGAGTGCGTGCCGGACCTTCTTCACCTCGTCGAGCGGTAGCGAGCCGAACGCGACCCGGCGGTGCCGCGTCACCGGCCCGTTGAACGGCGTCCGCGGGGCGGTCAGATCCGCCTGAGGAGGGACGTCCCCCATACGGACGGCCATGCGCAGCGCACCGGTGAGGGCGCCGATGCCGGGCAGGCGCTCAACCAGCGGGAGGGTGTCGAGGTACGGGACCGCGCGCAGCAGCCCGCCGGTCGTGCGCAGGGGGTGCACGGCGGCGCGGGCGGCCGCGCCGGCCAGCAGGCTCCAGGCGTTCGGGGGATCCTCCGGCCGCCAGTCGTCGGCGACGTCGACCCCGCGGGGTTCGGGCTCGAGGTCCAGCAGGGCCGCGACGATCTGCGCGGCGGCGACGCCGTCGATGAGCGCATGGTGGATCTTGGCGTACAGCGCGATCCGGCCGCCGCGCAGGCCCTGGATGAGGTACATCTCCCACAGCGGCCGCCCGCGGTCGAGCGGCCGCTGGTGCAGCCGCGCCACCTGGTCGGCCAGTTGCCGGTCGTCGCCCGGTTCCGGGAGGGCGATCTCGCGGACGTGGTACTCGAGGTCGAAGTCCGGGTCCTCGATCCAGTACGGATGGTCGAGTCCGAGCGGCACCTCGGCCAGCCGCCAGCGGAACTGCCGCACCATCGGGAGCCGCCGGCGCATCAGCTCCATCAGGTCGTCGAGGGTCAGGCGGCCGGTCGGCGTCCCGGCGGGGCCCAGGGTCGCCAGGCCGGCGATGTGGGCCACCGTCCCTCCGGATTCGACGTTGAGGAACTGCGCGTCAAGGGCACTGAGCTGGCGCATCGGCTGGCCTCTCTGCCTCACCGTCCCGCCGCCGGCGGCGCCATGCCTGGGACCGGGCGCCCGACGGCCGGTCGTCTTCTTCGTCCTTCTGTCGTATTTGGACGCGGATGAGAAGTCAAACCTTGCGAACAGCGCTATCACCGGCCATTCACCCGCGTCCACCCCGGACGCGATCGGCGGTTGCTTTGTCGCGATGCATCACTTGTGGGGCGAGACATCACTCTCTGTGATATACGCCAGGTCCAGCGGGAAATGCCGGATCCGCGAGTGCAGAAAAGTGACGGGCGGGAACATCGAACTCCCCGGAAGGGTGGTGCACGCTTCCGCAGATGGAGACAATGGGCTGACGTCCTTGCTCACTCAGAGTTATGGTGTGAGACCATGCCCGTTGACCCCGAGCCCCCCATCGGGGGGACCGGCGCCCCGCCGGCCGGCGACCCCGGTCGGTCGATCGCGGCGTCCCTCGACGAGCTCCGCTCGCTGCTGACCGGCCTGACCGACACGGTCGGCCGGGGGCACGAGCGGGCGGCACACCGGGAGCGTGTCATCGACCGGCTCTACGAGGACAACCAGCGGCTGCGCCACGGCGAGCTGCAGGCGGCGTTCGAGCCGGTGCGCGCGGCGCTGTACCGCCTGTACGACCTGGTCCGGCGGGAGGCCGAGCGGGAGGCGGTGGACGCGGCGCACACACCGGTGCTGCTGGCGGCGATCGCCGACGAGCTGGCGGAGGTGCTCGCCCGCACCGGCGTGGAGCCGATGTCCGTCGAGGCCGGTGAGACGTTCGACCCGGCGCGGCACCGCCCGGCGGGCACGGAGGACGTGGACGACGCGGAGCTCGACGGCACCGTCACGAGGGTGCACCGGGCCGGCTTCGTCCGTGGTGACCGGATCGCACGACGTGCCGAGGTGATCGTCGCCCGGGCGGCGGCCGAACCCGTCGGAGGAGATTGAGATGGCTGTCTACGGTATCGACCTGGGCACGACCCACTCGTGCATCGCGCGCGTCGACGACGTCGGCCGCCCGACCGTGCTGCGGAACATGGAGGGCACCGACACGACGCCGTCGGTCGTCTACTTCGAGTCCGCCGAAAACGTCGTCGTCGGCGCGCCGGCGAAGGACACCGCGGTCCTGTTCCCCGACCTCGTGGTGAGTCTGATCAAGCGGGACATGGGCCACGAGGTCCCGCGCGAGCTGCACGACCGGGAGTACTCCCCCGAGGAGATCTCCGCCTTCGTCCTGCGCAAGCTGGTGGCCGACGCCACGGCGACGACCGGCGAGGAGGTCCGCGACGTCGTCATCACGGTGCCGGCCTACTTCGGGGCCGCCGAGCGGGACGCCACCCGCAAGGCGGGCCGCATCGCCGGGCTCAACGTCATCGACATCATCTCCGAGCCGATCGCCGCCGCCATCACGTACGGCGTGCTGGGCGGCGACGCCGAGGACCGCACGATCCTCGTGTACGACCTCGGCGGCGGCACCTTCGACACCACCGTGATCACCCTGCGCGGCGGCGACATCTCCGTGGTCTGCACCGACGGCGACCACGAGCTCGGCGGTGCCGACTGGGACGCGCGGCTCGTGGAGTACCTCGCCGAGCGGTTC
>JBJMIW010000226.1:0-40034 GCA_045806665.1 Actinoallomurus sp.
AGCACCTGAGACGGCCGCGCGAGCCCGGTCGGACCCGGGCTCGCGGCCGTTCGGCCTGCGCCGCCAAAGGTCGCCACCGAGCCAGCGCGGTCCTGCCGAACATCAGCCAGGGCTGGCCTGCCGTGATCTCCAGCCTCAAGACCCTCCTCGAGACCGGCGACGCCCTCCCCGCCGGCTGAGGCGCGCGAGCCGAGAACCGCGAGGTCACGGCGGGAGTAGCCGGCCGATCGGGGGGATGCCGATGATAGAGAGGAAGTCGAAGGCCCCGTCCGAGAGGAACGTCCCACGTGCCGCAGGACACGCCCGGCGACGAGCACGCTCATCTGTCACTGCCACAGCTGCGACTGGACGACCTCCTCGGTGAGCTCCAGTCGCGACTGGACGCGGTCCTGGCCACCCGCGACCGGGTGCACGCGCTGCTCGAGGCCGTCGTGTCGATCGGCAGCGACCTGGAGCTGGAGACCGTCCTGGGTCGCATCGTCGAAGCTGCGACCACCCTGGTGGAGGCGCGGTACGGCGCGCTCGGGGTGATCGGCGACGGCGGGCGGCTCGTGCAGTTCATCACCGTGGGCGTCGGCGAGGAGGAGATCGCCGAGATCGGCCACTGGCCCCACGGCCACGGCATCCTGGGCCTGCTGATCAAGGAGCCCCGTCCGCTGCGGCTGCCGGACCTGGCCGCGCACCCGGACTCGGCCGGGTTTCCGGACAACCACCCGCCGATGCGCGGTTTCCTCGGTGTGCCGATCCGGGTACGGGATGAGGTCTTCGGCAACCTGTACCTGACCGAGAAGGTCGGCGGTGGGGAGTTCGACGAGGACGACGAGAGCGTGGTGACCGCGCTCGCCACCGCGGCCGGTGTGGCGATCGAGAACGCCCGGCTCTACCAGGAGGCCCGGCGCCGTGAGCGGTGGCTGCAGGCGTCGGCGGAGGTGTCGACGTCGCTGCTGTCCGGGACGCAGGCCACCGAGGTCATCGAACTCGTGACCGAGCGCGCCCGGGAGATCTGTGACGCGGACCTGGCCACGGTGGCGCTGGTGGAGGGCGGCGAACTGGTCGTCGATGCGGTCGCCGGAGAGCACGCCGAGGAGCTCCGCGGGCTGCGGGTGCCCATCGACGCGTCGTTGGCCGGCCGGGTGTTCCGCAGCGGCGACCCCCTCGTCCTCACCGACGCCGGTGCGGACGGAAGCCGGCTCGGCGTACCCGAGGCGGTGCCGACCGGCCCGGCGCTGCTCGTGCCCCTGGGGCTGGGCAGCGGAGCGCGCGGTGTCCTCTCCGTGGTCAACGCCCCCGGCAAACCCGTTTTCGGGGAACCCGTGCGCCGGCTGCTGGAGTCGTTCGCGGCGCAGGCGGCCGTCGGACTGGAGCTGGCGGGGCGCCGCCGCGACGCCGAGCGCCTGACCCTGCTGGAGGATCGCGACCGGATCGCCAAGGACCTGCACGACACGGTCATCCAGCGCCTGTTCGCGACCGCCATGACGCTGATGAGCGCGATCAAGATCACCGAGAATCCGGAGGTCGCCGTACGCGTCCAGCGGGCGGTCGACGACCTGGACAACACGATCCGGCAGATCCGCTCGACGATCTTCGCGCTGCAGAGCACGATGGAGCAGACGCTACGGACGCGGGTGCACGGCATCATCGACAGTGCCGCCGAGACGCTGGGCTTCGCCCCGGCCGTCCGGCTGGACGGCCTGCTGGACATCGTGGTCGACGAGGCGACGGGGGACCAGGTCATCGCGGTCCTGCAGGAGGCCCTGTCCAACGCCGCGCGGCATTCCGGTGCCCGGCACGTCAGCGTCTCCCTCGTGGTCGGGGACGAACTCGTGCTGCGCGTCGAGGACGACGGCGTCGGAATCCCCGAGGACGGCCGCCGCAGCGGCCTCCGGAACATGGCCCAACGGGCCGACGACCTCGGCGGCAGCTTCGAGATCCGCCCCCGCGACGGCGGCGGCACCGTCCTGGACTGGCGCGTCCCTCCGACCGCGCCGCCGGGCCACCTCTCATGATCCTTGGCGCTTACCGCCTCCCTACCTATGCGCGGCATCCGCCAGCGATCATGTCCTGAACACCCGCCGGGGCACCGGTTGGTGTAAGGATCTGCGGTCGGGGCAGCCCACGGTTCATGGTCGAAGTCGACGCGGTCGTGGTCGGCGCCGGTCCGAACGGCCTGACCGCGGCGGTCACGCTCGCCCGGGCCGGACTGACCGTGCGGGTGTACGAGGCGGCGGCGGAGGTGGGCGGCGGTACGCGCACCGAGGAGCTGACCCTGCCGGGCTTCCGGCACGATGTCTGCTCCGCCGTGCATCCGCTCGGTGCCGGGTCGCCCGCCTTCCGTGCGTTGCCGCTGGAGCGGCATGGCGTGACCTGGGTCGAGCCACCGCTCCCGCTCGCGCACCCCTTCCCCGACGGGTCGGCCGCGATCCTGGGCCGGTCCGTCGAGGAGACCGCGGTGGTGCTCGGGCGGGACGGCCCGACCTACCGTCGTCTCGTCGGGCCGTTCCTGGGCCGCTGGGGCGACCTCGCGCCTGACGTGCTGCGCGCTCCGCTCGACGGTCTGCCCGAACACCCGCTGCTGCTCGCCCGGTTCGGCGTACGGGCCGCCGCGCCCGCCGCGCTGCTCGCCCGGCTGTTCCGGGGCGAGCACGCCCGCGGCCTGCTCGCCGGGCTGGCCGCGCACGCCATCGCGCCGCTCAGTACGCCCGCGACCGGGGGACTCGCGCTGGTGTTCGCCCTCGCGGCCCATGAGGTGGGTTGGCCGTTCCCCGCGGGCGGTTCCCAGGCCATCGCCGACGCCCTGGCGGACCACCTGCGCTCGCTCGGCGGCCGGATCGAAACCGGGCGCCTCGTACGGGGTCTCGGCGAGCTGCCTTCCGCCCGCGCCTACCTGCTCGACGTGATGCCCGAGCACCTGGCCGCCCTCGCGGGGCCCCGGCTGCCGGACCGGTTCGCCGACCGGCTGCGCCGTTACCGGCACGGCCCGGCCGTCTTCAAGATCGACTATGCGCTGTCCGGGCCGGTGCCGTGGACGGCCGAGCCCTGCAGGCGGGCCGGCACCGTACACATCGGCCCGACGTTCGCGGAGATCGGCACGGCGCTGCGCGCGGCGTACGACGGTGTGGCGCCGGACCGGCCGTTCCTCATCGTGGCCCAGCCGAGTCTGTTCGACCCGTCCCGGGCACCGGCGGGCTCTCACGTCCTGTGGGTCTACGGGCACGTGCCCCACGGCTGGTCGGGCGATCTGACCGGGGCGATCGAGCGCCAGATCGAGCGGTTCGCCCCCGGCTTCCGCGACCTGGTCCTCGCCCGCGTGGTGTCGGGACCCGCTGCGGTCGAGGCGCGCAACCCGAACAACGTCGGCGGTGACATCGCCGGTGGGGCCTGCGACGACCTGCGATTGCTGTTCCGGCCGACCCTGGCCCGGGTCCCGTACACCACGCCGAATCCGAGGATCTATCTCTGCTCGTCCGCGACCCCGCCGGGCCCCGGCGTGCACGGCATGTGCGGCCGGCACGCCGCCCTCGTCGCCCTCCGCCGCGTCTTCCGGCTCTCCGGAGAGGAGGTGCGACGGCCGTGCGATGGCTCACCGATCCCGGATACTGGCCGGGCCGGCTGATCTTCCAACGGGGACTTGCCGCGACCTATCTGATCGCCTTCCTGGTCGCGGTGAACCAGTTCGGGGCGCTGGCCGGGGAGCGGGGTCTCACCCCGGTCCCGGCCTACCTGCGCAGGGTGTCGTTCCGGCAGGCGCCGAGCCTGTTCCACGCCCACTACTCCGACCGGTTCTTCGCGGTCGTCGCCTGGGCCGGGGCCGCCCTGTCCGCCGCGGTCCTGGTGGGACTCTCCGATGCGGTGCCGCTCTGGGCGTCGATGCTCCTGTGGGCGGTCCTGTGGGCGCTCTACCTGTCCATCGTCAACGTCGGGCAGGTCTGGTACGGCTTCGGCTGGGAGTCGCTGCTGTGCGAGGCGGGCTTCCTCACGATCTTCCTCGGCAACGCCGGTACCGCGCCGCCGGTCCTGATCCTCTGGCTGCTGCGCTGGCTGCTGTTCCGCCTGGAGTTCGGCGCCGGCCTGATCAAGCTGCGCGGTGACCCGTGCTGGCGCGACCTGACGTGCCTGTACTACCACCACGAGACCCAGCCGATGCCGAACCCGCTCAGCTGGTACTTCCACCGGCTGCCCAGGCCGCTGCACCGCGTCGAGGTCGCGGCCAACCACTTCACCCAGCTGATCGTCCCGTTCGGGCTGTTCGCGCCGCAGCCGTACGCCACCGCGGCGGCCGCCATCGTCATCGTCACCCAGCTGTGGCTGATCGTGTCGGGGAACTTCGCCTGGCTGAACTGGATCACCGCGATCCTGGCGACCTCCGTTGTCGACTGGCGGGCGATCGGGGTGCTGCCGGGAGCCCCCCGGCCCATCTCCGAGCCGTTGTGGCACCAGGCGTTGGTCATCGCGGTCACCGTGCTGGTCGTCGTGCTCAGCTACTGGCCGGCCCGGAACCTCGTCTCCCGGCGGCAGCGGATGAACGCCAGCTTCAACCCGCTGCACCTGGTCAACTCGTACGGTGCCTTCGGCAGTATCACCAAGGCCAGGTACGAGGTCGTCATCGAGGGCACCACCGATCCCGACCCCGGACCGGACAGCGAGTGGCGGGAGTACGAGTTCAAGGGCAAGCCGGGTGACCCTCGGCGACGGCCGCCGCAGGTCGCGCCGTACCATCTCAGGCTCGACTGGATGATGTGGTTCGCCGGGCTGTCGTCCCTGTACGCCGAGCCGTGGATCGTCCCGCTCGCCGAGAAGCTCCTGCGGGGCGACCGGGCGACGCTCCGGCTCCTTCGGCACGACCCCTTTCCAGACGCGCCACCCGCGTTCGTCCGCGCCCGCCTCTACCGCTACCGCTTCACGACCTGGTCCGAACGCCGTGAGACCGGCCGGTGGTGGGACCGTCGGCTCGTACGGGAGTACCTGCCGCCGATCAGCCTGCGTCCGACCGCCGGCGTCACCCGCTGACCGGAGGCGGGACCGCCGCCGGTACGGTCCGCGTACCGGCGCTTCAAAGATTCGGTCCAAGCGCGTTTCGCGAGGCGGACCTGTGACGTGTTCGTGATCATCTCCTTGGTGACAACGACCTCTGCCAAGGAGTCTCAAATGATCAAGTCTCTCGGCGGGCGCATCGTCACCGCGGCCACGGCCGCCGCGCTCGGGACGGTCATGACGCAGGCGCCCGCCCGCGCGGACCGTTTCGTGATGGCCTACACCTGCGCCGTCCCGGTGCTCGGGGACCGGACCGTCCAGTTCGACGGCACCCTCACCGCGATGCCGGACCGGCCCCTGCTCGGCACGGTCGCCCGCGTCGGCCTGCACATCTCCCGCCTGAGCCTGCGTCCGCCGGTGGCCGTCACGTCCTGGAGCGCCACCGCCGACATCGAGGTCAGCGGGGCGCAGACCGCCGCGTTCCGGCTCTCGGGTTTCGGCGGGCCGGTCCCGGCCTACCAGGCCGTGACGGGCGATCTCGTGGGCGGCTGGGTCCCGAGGGCGGCCGGGTTCCATCAGCTCCGGCTCGGCAGGGTCGTCCTCAAGGTCGGCACCGCACCCTTCGGTGAGGTCGTCATTCCGTGTGCGCCGCGAGAGCCGCGCCCCGTGGCCGAGACGCTGTTCGTCGTCTCCCGCTGACCGCGGGAGACGGGGTTCGCCCTGTTCGCCGCGACGCCCAGCCCTTGTCTGGTTCTCACACCCGATCTGATCATCGCCACACGTCAACGAGACCTATCTTGACGCCACGGGAGGCGAGCGCGAGCGGAAGGTCGCGCTCGCGCTCCAGCAGGCGATGCTGCCTGCGGTAGCCTCAGCACCCGGACGCGGCGGTCCGCTGTCTGCCCGCTGTCGGCTCCCTTAACGTCTGCGGTGACTGGTAGGACCTGGGCGACCGCCGCCTCGCCGTCGCGGTCGGCGACGTCGTCGACCGCGGCCTGGCGCCGGCCGGCGTGATGGGCTGGCTGCGCAGCGCCCTCAGCGCCGCCATCTGCGCCGTGGAGGCGCCCGCCCAGGCCCTCGACATCCTCGGCCGGTACGCCCGCGTCGGCGGCGCGCTCGCCACGACCGTCGTCCAGACCGTGATCGACCGTCATGCCCGGAGGACCGACTACAGCTCCGCGGGGCATCTCCCGCCCCTCCTCGTACGCCGCGACCGTACTCGACCAGGCCACCGACCCGCCGCTGTGCGCCCGCGCGCGGCGCCTTCCCCGGCCGCAGGCAGCCCGGGACTACGAGGCGGGCAGCATTCTCGCCCTCGACACCGAACAGCGCCTTCGTCGTCCTCGCCCGTATCACCGTTTCACCTAGCGAAGACCGGTAAAAGCGGTATTGCTCCTTTAATCGCGGTGATCGATACTATGATGCTCCCATTACCGGGGATCTACTGATGCGCGCCTCCGCTCTGGGCGTCGAGTCGCGCATCTTCTGCGCGAAGTGGGGTCATCAGTGCGCATCAGGGAATCGGGCCGATGGATCATGCCGGCAGCGGCCGGAACGCTCCTCATGCTGGCCGCGGCGTGCTCATCGAGCGACAAAGCCTCCCCGGCGGGCACGTCGGTCAAGGCACCCGATGCAGCGACGACGATCACGCCGGCCAACGGTGCCGCCAAGGTACGTCCGGACAAGGGCGTCACGGTGACAGCCGACAGTGGCGTCCTCGAGCAGGTGAGCGTGCAGGCCGGGAAGAGCAGCGTCGACGGCGTCCTATCCGCGGACAAGAAGAGCTGGACGACCAAGTGGACCCTCAGCCCCGGCACCGCGTACACCGTGACCGCGACCGCGAAGAACGCGGCGGGCCAGGTCACGACCGTCACGAGTAAGTTCACCACTCTCAAGGCGTCCTCCACGATCAAGATCAGCGACGTGACGCCGAACGCGGGCGAGACGGTCGGCGTCGGTATGCCGATCACCGTGACCTTCGACGGCCCGGTCAGCAACAAGGCCGCCGTCGAGAAGGCCCTCGAGGTGCGGTCGACCTCCCCGATGGAGGGCGCCTGGCGCTGGATCACCAGCGAGCAGGCCATCTTCCGCACCAAGGAGTACTGGCCCGCGTACAGCAAGGTCAGCCTCGTCGCGCACTTGGCGGGCGTCCGGGCGGCCTCCGGCGTGTACGGCGTCAAAGACGTCACCAAGAACTTCTCGATCGGCGCCTCCCACATCGCCAAGGTGAACCTGAAGACTCACAAGAGCAACGTCTACGTCGACGGCAGACTGGCCAAGACCATCCCGGTCAGCGGCGGCACGGGCGGCAGCGACTCCCACGGCAACGACTTCCGCACGACCAGCGGCATCCACCTGGCGATGGGCAAGTCCCCGGTCGTGACCATGACCTCGCCGAATATCAAGCCGAACGAGGCCGGGTACTACCATGAGGTGGTCTACAAGGACGTGCAGATCAGCAACAGCGGTGAGTACCTGCACCAGAGCCCCGGCGAGTACGGGTGCCTGGGGCACAGCAACTGCAGTCACGGCTGCGTCCGGCAGACGCCCTCCGGCGCCAAGTGGTTCTACAACCTGAGCAACCGCGGTGACGTCATCATCATCAGCGGCACGTCGCGTGACCTGGAGTGGAACAACGGCTGGGGCTACTGGCAGCTGTCCTTCACCAAGTGGATGAAGGAGAGCGCCCTGAAGCAGCCGGTGACGACGACGCCCCTGACCGCGGCTCCCGGTGCGGGGGCTCCCGCACAGAACCCTGGCGCCGGCACGGGCACTGCTCCCGCGCCCAACTGACGATGACCGGCCCGGCCCCGGTCGCTCCGCCGTCAGCGGCGGATGAGCTCGGGGCCGTTGTCGCGGAGCTCCTGGACGGAGGAGACGCCGAGCAGCTGCAGGGTGCGGGTGAACTGGGCGGTCAGCAGCTCCAGCGCCCGGTCCACGCCGCGCGTGCCGCCGGCCATCAGGCCGTAGAGGTACGGGCGGCCGACCGCCCCGGCGTCCGCGCCGAGGGCCACGGCGACCGCCAGGTCGGCGCCGTGTCGGATGCCGGAGTCGACGAGCACGCAGACGTCGTCGCCGACCGCCGCGCGTACGGCGGGAAGGGTGTCGATCGGCGGCAGCAGCCGGTCCAGTTGGCGGCCGCCGTGGTTGGACAGGTGGAGGCCGTCCACTCCGGCGTCCACGGCCCGGCGGGCGTCCTCGGGGCTCACCGGGCCCTTCACGACCAGCGGACCGGGCCAGCGCCGGCGCAGCTCGGCGATGTCCTCCCAGGTCACCGGGCCGAACTGGCCCGCCATGTTCTCCATCGTCACCGAGCCGGGCACGCCGTCCGCGCCGAAGAGGTTCGCGAACTCCAGGCCGGGCGAGCGCAGCATCCGCGTCCAGTACCCGGGGCGTGACCCGAGGTCCAGGAGGGTGCGCAGGGTCAGCTTCGGCGGGATGGTCAGCCCGTTCCGCACGTCGCGGTTCCGGTGCCCGGACACGGGCGTGTCGACGGTGACCTCGAGGACGCGGTATCCGGCCGCCGCCGCGCGCTCGACCAGGTCCCAGCTGGACCTGCGGTCCCGCCAGACGTACAGCTGGAACCACAGGTCGGGGTGGCCGGCCGTGGCCGCCAGGTCCTCGATGGAGGTGGTCCCGACCGTGGAGAGCGTGTAGGGAAGGCCGCGGCGGGCGGCCGCGCGCGCCACCGCCGGCTCGCCCACCGGGTGCATCATGCGCGTGTAGCCGGTCGGCGCGAGGACGAGCGGGAACGCCGCCGGCCGGTCGAAGAGCCGGATCGCCGTGTCGACGTCCGACACGGCGTTCAGGGCGCGCGGGGTGAACCGCCACTGGCGCAGCGCCTCCACGTTGGCGGCCATGCTGATCTCGTCGTCCGCGCCTCCGTCGACGTAGTCGAACACCGGCCGCGGCGTACGGCGGCGGGCGACCCGGCGCAGGTCGTCGATGTCATGGCAGTGGGCGAGCCGCCGACGTACCGGGTCGCGGTCGAACGGCTCGAGCCGGACAAGGGACCGGATCTCCTGAAGGTTCACGCTCACGCCTTTCCATCCGCGGTGGCCCAGGCCTCAGATAGGGGTCATGTTTTCACGTAGATCCGGACGTACCGCAACCGGCTAACGTCGGTCGGTGACGCGCACCGTCTCCGCCTAGGACGGCGAGGCCGGCGCATCCGTGCGACGACGTTCCACGCCCCGGCCCGGCACGGCCCGGTCGGCGGCGACGGAGATGGGCAGCCGACCTCCCGTGGTGGCCCGCCGTTCAGTCGTCGGACACGGTCTGTTCGTCGATCCGCACGAACCTGGGGCGACCAAGGGGAGTCTCCGGCCGTGTCCGGACAGCCGAAATGGGGTTTGGTGATCATCCGGGTGCTGCCGAAGCCGGCCGATCTGATCCGCCGTCCCGCCGCGTGGCTGGTCGCCGTCGCGGTACTGCTCGCCGCGGTCGATTTCGCCGTCGTCGTCCGGCACGGCGAGGTCGGCTGGGACGAGGCGCTGTACGTCACCCAGGTGAGCCCGCGGATCCCGGCGGCGTTCTTCAGCTCGCCACGGGCACGCGGCATCACCTACCTGATCGCGCCGGCCGTGTGGCTCACGGGATCGGTCATCGCGCTACGGGCCTATCTCGCCGTCGTCGGGGCGGCCGCGATCGTGCTCGCCTACTGGCCGTGGCTGGCGATCGCCTCCCGCCGGGCCGTCGTCCCGCTGGCGGCACTGCTGTTCACCGGGCTCTGGGTGACGGGCTACTACGTCTCGGAGGTCATCCCCAACTTCTGGGTCGCCGTCGGGGGAGTGGCTCTGGCTGGCTGGTTCGCGCGCTACGTCGTGGCGGGCGGCTGGCGTGCTCTCGTCGGGGTCGTCGCCGCGGCGGCCTTCATGACGCTGATGCGGCCGGGCGACGCCGTCTGGATCGCCCTGCCGCTGCCGATCGCGGCGGTGCTGGTGCGCCGTTGGCGGCGCCCGGCGCTGATCGTGGCCCTGTTCGGAGGGCTCGTGCTCGGTGCCGCCGAGTGGATCATCGAGGCGTTCCTGCGCTACGGCGGGCCCCTCGCGCGGCTGCACAGGTCCAGCGCGATCGAAGGCGGCATCGCCTGGCATCCCCGGGGGCTGCTGTACGAGCTGTACGCCGTGAACGGCCCGTTGCTCTGCCGTCCCTGCGCGGTCGGCGTCCCTCGTCCGGGTCTCACGCTGTGGTGGCCGGCCGTTCCGCTGCTCGTCGCCGGCGGTCTGGTGCTGGCGGCCCGCGCCCGAGCCCTGGGGCCGGTCGCGATCGCCGCCGCCTGCGGTGTCTCGGCCGCCGTGCCGTACCTCCTGCTGCTGGGATACGCCGCGCCGCGGTTCCTGCTGCCCGCCTACGCGCTGCTGGCGCTGCCGGTCGCCGAGTGCCTGACCAGGCTGCCTTCGGCCGTCTCCCGCCTGCGCCGGCCGCTCGCCGGCCTCATCATCGTCGCGGTACTCGCCCAGCTCGGCTCGCAGGGCATGCTGCTCTCGCAGCAGGCCCGTGACAACGCCGCCCAGCGTCGGACGTACGTTCGCGGTGCGGTGGCGCTGAAGCGCCTCGGGCTGCGCCGCCCCTGCATGCTCAGCGGGCCGCGGTCCGTGCCGGTCGCCTTCTACATCGGCTGCGGGACCGGCGACACCGGCGGGATCCTCGCCTCCACGACCCCGGCTCGGCTGCTGGCGACCGCGCGCCGGGAACCGACGGGCATCCTGTCCGCGGGGTCGCCGCCGCCCCGCTACGCCGCCTCCTGGATCGCTCATCCGCTGTCCGGGCTCGGCCGCCACTGGAGGGTCTACCTCCCGCCCTGGTTCGCGCCATCGCGCTGAGCCCGGCGGCGCGTGCGCCCGGCCTGATCCGGCCGCCTGGACCGCCGCGAACCTTCGGGCATTGCCCGACCACGTCACCGTCGCCGTACGGGCCGGCTCGGACGGCGCGCAGGCGGTGCCCGGAACGCTGCGCGAGGGAGCTCGTCGTGGGCATCGCGCTGGCGACCGTCCGAAACGACGTCGACCCCGGGCAGCCGGAGCGGCTGCTCGGGGTCGTGCTGGACGCGGTGCTGACGAGCGCCTGATCAGACCTCGATCAGGGACCCGTGCTCGTCCGTGCGGTCGGCCGTGTCGTCGTCGAACCACACGCCGCCCGTCGCGAGGTAGCGGAACCGGTGGACACCGGGGGAGAGGGTCACCGAGACGCTGCGCCTGCCGTGGCGGCGTCTGATGAGCTCGTGCCGCCCGGGCTCCCAGTCGTTGAAGTCGCCGACGACGCTGACGACGCCGTCCGGCTGGTCGAGGGGAAGGCTGAAGGTGACACGGGTCTTGCGGCCGAACAGCCGTGAGCGCCTGAGCATCGGGCTCCTACACGAAAAGATTGACCGGAGGGGGATCCCTCAGCATGGCGCGGCCAGAGGCGGACAGGCCGGACGACACGGCGTGTAACTCAAAATTCACGCACTCAGCAGCATCTGGTGTCAGAACGCGCAGGGCAGCCGACTGATCCCGTTGACGAAGCTCATTCGCTCCCGGACGGGCGGCGCGGTGGCGTGGATGGCGGGCAGCCGGGTGAACAGATGGTCAGAGCAGGCATGCGATCTCGGTGGCCGCGGCGAGGACGCGCGAGGCGACGGCGGACTCTTCCTGCGCACCCATCGTCACCACGCCGACGCTCGCCTGGGCAGGCCGCCCCTTCGGGAGGATGGGCGCGGCGAGGCCCCACGCACCGGGCTGCAGTTCGCCGGCGGTGACCGCGTAGCCGGCCCGGCGGGCCTCCCGCACCGCCGGTCGCTCGTCCGCGCGCGGCGGGCGACCGGCGAGGATGGCGATCCCGGGCGCACCGCGGTGGACGGCGTGCCGGTTACCGGTGCGGTAGGCGACGTGGATGTTCGATCCCCGCGGCTCGGCCACGGCGAGCGCGACGACCTCCTCCTCAGTGTCCAGCACGCTGATGAACGCCGTCGCGCGGCAGTCGTTGGCCAGGGACTGCAGCGCGCCGTCGGCCGCGGCGCGGAGCCGGTGCTGCACGGCGGCGCCGAGCTCGACGATGCCGAGTCCGAGCATGAAGCGGGTTCCGGTTCGGGATACCAGGCGGTGGTTGCGCAGCGCGGTCAGGTGCCGCGCGACGGCGTTGCGGTGCACGTCGGCGGCACGAGCGAGCTCGCTGATCGTCAGGCCGTCGGGATGCTCGCGGAGGATCTCGAGGAGCCGCAGGCCGGTGTCGATGGTCTTCGACCCGGTCGCGGGGGAGGGCGGCGAGCCGGCGCGCGGGCGGCTCAGCGGCGCCGAGCGGTGCTGTCGGTCGGTCAACGGACGTCGCTCCAGGGTACGGGCGTGTAACGGACGGGCAGGTGCTTGACTCCGGCGATGAAGTTGGACACCAGCCGGGCGGGCGGGCCGGCGGGCTCCAGGTCCGGCAGCCGCCAGAGGAACTCCCGGTAGAAGGTCCGCAGTTGCAGGCGGGCGAAGTGCGCGCCGAGGCACACGTGCGGCCCGTCGCCGAACGCCACATGATCGTTGGGTCGCCGCGCGATGTCGAACCGCTCCGGCTCGGCGAACGCCCGCTCGTCGCGGTTGGCCGAGGCGTGGAAGACGACGACCTTGTCTCCCGCGGCGATCGGCCGTCCCGCGAGGACGGTGTCCCGTACGGCGGTGCGGCGGAAGCTGAGCACGGGCGGATGCCAGCGCAGCATCTCGTCGATCGCGGAGTCGAGCAGTTCCGGATGGTCGAGGAGGCGCCGGTGCTGGCCCGGATGGTCGAGGAGCGCCATGATCCCGCCGGGCAGACCGGACCGTACGGTGTCGTTGCCGGCGATCACCAGCAGGAAGAAGAACATCGAGAGTTCGGGATCGGTGAGGCGCCGGCCGTCCACCTCCGCGGTCGCGAGCGCGGTCATCAGGTCGTCCGACGGGGCCCGGCGCTTGGCGGCGGCGAGCGCGTGCGCGTAGTCGAACATGTCGGCCAGCATCGCGGGGGACCGGGGGTTTACCGGCTTGCCGTCCGGGCCGCGGGCGGCCTCGGCGTGGTCCGGATCCTGGTAGCCGATGACGCGGTTCGTCCAGGCCAGGATGCGGCCGCGGTCCTCGTCCGGGACGCCGAGCAGATCCGCGAGATTCTGGATCGGATAGTCGTCGGTGACGTCGACCGGCAGGTCGCACTCGCCGCGTTCGGCGACGGCGTCGACGAGCAGGCGGGCGCGCCGCTCGACGCCGGCGGTGAACCGCTCGACTCGCCGGGGCGTGAACACCTTGGACACGATCCGCCGCAGCCGGCCATGCTCCGGCGGATCGAGGTTCAGCATCATCCGCCGGATGAACGGCAGGTCGGCGGGGTCCGGGTCGCGGATCTGCGTCGCGCCGATCCACGAGCTGTACTCGGTGGGACTGCGCAGCACGTGGACGACGTCCGTGTAGCGGGTCACGGCCCAGAACCCCGGCCCGGCGGGCCAGCCGCCGACCTCGTATTCCTCCTGCCAGTGCACCGGGTCCTCGTCACGGAGCCGGCGGTAGGTCTCGTGCGGGACGCCCCGCGCGTAGAGGTTCGGGTCGAACACGTCGAGACCCGCGGCCGGGTTCGCCGGACCGGAGCGGAGATCTCGTTCTTCGGACGTCACCGTGCCCCCTTCGAATCGTCGGACGGCCGGGTATACCCCGCGGTCTCGTCAGGCGGCCAGGAAACGCTCCGGTCATGCCCGAATAGTGGGCGTCGTAGGCGAAATATGGGCGTACGTCCCGGAGCATCGAACGTCGGCAGGGGGATGTCAACGGAAACGCGGGAAAACACCGGCAATCCGGTGCTGTGTTCGGCGGCCGGAGGCCGGACCCCGCTCGTCGGGGGACCCGATCACCGCGCGGATAGGGTCGTGTTCAGACGGAATGTCCCGATCGAGGAGGAACGCGTGGTCCCGCCGAACGCCCCGGAGCCGTCTCAGTCGTCCATCGGCCTCGACCTGTCCGGTCGCCGGGCCCTGGTGACCGGCGCGGCCGGCGGTATCGGGCTGGCCTGCGCCCGGAGGCTCGCGGACGCCGGCGCCGAGGTCGTCATCGTCGACCTGCGCGAGGAGGAGGCCGAGGCCGCCGCCGAGGAGATCGGCGGCCGGGCGGTCGCCGCCGACCTCTCCGACGCCGCGGCGGTCGAGGCCATCGACTGCGACGTGGACATCCTCGTCAACAATGCCGGGCTGCAGCACGTCGCCCCGGTCACCGAGTTCCCCCCAGACGTGTTCGCGCGCATCCAGCGGATCATGGTGGAGGCGCCGTTCCGGCTCGCCCGCCGGGCCCTTCCCGGCATGTACGACCGCGGCTGGGGCCGGATCATCGGCATCTCGTCCGTCCACGGCCGGATCGCCTCGCCGTACAAGGTGGCCTATGTCGCCGCAAAGCACGCCCTGGAGGGGATGACCAAGGTCATCGCGCTGGAGGCGGCCCCGCACGGGGTCACCGCGAACTGCGTCAGCCCGGCCTACGTCCGGACGCCGCTGGTGGAGCACCAGATCGCCGACCAGGCGGCCGTGCACGGGATGGAGCCGGACCAGGTCGTCGAGGAGGTCATGCTGGCCAGGGCGGCGATCCGGCGGCTCATCGAGCCGGAGGAGGTGGCCGAGATGGTCGGCTACCTGTGCTCGCCGCAGGCTTCGATGATCACCGGTGCGTCGCTGACGATGGACGGCGGCTGGACCGCGCACTGACGACCGACGGCGCCCGCGCGCAGCCGCGCGCGGGCGCCAATCAGGCCGTACCGGGGGCTCACATGGGTGGAGCCGGGCCCGCGGTCGGCGAGCCGAGGAACGGCGGGTAGCGGTCCCCGGGAATGAGCTTGCCGCCGTACAACTCGGAGACCGTCACGAAGGCGTAGCCCTGTTTCCCGAGCGTCGTCAGGATGTCGGGCACGGCGTCCACGCTGGTCGGCCGGATGTCATGCATGATCACAATGTGGCCCGGCTTCGCGCCGGCCAGGACGCGCTTCTTGACGAGCGCGGTGTTGCGGTCCTTCCAGTCCACGGTGTCGACGGTCCACAGGATCTGCGCGAGCCCCATCTGCTTGGCGATCTCATTGAGCTGCTTGTCCGAGTACCCGTAGGTCGGGCGCAAAATGGTCGGCGCCGTGCCGGTCACCTGGAGGATGGCCTCCTGGGTGCGGATGAGTTCGTCCTCGACCTTCCCTCGCGGGGCCCCCGTCAGCTTGGCGTGGTCGAACGTGTGGTTGCCGATCTGGTGGCCCTCGGTGGCCTCCCGTTTCAGGATGTCCTGGTTGTTCGCCACCTGCTGGCCGAGAACGAAGAAGGTCGCGTGCGCGCCGTGCGCCTTGAGGATGTCCAGGAGCTTGGCGGTTCCAGTGACCGGCCCGTCGTCGAAGGTCAGCGCGATGCACTTGTGCACGTGGCAGTCGACCGGGGCCGGGGCCGCCTGCCGCGGTTTCGCGGCCCGGTGCGCGGCGGACCGGTGTTCGTCCGGTCCTGAGCCGACGAGGCCGAACACCCCCGCCCCCACCGCACCACCCACGAGCACGGCCGCGCCGAGGGCGGCGGGCACGAACCACCGCCGTTGTAGAAAGCCTTTTTTATCATTCTCATGAGATTCACTACTTCCGTCGTTCGTCACCTTTGCCCCCGACTAAGCGACTTTTGGTCATGCGCAGGGTTAGGGGGTGGCTAAGAGCGGTCCGGAAGGTGGAGCCGAACAGCGGGGACCGCGGTGGCCACCCCCGTCGCGGTACCTATACCCGCAAAGATGAGCCGCCCGAACTCGCCATGATGAACGGTGTCAGGAATGGCCGGAAGAGCGGGCGGCCGACGGCGTGTCGGGGCGGAAAATCCGGTTTCCGGCGGTCGGTGTCCGCTGGCATACTGCCCCGCGGAGGTAAGTAATCACTGTGACTGTCGAACCTTACCGGCGGGTGCTGGCCATCCCCGGTCTCCGGACCTTGCTGCTCGTCGGGCTGATCGCCCGCATCCCGGTCGTCGCCACCGGGCTGGCGCTGACCCTGCACGTGGTCGGCGCTCTACGGCTCGGGTTCCTGCAGGCGGGCCTGGTCGGCGCCGCCGCGACCGCCGGAGTGGCGGTCGGGTCGCCCGTCGCCGGGCGCTTCGTGGACCGGCGCGGTCTCCGCCCGGTCCTGGCGGTCACCACGGTCGCTCAGCTGGCCTTCTGGACGGCCGCGCCCTTTCTGTCGTACTGGCCGCTGGTCGTCGGCGCCTTCGCGAGCGGGATCCTGGCGCTGCCGGTCTTCACCGTCGTCCGCCAGTGCGTGGCGGCCGCCGTTCCGGCCGAGCAGCGCCGCAGCGCCTACGCGCTCGACTCGATGCTCGTCGAGGTGGCCTACATGACCGGCCCGGCGCTCGCCGTGGCGCTGACCACCGCGATCGGCAGCTCATGGACCATGGCGCTGATCGGCCTGGGCCTGGTCGGGTCCGGAGCGGCGCTCCTGGTCCTCGACCCGCCGACCCGCGTCGACGACGAACCGGGGAGCTCCGGAGCCGCGGTCGGCCGCCGCCAGTGGCTGACCCCGGCGCTCCTCGCGCTGCTCGCGGTCACGGCCGTGGCCACCTTCGTGCTGGCCGCGACGGAGCTCGGCCTGGTGGCGATGCTCAAGGCCGACGGCGCGACCCGGTGGACCGGTCTGGTGCTCGCCGCGTGGGGCATCGCGTCGCTGACCGGGGGCTTCGTGTACGGCGCGCTGCCCCGCGGCTTCTCCCCGCTCGTCATCGTCGGGGCCATGGCCGCCCTCACCGTGCCGATCGGCCTGGCCGGGCACTGGCAGTGGCTCTTCCTCGCGCTCCTCCCGGCGGGGATTCTGTGCGCTCCCGCGATCTCCGCCACGATCGACACCCTCAGCCGGTGGGTGCCCGCCGCGGCCCGGGGCGAGGCGACGGGACTGCACAGCACCGCGATGACGCTGGGGCTGGCCGTCGCCGGGCCGATCACGGGCACGATCATCGACGGCTGGGGTACCCGCTGGGCGTTCGCGATCCCCGGCGCCGGCGGCCTCCTCGTGGTCCTGCTCGCCGTCCCGACCTGGCGGCGTGCCCGGCGGCCGGCGGCGCGTCCGGCCACGGTGGAGCCCGTCGCCGAGGTCCTGTAGCGGCGGGCGGTCGGCGACGCGGCACATTTCCGCCGGCGGCGCGGGGGACGGGCGTTCCCGGGGTGGGGCGGTGAGGCCAGAATTGGCGGTGTGGAGACAGTCCGCCGGGTCCAGATCGCGCTCGCCTGCCTGGCGCTGGTCATCGTCGGCGGGTCCGTCGGTTACATGCTCCTGGGGTTCAGCCTCCTGGAGGCGGTGTTCCAGACGGTCACCACCGTCTCGACCGTGGGATTCCGCGAGGTCCGCCCACTGACGCCCGCCGGGCAGATCTTCACCATCATCGTGATCCTCGTGGGTGTCGGCACAGCGCTGTACGCGTTCGGCACGGTGCTGGAGGCACTCCTCGAGGGCCACGTCCGCGCTCACCTGGAAAGGCGCCGCATGGACCGCACGATCGGGCGGATGTCCGGCCACGTCATCATCTGCGGCTGGGGACGCGTCGGCCAGGCCAGTGCGCAGTACCTCGCCGCCATGGGGCACAAGATCGTCGTCATCGACCGGAACCCCAAGCGGCTCACGGGCATCGAGCACGCGCACATCACCGGCGACGTCACCGAGGATCGCGTGCTCGATGAGGCCGGCATCGCCCACGCGTCCGCGCTCATCGCCGCCCTGGAGACCGACGCCGACAATGTCTACGTCACCCTGTCCAGCCGGGCGCTTCGCCCGGACCTGGTCATCATCGCCCGCGCCCGCAACGAGTCGTCGAAGTCCAAGCTCCTGCGCGCCGGGGCCGACCGGGCCGTCAATCCGCAGCTGATCGGTGGGCGGCGGATGGCGGCCTTCGCGCTGCAGCCGGAGGTCACCGAGTTCCTCGACGTGGTGATGCACGACGAGACGCTGGAGTTCCAGATCGAGCAGGTCGAGATCCGAGCGGAGTCACCGCTGGCCGGGTGCACCGTGAAAGAGGCGGCGCTGCGCGACACGACCGGTGTGCTGCTGCTCGCAATCCGCACCGACGCGGGGCAGTTCCTCGCCGACCCGCCTCCGGAGACCCTGATCGAACCGCCCGCGACCCTCATCGCGTTCGGCTCACCGGGTCGGCTCGACGCGCTGCGCACCAAGGCCGAGGCAGCGTCCTGACCGATCGTGCGGCGGTCGACTTTCAGAGAGCGGCGCCGGCCGCGTAGCCGAGGGCGGCCGCGACGATCCCGAGGGCGAGGCCGGCCAGGACGTTGAGGCCCGCCTCCCGGAGCGAGCCGTCCTCCAGGAGGCGTACGGTCTCGAAGCCGAAGGTGCTGAAGGTCGTCAGCGCGCCACAGAATCCGGTGCCCAGCAGGGTGACGACGCGCGCCGGTAGGGCTTGGGCGGCCCCGGTGAGCAGGCCCAGGATCAGGCACCCGATGAGGTTGACGGTGAACGTGCCCCAGGGGAACACGCTGTCGTGCCGGCGCTGGACGTAACGGTCGATCAGGTAGCGGCTGGGCGCACCGACGGCGCCACCGAGCAGGACCAGGAGGACGGTCACGATCCGTCCTTGCCCGGGTGGCGTCCGACGTAGCGGTAGACCTCCACGTGGTCCAGGATGACCAGGCCCTCGGCGATAAGGTCGTCGAGTTCCGGGAGGAAGTCGGTGATCTTGTCTTCTTCGTCGACGATGACGATCGCCAGGGGCAGATCGTCGCTCAGGGACAGGATCCGGCTGGTGTGGATGTGCGAGGAGGCGCCGTAGCCCTCGATGCCGCGGAACACGCTGGCCCCGGCCAGCCCGCGGGCGTGGGCCCGGTGCACGATCTCGGTGTAGAGCGGCTTGTGGTGGTACTGATCGGTCTCGCCGATGAAGATCGTCAGGCGGCAGGCCCTGCCGTGCAGTCTCATGGTCGCCGTCCTTCCCGCCCTCGGCGTACGGGCAGTCCGGCGGTGAGCCGCGCGAGCGTCATCCCGCACCAGACCGCGGTGAGCCCGCCGAGGAGACTGCCCAGCGCGTACGCTACTGCGATCCGCCAGGAGCCGTGGGCGGCCAGGTTCCGGAGTTCGACGGCGAACGTCGAGAACGTCGTGTACCCGCCCAGGAAGCCGACGCCGAGGAACGGCCGTACGTACCGGTTCGGCGGCCAGACGTCCAGGATGAGGACCATGAGCAACCCGAGCGCGAAGCACCCGCTGAGGTTGGTCAGGAAGGTCGCCCAGGGGAACCGGCCAGGGGTCACGTGGACGGCCTGGGAGATCAGATAACGGGCGAGACTGCCCAGCGCACCGCCGAGTGAGATCGCCGCCAGCACGCTCCACTGCCGGTCGTGGCGCTCGGCCCGCATGGCGAAGACACCGGAACCGGGGGCGCGTGCGCCGCGGAGCTCCGGGTCGACCGGCAGGTCGACGGGATCACCGGCGCGGCGGTCCACCGAGCCGTCGGAGAATCGTGAGGCCACTGGGTCCTTCCGGTCTGGTCCCTCCCAGTGTGAGGGACGCGTGCCGCCCTCGGTCACCCGGCCCGGACCGAGCGCGGCCAGCGCGGTCGACGCGTCGACGAGCCCGCCGAGCGCGACAGCGGCCATGAGGTGCCCGGCCAGGGCGATCGGCGCGCCAGGCCAGAGTCACCCCGAATCTCAGCAATTTTCGCATCTCGGTGAAACGCCGCCGCTGACCTCCGATCGTCATGGTGCCGCCTTTCCCTGCGCCATGCTCGCCTGTCGTCGTCCGGCAGTCTGCCATGTCGAATGCCGAAATAACGACCGCGAGCGAATGTGTGCAACATCGGCAATAGAGTCAGCTTCTCAGTGCCGGCTCTTTACTTTGCTAAGGTCGGCTCCATGAGCCCTCCAGGTGTGCGGCCCATTTCCCGAAAAGGACGAATTCGCGGGTGGGCTGACGGGAAATTCCGCTCGATCGGGTGCTGTGGGGTGATCAGTGGTAAGACCAGGTGACTTGCCGGATTCGACCGTTCCGGCGCGGACGATGACAGGTGCGACGCCCGGCGTACGGGCCGACGGGTGCCCCACGGGCGGCGCACCCGTCGGCTTCGCCGGTACGGTGACATCCGCGCGGATGCTGCTCGAGACGGTCTGCTCCTGCGGTGGGCGCCATGTGCCGCCGGCGGGATCGGACGCGGTGCCCGGCCCGGTGGTCGTCGGGCCGTTCGCCTCCGCCGGGCGGCTCGCCCAGACGTGGGCCGACCCGGCCACCGGCACGCTCGGCAGGGGCGCGCTGTCCCAGACCCGACTCTTCTACGCGGTCGCCGACGGGCCCGTCCCGGAGGGCCGCCTGGTCCGCTTCTCCACCGACCTGGCCGACCTCGTCGGCCCCGGGACGGCGATGTGGGCCGCCGCGGTCGCCGCGACCCTCGCGGGCGACGCCTTGCCGATGCCGCTCACGCCGTACGAAGGGATCTTCCAGTTGGCGTGCGGCACGACGCTCGGCACGCCCGGCGGCCGGGAGCGCCTCACCCTCGACGAACTGGACCTCGCGGATCTGGCCGACCAGGCGCGGCCGATCACCGGCCGGCCCACGGATCCGCGGGAGGTGGTGCGCCGGGCTCTCCTGCACGCCGTCGACGAAGCCCTGGCGACCGCCGGAGGGTACGGCGTCCTGGGCGACGGGGGCGGACTCGGCGCGGCGGCACTGGCCTCGGTGGCTCCCGCACCGCTGCGGCGGCTCCACGTGCACCTCGACGTTCCGGTCCTCGACCGTCGGCGTGGACGGCTCCCCGCCGGAACCGGGGTGATCGACGCTACGGCTCACTGGCACCAGGCCTGCGACGCCTCCTGGTGCGGGTCGGCCGGCGACAGCGATCCGTGGCCGCCGGCCCCGGATCTCCTCCGGTCCGCCGGATGGGAGGCAGCCCCGTTCCTCAGCGGCGCGGGGCTCGTCCGGCTGCTCAGCGGGGCCACCGACGCGCCCGGCCGGCTCCGCACCGGATGGCGGCAGCTGACGATGGCAGCACCGTTCCCGACGCTCTTCGGCCGGCCCGGATGGCGGGCCTGGAGCCCACCGCGTTCCGACGAGCCCCCGCCGCCGCATACCGATGGTGATCACGCGGATCACGCCGACGCCGCCCTGCCGGGAGGCTGGATCTCCTCCGCCGTCGCGCAGGCCGGCGTCGCCGTGACCTCTGCCGGGGCCGCGAGCCACCTGATCCCCATCGTCGAGGACACCACGGGCGCGGTGCCCGGCGCCGAGTCCCTGCAGGCCGTTCTGGATCTCCTCGAACGGCCGCCACGGACGCCCGGCGACCGCAGGCTCGACCCGATCCTGGTGTGTGCCCACCCGGTCGTGCTCGGCGCGGCGGTGCTCTTGGCCCGGCACGGTCGCCTGCGGTTGCGCCGGCGCGACGGCTACGTTCAGCGCGCACCCGTGCTACGCGACCTGGTGCCGTCCGGCCTGCTGCCCGCAGACGTGACGCCGGGGGCGCGCGAGAGCCTGCTCGCCGCCGCCTTCGTCGCCCGTCGCCTGGGGACCCCCGAGCGGCGCGCCGCACTGCTGGCCCAGGTGGAGGGCAGTCCCTGGATCCTCCCCGACCGCCTGCGGGCCGTCCTCGCCGACTCCGCGCGCGTGCTCGCCGAGGCGCGGGCGCTGCAACGGCTCTGTGCCACCGCCGCCCTCCATCCCGGTGCACCGGCCTCGGGAGACCGGTCATGAGCTGGGCGCTCCGGGAGGGCGTCAGCCTGCATCCCATGCCGTTCGGAGGCGCCTTCGTCCTGGACGAGGCCCGGTTGGCCGTCCGCCAGATCGGCTCCGAGCTCACCGCGCTGCTCGCCGGTGAGCCCACCGCGTCGGCGGGGTCGCTGCGCACCCCGGCCACGTCGGCCGGACCGGTGGGCGCCGAGGACATGCCGGCCGAGGGCCACAGTGCGCCCCCGCCCGCCGGCCCGGCCGACGCCGGTCCCGCCGCCGACGCCACGTCATCCGGAGTGTCGCCCGTCCTCGCCGCCGAGATCCGCCTCGGCGTCGAGGAGGGCTGGCTGATTCACCAGGAGGAGACCGCATGAAGGAGCTGACCGCCCTCGGCTGCACGGCCGTCCTGGTCGGTGGCGTCGCCGTCCTCGCGCTCAGCCTCACGAGGCCATGTCCGACTGCCCGGTGGAGTTCCGGCGCGCCGACGGCGAAGAAGACGCCAGGGCCGCCGGTGGAGCGTTCCCGGCGGCCGTCGCCTACGGCGCGGACGGCTCCGCGGTACGCCGCGCACGGCCTGGCCGCGATACGCGATCTGCTGCGGCACTCGACGGCACGCTCCCGCCGACCGGGCTCCGAGGTGACGCGATGACGACCACGCTGGCGGCGATGTGGACCGCGCTCCGGCTGCGCCGTCAGGACATGCCCGCGCTCATCGCCGGGATGGACCGGCCGCCGCGGCGGGCCCGCACCGTCCGTCCGGCGGTCACGCCGATCGTCCTGACCCTCCGGCTCTTCGCCGGCTTCTGCGCCCCGATGCGGGAGAACGCCCTCGTCGTGGCGGCGCTGTACCGCTGTGGGGTCCCGGCGCAGCTCGTCGTGGGCGCCGACCCGGTGCCCGAAGCCCACGGCGGACATCGCGTCTACACCTGGGTCGAGATCGCGGGTGTTCCGCTCGACACCGACTCACCGCCCGGCAATTATCTGGTCGAACTAATCAGGTTTCCCAAAACGGGCGAAGCGAATTCGTGTTCCGGAAAAGATAGCAGCTCACGGCCCTAGTGCCGCCGGGCAGCGGCCGGCGACTCACGGCCCTACGCGGGCGGACCTGCTACAGCGCCGCACGTCAGATCCGCGTCCTCACCGGAGGGACCGCCCGGAAGCTCGTCCGTGGTGGACAGGAACCTGTCCAGTCCGGTGATCCGGAGCATCCGCTGGACGTGCCCGGCGGGCCGGAGCAGCAGGAGCTCGCCGCCAGCCTTGCGGGCGCGTTTCCAGCCACCGACGAAACAGCCCAGCCCTACCGAGTCGCAGAACTCGAGCATGGAGAGGTCGAGCGCGATCCGGACCTGACCCGCCGAGAGCATGACCTCCAACTGGTCGCGGAGGCCACTGGCGGTCGTGTAGTCCAGCTCGCCCGACACATGCACCATCGACCACTCGCCCCGTGGCTCGACCGTCACGCCCAGCGTCGCTTCTTCGGGCCGATCCGCCGTCATTCGTCCCCACCTCCACGCCGAATGATGGTGGTCTCCACCTTACGACCCCCAGTCGTCCTTGGCCGATGGTACGACAACCCGCGTCAGCTTCTTCTCTCGTAGGGGGATTACCGAGTTGTCGGTCGATTAAGGGCCGCCGTACGGGACCCCGCCGTACGGGACCCCGCCGTACGGGATCGCGCCAGGTTTGCCCCCGGTCGGTGCGGCTATGAGACAGAGTGCCGCTCGGCGAGCGCGGTTCCGGGAGGGGGCTTGCGTCACCTACGAGCACCGGTGTTCATCCTGTCGGCGGTGCGTTCCGGTTCGACCCTGCTGCGCGTCGTACTCGGCGAGCACTCCGCACTGTACGCCCCGCACGAACTGCACCTGAAGGACATCCGGGTCCGCCTGGCCGGGTCGTTCGCTCCGCGGAGCATGGCCCGGCTCGGCATCGACGCCCGCGACCTGGAGTACATCCTGTGGGACCGGCTGATGCACGGCCTGCTGCTGCGCAGCGGCAAGACGGTCTTCGTCAACAAGACGCCGACCGACGTGTTCATCTGGGAGCGCATCGCCGAGTGCTGGCCGGACGCCCGGTACGTCTTCCTGCTCCGGCATCCGGCGGCGATCGCCGCCTCGTGGCACGAGGCACAGGCCCACTGGACCTTCGACCAGGTCGTCGACGACATGCTGAGTTACGTCACCGCGCTCGAACGGGCCCGTCGCGCGCTCCCCGGTCTGACCGTACGGTACGAGGAGCTCACCGCACGCCCCGTCGCGGTCGTCCGAGGGATCTGCCGGTTCCTCGGCGTGGCATGGGAGCCGGGGATGTTGCGGTATCACGACCGGGAGTTCAGCCCCGGTATGGGCGACTGGAGCCCGAAGATCCATTCTGGCCGGCCGCTGCGGAGCCCCGCGCCCCCGGACGAGGTCGCGCCTCGGCTCCGGGACATCTGCCGCACCTGGGGATACGTCTGAGCCGGATCACTCCAGCTCGTGGAGAGTGCGCAGCCGCCGCTCCCACACGTCCGGCACGCGCCGCCGGCGGGCCAGGGCGGCGGGGAGGCGTCGCAGCACCTGCCGCAGCGTGTCGCGGGCCAGCGGGTCGCGTACGGCCTCGAGCGCTAGGGCGCCGGTGCGGCGCAGCGCCCGGCCGGTCGACAGGCGCATCCAGGTGACCAGCAGGTCGTTGCGGCGATGCAGCATCGATCGCCGCGCCTGATCTCCGCGGTTGTCGGACGGCGCGTGATGGGCCGTGACCTCGGGGACGTATGCCAGGCCCCAGCCGGACACGGCGAGGTCGAGGGCGAGCAGGCTCTCCTCGCCGCCGAAGAACAGTAGCTCGTCGAAGCCCCCGGCATCGAGGAAGGCGCTGCGCCGGACGACGGCGGCACAGGCCGGGAAGATGAGGACCGAGGGCCCCGGCAAGTCGGCTTCGCGGCCCAGGAGACCCTGAGCCATCTTCCGCGACACGTGGTCGAGCCGCCCGCCACCCAGGTCGATCCGCGCGACCAGCACCGCCAGGCGGGGATACTGGTCGAGTACGCGCACGGCGGCGCGCAACGCGCCGGGCTCCCACCAGGAGTCGTCGTCGCTGAAGGCCACATAGGGCGTGTCGGCCAGGTGCATACCGACGTTGCGGGCCGCCCCGCCACGGTTGGCGAGCAGGGCGACCAGGCGTACGTCGGGGAACCGGGTGGCAACGAGGTCCGCGGAGCCGTCCGAGGAGGCGTTGTCGACCACGATGATCGGCGGGCGTTCCGGTAGCGCGCGCAGGCGGGTCAGCGTCTGCTCCAGCTCCCGGCGGCGGTTCCAGGTGGCGACGACGACGGTGACACGGGTCTCGTCCCGGGCCGTCGGACTCCGGGAAGGTGGGGTCATCCGCCGTCGCCCCGGCGCCGGTACCAGGCGTCGCCGACGACCATGCCGTCCAGGCCCTGGGTCTCGCAGAACTCCAGCAGGTCCGTCATCGTGTTGATCAAGCCCTTGGTCTTGAAGTTCAGCGAGGTGTTGCACAGCACGCCGAGGCCGTACCGGTGGGCGAAGGCCGTCAGCAGGTCGTGCAGCGGCGCGTTGTCGTCCCGCGCGACGGTCTGGACGCGGGCCGTGCCGTCGACATGGGTGACCGCCCGCAGCCCGGGATCGCGGACGGCCCGGAAGTAGAGCATGTACGGGTCGGGGAAGTCCTCGGCGAAAGCCGCATCGGTGTCCTCGACCCGGCAGCACGGCGCGATCGGGCGGTAGTCCTCCCGCTTCTTGATCGCGTTGAGGCGGTCGCGCGTCCGGTCGTGGAACGGTTCGGCGAGGATCGAGCGGGCGCCCAGCGCGCGCGGCCCGATCTCCCAGCGTCCCTGCACCCAGGCGACGATGTCTCCACCGCCGATCGCCGCGGCCAGGCGGCCGGCGTCCAGCGGGTGCGGCGCCCAGGTGCCCGGATCGGGCAGGACGTCCTGGTAGAACTCCAGGCCGCTGTAGACGTTCCAGGCGACGGCGGGCGAGCCCGTCACCGCGTACAGCGCGTCCATCGCGGTGCCCAGCGCGGATCCGGAGTCGTTCGGGCAGGGCGGTACGAAGACGGAGGAGAACTGCCCGGACCGGCGCCACAGGGCGTTCCAGTCACAGTTCAGCCCGCAGCCACCGCCGATCCGCAGCGGGATCCCGGCGGGCAGGTGCTGCTCGGCGGCGTCGGCGAATACCTCGAACATCCGCCGGCTCAGCATCGCCGCGGCCGTCGTCGCGGCGGGGGAGTCCACGCCGGCGTTGTAGAACGGCGCGCCGCGGAACTGCGCCTTCGGCGCCGGGTAGATCGTGTCCGCCTTGAGGATCTGCTGGACGGCCTGGCCGATGGGACCGTCGCCCTCCTCCGGATCGCCGTACGCCGCCAGGGCCATGAGCTTGCCGCTGTCGTCGAGGTTGGGGATCGCGTCCGCGTCGGGGAACGTCGGATCGGCGATCGCGAACAGGAAGGCGTAGCGCGCGCCGGGCTGGGTGAGCACCGGAACGCTCCGCACCACGTGGTACCGCTCGTCGAGGAGGTAGAAGCCGCCGGTCACGCCCTCCCACACCAGCACGGCCTGCTGCCGGTGCTCGGGATCGGGTGCCATGCCGGCGGCCGCCATGATGTGCGAGCGCACGTGGGAGGACGAGACGAGGGTGGCCTTCCCGCCGAAGAACGCCGACGTCCGGCGTACGGGCTCGCCGACCCCGTGGTATCCGACGCCGACCGCCTTCTGGCCGGAACCGCCGGTCAGGTGCCAGCCGCCCACGGCGACGACGTCGGGGCGGGCGCCGATCCGCTCGGCGACGTCGAGGAACGTCGTCGGCGTCAGGTCGCAGTGCCGCTGCCAGGAGCCCTTCTCCGACTCCAGCGACAGCAGCAACCGGCGGTCCTCGATGACCGCCAGGGCTCCGTCGTGACCGGGCTTGACCCCCATCACCAACACGATCGACGCTCCCCCGTGAGCGAACCGTCCCCCAAGACCCGGTTTCCTACCCCGCCCGGTCGGTCCCCATGAGTCGGCTCTTGTGCGGCAGGTGAACCATGTGACATTTTACCGCTCGTGAGCAGTACGGACGTAGTGATCGTCGGTGCCGGCGTCGTCGGCGCCGCCTGCGCGTACTACGCCGCGCGGGCCGGGCTGACGGTGACCGTGGTGGAGCGGGGCGCGGTGGCCGGCGGTACCACCGGGGCGGGGGAGGGCAACCTCCTCGTCTCTGACAAGGAGCCCGGCCCGGAACTCGACCTCGCGGTGCTCTCCTGCGCCCTCTGGACGAGGTTGGCCGCCGAGGAGAGGCTCGGCGCGGCCTTCGAGTACGAGGCCAAAGGCGGGCTCGTGGTCGCCGAGACCGAGGAGGGCGTGGCCGGGCTGACGGAGCTGGCGGCACACCAGCGCGCCTCCGGCGTCGACGCCGTCGCCGTACCCGCGCCCGAGCTGACCGGTTACGAGCCGCACCTGGCCCCGGACCTGGCCGGCGGGATGTTGTATCCGCAGGACGCACAGGTCCAGCCGATGCTGGCCGCCGCGCACCTGCTGCGCGGGTCCGGGGCCGAGGTCCGCACGGGCGTCACCGTCACCGGGATGCTGCGCAGCGGCGATCGGATCACGGGCGTGCGCACCGACCGGGGACACCTCGCCGCCGGAGCGGTCGTCAACGCGGCGGGCACGTGGGGCGGGGAGGTCGCGGCGCTCGCCGGGGTGACCGTCCCGATCCTGCCGCGCCGGGGGTTCATCCTCGTCACCGAGCCGCTGCCGCCGCTGATCCGGCACAAGGTGTACGCCGCCGAGTACGTCGCCAACGTCGCCAGTGACGACGAGGGCCTGGAGTCCTCCGCGGTCGTCGAGGGGACGCCGTCCGGAACGATCCTCATCGGCGCCACCCGGGAGCGGGTCGGGTTCGACCGGACGCTGTCCGTCACGGCGCTGCGGCGGCTGGCCCGGCAGGCGATCCGCCTGTTCCCGGTCCTCGGCGACGTCGCGGCGATCCGCGCCTACTGCGGGTTCCGGCCGTACTGCCCCGACCACCTGCCGGTCATCGGCGCCGACCCGCGCGCCGAGGGGCTGCTGCACGCCTGCGGCCACGAGGGCGCCGGGATCGGACTGGCCGCGGCGACCGGTCACCTGATCGCCCAGTCCCTGACCGGCGTGCGGCCGGACCTCGCTCTCGACCCGTTCCGCCCCGACCGTTTCCCGGAGCAGCAATGAGCAAGATCGTCTTCGAGGGCCGGCCGGTGCCGTTCGAACCGGGTCAGAGCATTGGCGCCGCCCTGACCGCCGCCGGGATCCGGTCCTGGCGGACCACCCGGTTCGGTGGGCGGCCGCGCGGGCTGTACTGCGGGATCGGCGTGTGCTTCGACTGCCTGATCACCGTGAACGGCCGTCCGTCGCTGCGGGCGTGCATGGTCGAGGCCCGGCCCGGTGACGTCGTGGAGGGCGGTGTTCCCGATGCGTGACGTCGTCGTGGTCGGCGCCGGGCCGGCGGGCCTGGCCGCGGCGGTGACGGCGGCGACCGCCGGGCTCGATGTCGCGCTGGTCGACGCGGGACGGCGGCCGGGCGGCCAGTACTACCGGCACCACGCGGCCGAGACGGGCCGCCTGCACCACGGATGGGACACGTTCGTCCGGCTGCGGGACGGGCTCGGCCGGCTCACCTACCTGCCGGGCCACCGGGTGTGGCACGTCGAGGACGGGTTCGCCGTCTACGCGCTCGCGGGGGACCGCGACGAGTATCCGGTGCGGATCGACGCCCGGGCGGTCATCGTCGCGACCGGGGCACATGACCGGTCGCTGCCGTTCCCCGGCTGGGACCTGCCGGGCGTCCTGACCGCGGGCGGCGCGCAGGCGCTGCTCAAGGGCGACCGGGTCACGGCGGGCGAGCGGGTCGTCGTGGCGGGTACCGGGCCGTTCCTGTTCCCGGTCGCGACCGGGCTCGCCGGGGCCGGCGCGACGGTCGTCGGGGTGTTCGAGGCCAACCGGCCGTACGGCTTCGCCCGTCAGGTCGCCCGGCACCCGGACAAGGCACGGGAGGGCGCCGGGTACGCCGCCCTGCTGGCACGGCACCGGATCCCGTACCGCACCGGCCACGCCGTGGTCGCGGCGCACGGGGACGGCCGGGTCGAGGCGGTCACCGTCGCCCGGCTGGACCGGGACTGGGCCACGGTCCGCGAGCGCGTTATCGCCTGCGACACGGTCGCGGTCGGCTACGGCTTCACCCCGCAGCTGGAGATCCCGCTGCAGCTCGGCTGCGCCACCGCGATGGACGCCGACGGCAGCCTGGTGGTGACGGTCGACGCCGCGCAGCGCACGAGCGTGCCCGGCGTCTACGCGGCGGGGGAGACGACCGGCGTCGGCGGCGCCCAGCTCTCGCTCGTCGAGGGGGAACTGGCCGGCCTGGCCGTCGCGGAGGCGCTCGGCGGGGTCGCGGCGGACCCGGCCGACGTACGCCGCCTGGTGGCGCGACGGCGGCGGTTGCGGGCGTTCGCCGCGGCCATGCACCGGACGTATCCCGTCCGCCCGGGGTGGATGGACCGGCCGCGGGACGACACGATCATCTGCCGCTGTGAGGAGGTCACCTGCGGGTGGCTCACGGAGGCGGCGGAGCTCGGTGCGACGGATCCGCGCTCGGCCAAGCTGCTCAGCCGGGCGGGCATGGGCTGGTGCCAGGGCCGGGTGTGCGGGTACGCCACCGCCTGGCTCGCGGCCGGGATCTGCGGCCGGTTGCCGGGTCCGGACGATCTCCTCGGATCGGCGCGGCGGCCGCTCGCCCAACCCGTACGCCTGCGCGACTTCGCGGCCGACGAGCCCGCGCCGGACCGAGCTGCGGACGACGGCGCCGCGCAGAACCGGGTCGCGGCCGACGAGCCCGCACTGGACCGAGCTGCGGACGAGAGAGCCGCGGACAGCCGGGTCGCGGATGACAGCGCCGCGGACGACAGGTCCGCGGAGGACCCGCCTGCGGCGGACCGGCCTGCCGACGACCGGCCCTGACGGCGCCGTACGCGTTGGCGCGGGAACCATCCGATTAACCCGGCATAACGGACGTATCACGAGAGTCCTGTCCCATCTTGACGGCCATCCTCGGCCCAACGTGAAATGTCACATCGCATCAGGGAGAACCGCATGAGCGCCCCCCGTAAGCCCTGGCACGGCATCCTCGTCGCCACCGCGCTGCCGTTGCGCGAGGACCTGTCGGTCGACTTCGACCGGTACGCGGAGCACGTCCGCGCGCTGGTCGACGCCGGCTGCGACGGCGTGTGCCCCAACGGCTCGCTCGGTGAGTACCAGAACCTGACCGCCGAGGAGCGGGCTCAGGTCGTGCGGACGGCCGTCGAGGCGATCGGCGGCGACCGGGTCGTCCCGGGCGTCGCGGCGTACGGCTCCGCGGACTCGCGCCGCTGGGCCGAGCAGGCCGCAGAGGCGGGCGCGGGCGCGGTGCTGCTCCTCCCGCCGAACGCCTACCGCGCGGACGACCGGATCGTCGAGGCGCACTACGCCGACGTGGCGAAGGTGGGCCTGCCGATCGTCGCGTACAACAACCCGTACGACACCAAGGTCGACCTGACGCCGGAACTGCTGGCCCGCCTGCACAAGGCCGGTCACATCGTCGCGGTCAAGGAGTTCAGCGGCGACGTGCGCCGCGCCTACCGGATCGCCGAGCTGGCCCCCGAACTGGACGTGCTGATCGGCGCGGACGACGTGCTGCTGGAGCTGGCCATCGCCGGCGCCAAGGGCTGGATCGCCGGGTACCCGAACGCCCTGCCGAAGGCGAGCGTCGCGCTGTACCGGGCGGCCGTGGCGGGCGATCTGAAGCGGGCGCTGCCGCTGTACCGGGCGCTGCACCCGCTGCTGCGCTGGGACTCCCGGACGGAGTTCGTCCAGGCGATCAAGCTGTCCATGGACGTCATGGGCGGGTACGGCGGGCCCTGCCGCCCGCCGCGCCTCCCGCTGACCGAGGAACAGGCCGCGACCGTGCGGGCCGCCACGGAGGCCGCCGCGCACCTGGAGAGCCATGCGTAGCAAGCACGTCTTCCACGTCGTGGACTCGCACACCGAGGGGATGCCGACCCGCGTCGTCACCGGCGGGGTCGGCGTCATCCCGGGCGCGACCATGTTCGAGCGGCGCGCGTACTTCATGGAGCACCTCGACCGCATCCGGACCCTGCTGATGTACGAGCCGCGCGGGCACGCGTCGATGAGCGGCGCGATCCTGCAGCCGCCCACCCGCCCGGACGCCGACTACGGCGTGCTGTTCATCGAGGTCTCCGGCTGCCTGCCGATGTGCGGGCACGGCACGATCGGGGTCGCCACCGTCCTGGTCGAGACCGGGATGGTCGAGGTCACCGAGCCGGTCACCACGATCCGGCTGGACACGCCCGCCGGGTTGGTCGTCGCCGAGGTCGCCGTACGCGACGGCGCGGCGAAGAGCGTGACGATCCGGAACGTCCCGTCGTTCGTGGACGCCCTCGACCGGGCCGTCGAGGTGCCGGGGATCGGCCCCGTCACGTACGACATGGCGTACGGCGGCAACTTCTACGCGATCCTGCCGATCGAGCGGGTCGGGCTGCCGTTCGACCGGGCCCGCAAGAACGACATCCTCGCCGCCGGCCTGGCGATGATGGAGGCGATCAACGAGCGGCAGCGCCCGGTGCACCCGGAGAACCCCGACATCGCGGGCTGCCATCACGTGCAGTTCGTCGCGCCGGGCTCGGACGCGAAGCACTCCCGGCACGCGATGGCGATCCATCCCGGCTGGTTCGACCGCTCGCCGTGCGGCACCGGTACCTCGGCCCGGCTCGCCCAGCTGTACGCCCGGGGCGAGCTGGCCCCCGGCACGGAGTTCCTCAACGAGTCCTTCATCGGCAGCCGGTTCGTCGGCCGCATCGCCGAGGAGACCACCGTCGCGTCACGAGTGGCGATCGTGCCGGCGATCACGGGCCGGGCCTGGGTGACCGGCACCGCGCAGTACCTGCTCGACCCCGAGGACCCTTTCCCGCACGGGTTCCTCTTGTGACCCTCGCTCCGGCGCGGCCCACCCGGCCGCGCTGCTCTTCCCCCACGCATCGGAGATCCCCATGAGAAAAGCAGCGCTCGGCGTCGCGCTGGCGGCGACCGCTCTGACCGCCTCGGCCTGTGGCCAGGGCGTACTCGGCGGCGACAGCAAGAAGGACAAGGGCCCCATCCTGCTCGGGATGGACATCCCGCTGTCCGGCAGCAGCGCCGACATCGGCCCGTACATGAAGAACGGCGCCCAGATGGCGATCGACGAGATCAACGCGAAGGGCGGGGTGATCGGTCGCAAGCTGCAGCTACGCGCCGAGGATGACGCCTGCGATCCGAAGACGGCGGTTGCCGCCGCGAACAAGCTGGTCGCCGCGAACGTCGCGGTCTCGGTCGGCGGGTACTGCTCGGGCGCGACCCTGCCCACGCTGCCGGTCTTCGACCGCCGCAAGATCCCGATGCTCATCCCCGCGGCCAACTCGACCGAGCTGGTCGACCAGAAGCTCAAGCACGTCTTCTTCGTCAACGGCACCGGCGACCAGCAGGCCGCGGCCGCGATGGCGTGGATGACCAAGAGCGGCGCCAAGAAGGTCGCGCTCCTCCACGACAACACGTCGTACTCCAAGGACATCGCGGTTCGTACGGCCGCCGAGCTCGACAAGCCGGGCGGCCCGGACAAGGCGACGCTGGACGCCGTGACGCCCGGCGAGAGCGACTACTCCGCGAACGTCACGAACGTCATGCGGTCGAACCCGGACTTCATCTACTGGACCGGCTACTACCAGGAGGGCGGCCTGATCCTGCGGCAGCTCCGGCAGGCCGGCTACAAGGGGAAGTTCATGGTGGCCGACGGCGCGGTGGACGCCAAGCTCGTCAAGATCGCCGGCGGAACCGCCGCCGAGGGCGCGTACGCCACGATGACCCAGACCCCGGACACCATCCAGGGTGCGGAGAACTGGATCGCCACCTACAAGCAGAAGTTCGGCGCCGACCCAGGGCCGTACTCCACCCAGTCCTACGACGCCGTACGGGTCGCGGCCGAGGCCATCAAGAAGGCCGGCGGCACCGACGGGGACAAACTGGTCACGGCGCTGGAGGGCATCAACGGGATGCAGCTGTTCTCCGGCCCGCTGAAGTTCACCCCGCAGCACACGCTGACGAGCGGTGGCTTCGCGATCCTCGTGGTAAAGAACGGCAAGTTCGTGCTGCAGGACGCGCTGAAGTAGGCCCGCGTCAATGGCACAGCTGATCTGGAACGGGCTGTTCGTCGGCTCCTTCTACGCGCTCGTCGCGCTGGGCTACAGCATGGTGTACGGCGTCATCAAGCTGCTCAACTTCGCCCACGGCGACCTGTACATGCTCGGCGCGTTCAGCGGGTTCGCGATGCTCGGGGCGATGGGCGGGCTGGTGAAGTCCTCCTCGCTCGTCGCCCTGTTCGTCGTGCTGATCCTCACCATGGTGGCCACCGGCCTGTCCGGCGTGGTCATCGAGCGGATCGCCTACCGCCCGCTGCGCGGCGCGCCCCGGCTCTCGCTGCTGATCACCGCGGTCGGCGCGTCGTTCGCGCTGGAGTACGGCACCCGCATCGTCGCCGGGCCGAACCCGAAGGTCTATCCGGTGCGGCTGGACGGCACGGCGCTGAACGTCCTGGGCGCGCGGGTCACCTGGCAGCAGATCGCCCTGATGGCGGTCTCCGTCGTCCTCATGGTGGCGCTGAACGTCCTGATCACCCGGACCCGGCAGGGCCGGGCCATGCGGGCGATCGCGCTGGATCCGAAGGCGTGCCTGCTCATGGGCATCGACGTCGACAAGGTGATCGCGCGGACGTTCTTCATCGGCTCGGCGCTCGCCGGGGCGGCAGGCGTCATGGCCGGCGGCTACTACGGCAAGATCGACTTCCTGATGGGCTTCATTATCGGGCTGAAGGCGTTCACGGCGGCCGTCATCGGCGGCATCGGCAACATCCCGGGCACCATGCTCGGCGGTCTGCTGCTCGGTCTGCTGGAGTCGTTCGGCACCCACTTCGTCGGCGGCCAGTGGCGCGACGTCTTCGCGTTCGGCTTCCTGATCCTGTTCCTGACCGTGCGGCCCACCGGCCTGCTCGGCGAACGCGTGACGGAGCGCGTATGAGCGAGACCGTGCAGGATCCGCCGGTCAAACCGGTCAAGGGCCGGGGCCCGACGTTCATCACGCGGCTCCTGGAGAGCCGGCACCTCGGCTGGGCGGGCCTGGCGATCGGGCTGCTCGCGCCGTTCGTCATCGCCACGCCGTACGCCATTGACGTGATGACCAGCGCGGTCGTCTTCGTCATGCTCGCGGTCGGGCTGAACATCGTCGTCGGCTACTGCGGCCTGCTGGACCTCGGGTACGCCGCGTTCTTCGCGGTCGGCGCCTACACCAGCGGCGTCCTGTCCACCGAGCTCAAGCTGCCGCTGCTGGCGACCGTCCCGGCCGTGATCGTCGTGACGGTGATCGCGGGCGTCGTCATCGGCGGCCCGACGCTCCGCCTGCGCAGCGACTACCTGGCGATCGTCACCCTGGGCTTCGGGGAGATCATCCGGATCATCGCCAACAACCTGAGCATCACCGGCGGCCCGTCCGGCATCTACGGCATCCCCGGGCTGTTCGGCGGCGCGTCGTCCGACCCGGTGGTCTTCTACTACGCCGTGCTGTTCATCGTCGCGGTGGCCGTGCTGCTCGCGGGCCGGCTCGGCCGGTCCCGCATCGGCCGCGCGTGGCGGTTCGTCCGCGAGGACGAGGACGCCGCCGAGGCGATGGGGATCAACACCTACAAGGTCAAGCTCGCCGCCTACATCGCGGGTGCGGTCTGGGGCGGACTGGCCGGCGTGCTGTTCGCCGCGCAGCTGTCGGCGATCTCGCCGGCGAGCTTCACGTTCCTGCAGTCGGCGCTCGTGCTGATGGCGGTCGTGCTCGGCGGCATGGGCTCCACACCCGGCGTGGTGCTCGGCGCGATCCTGATCAGCCTGCTGCCGGAGATGCTGCGCGGCCTGGCCGACTATCGGTTCTTCGCCTTCGGGGTCCTGCTGATCATCGTCATGATCGCCCGGCCGCAGGGCCTGTGGCCGCATCGATCGAGGGAGCGGTGATGCTGGAAGTCGAGGACCTGCGGCTGTCCTTCGGCGGCGTGCTGGCCGTCGACGGGCTGACCTTCACTGTCGGCGCGGGCGAGATCGTCTCGGTGATCGGCCCCAACGGCGCGGGCAAGACGTCGGCGTTCAACTGCGTCACCGGGTTCTACAAGCCCACGGCGGGCCGGATCCGGATCGACGGCGCGGACGTCACCGGGCGGCGGCCCTCGCTGATCGCCGCGCGCGGCGTCTCCCGTACGTTCCAGAACCTCCGGGTGTTCGGCGAGATGTCGGTGCTGGACAACGTGCGGGCCGGCACGCACCTGTGGCTGCGGCAGCGGGTCGTCGACGCGCTGCTGCACACCCCCCGCTACCACCGCAGCGAGCGGGAGAGCACCGACGAGGCGAACAAGTGGCTCGACTTCGTCGGCTTGGGGATGGCGGGGCGTAGCCACGGGGGTGAGACACTGCACGGCGACCGCGCCGGGCTCGTACGGAACCTGCCGTACGGCGAGCAGCGGCGGGTGGAGATCGCCCGCGCGCTGGCCCGCCGGCCGAAGCTGCTGCTGCTCGACGAGCCCGCGGCCGGCCTCAACCACGGGGAGAAGACGGAACTGCTGGACCTGATTCGGCGGATCCGCGACCTCGGCATCGCGATCGCGCTGATCGAGCACGACATGGGCCTGGTCATGGAGGTCTCCGACCGGGTCGTCGTGCTCAACTTCGGCAAGGAGATCGCCGACGGGCCGCCCGAGGAGGTCCGCGCCGACCCGGCGGTGATCGAGGCGTACCTCGGCCGGGACGCCGACCAGGCGGAGATCGAGGCGGCCAGAGAGGAGGTCGGCGGTGCTCGAGGTGAGTGATCTGGAGGTGAGCTACGGCGGCGTCCAGGCCCTGCGCGGCCTGTCGCTCACCGTGGGGGAGGGCGAGATCGTTGCCCTGCTCGGCAACAACGGCGCGGGCAAGACGACCACGCTCTCGGCCGTGTCCGGGCTGGTCCGGCCCGGCGCCGGGCGCATCGCGTACGAGGGCGAGGACATCACCCGCGAGCCCCCGCCGAAGATCGTCGGACGCGGGCTGGTGCATGTGCCGGAAGGACGCCGGATCTTCAGCACCCTGACCGTGCACGAGAACCTGCTGCTCGGCGGCTACCTCGTGCGCGACGCCAAGGAGCTGGCCCGCCGCGTCGACCGGGCGTACGCCCTCCTGCCCAAGCTCGCCGAGCGGCGGACCCAGCAGGGCGGCACCCTGTCCGGCGGCGAGCAGCAGATGCTGGCCATCGGCCGGGCGCTGGTCGCCGGACCCCGGCTGCTCATGCTCGACGAGCCGTCGATGGGGCTGGCCCCGCTGATCGTCGCGGCGGTCATGGACGTCATCCGCGACATCAACGAGGCCGGCACCGCGGTCCTGCTCGTGGAGCAGAACGCCAAGGCAGCGCTGAAGATCGCCCACCGGGGTTATGTGATCGAGAACGGCCGTTGCGTGCTCGACGGGCCCGCGGCGGACCTGGCCGCCGACTCCCGCGTCGTCGAGGCCTACCTCGGCGGGGTGCCCTGAGCCATGGGGGTCGCGGCCGGCTCGGTCCGGCCGGTCGCGACCGGGGCGGCGGTGAGGGTGCATCGCACGCGGAGGTATACGTGGTAGCGGGAGCGGCCTGAGGCCGTTCGCGGGCGCCGGAACGGCCCTGGGAGGATCGTCCCCGTGGCGGTTGGCGAGAGGACGGGGCATGAGTGAGCTGAACCTGCCGTCGCTGGCAACACGGCGGAACGTTCGCGAGCAGATCGCGCACGCGCTGCGTACCTCGCTCGTGGCCGGAGAGATGCGCCCCGGCGTCGTGTACTCCGCGCCCGCGCTCGCCGAACGCTTCGGCGTCTCACCCACCCCCGTCCGCGAGGCGATGCTGGACCTGGTCAAAGAGGGCCTGGTCACCGTCGTCCGCAACAAGGGGTTCCGGGTCACCGAGCTGTCCGACCGGGACCTGGACGACATCACCGAGGTCCGCGCGCTGATCGAGGTTCCGACCGTCGGGCGGGTCGCCGCGTCGCCCGGCGGCGTCGAGGAGCTGCGCCCCCTCGCGGAGGCCATCGTGGCGGCGGCCGAACGCCGCGACATCCTCGCCTACATCGAGGCCGACCATGCCTTCCACCTGCGGCTGCTGGCCCTGGCCGGCAACGCGCAGCTGGTCGAGGTGGTCCGTGGGCTGCGCCACCGCTCCCGGCTGTACGGCGTGCCGAGCCTCGCCGAACGCGGCGAGCTGCTCCCGTCGGCGCGGGAGCACCTGACCCTGCTCGACATCATCGCACGCGGCGACGTCGAAGGCGCCGAGACGCTGATGCGCCATCACCTGCGCCACGTGCGCGGCATCTGGGCGGGCCCCGCCAAGGCGACGAGCGGCTGACGCCGTACTCCGCGGGGAGTAACCGGCGTGGCGGCGGCCCGGGTGCCCTGAGCCTTACATGGGGCCGTACAGGGCCAGGTCGAGCACGATCACCGTCATGACGATCAGGGTGCGGGCCGGCTCGGGGGTATCGCCGGAGAACGCGATCTTGTAATGGTCGGCCGGGGTGAGCCACTCCTTGACCGGCCCCGCCCAGGTCTTGGTCACCTGGGCGATGCGGGTTCTCGACGGCCCGGTCACCTGGAAATGCTTGAGTGACAGCTCGCCGACGACGGTCGCCACCATCTGGTCCCCGTCGTCGGTGAGGGAGTAGTGCCGCGTCGTCCCGGTCGCCAGGATGCGGCCGACCAGGCCGCCGGTCGGCCGGTGCACCTCGGCCAGCCGCCCGTCCGGGTGCCGGGTCAGCACGAGGACCGGCTCGTCGCCGGTCCCCGTCACCGTGAGGATCCGGGCGCCCGGCGGGGGCGCGGTGGGCAGCGTCGCCTTCAGCAGCTGCAGGCGCGTACGCCTGTCGGTCTCCGTGGCGGACGCCAGGCGATTGCGCTTGTCGTCGAAGATTTCGTATCTCGCCTGGGTGGGGAGGATTTTGCCGGGCTGCCGGACCCGCACGACCGGGGAATCGAAGAGCACGTCCACAGTCCCCGAGTATGCCGTGAGAACCGCGGCACCGCTTCGCTGCGAGGCCGTTCCTCAGAAAAGGGTCGGCGGCTCCGCGGGCGCCCGCATCGGCTCGGGCAACGGCTCGAGTTCGGGCAGCCGTGCCCGTACGTCATCGTGGAACCGGCGGGCGAGCATCAGGGCATCGGCATTGTCCGGAGTGTGGATGAAGACGGTGGGCGAGCGGCCTTCCCGGAGCCATTCGGCGACCTGCCCGACCCATCCCTGCCAGCCCTCGATCGTACGGTCCGTGGAGTCCCGTCCGATGTAACGGACGATCGGCCGGTCGGTGAGGGCGACCGTCCGTCGTGCGACACGCGGTTTCCTCGTCCACGCGTCACGTTCCATGTCGGTGGTCGGCGGGCTCTGGAAAAGGGTCGTGGTGTCGAAGGGGATCCACTCCGCACCGACGACGGCCAGTGCCTTTTCGAGGAGCCGCGCCGCTCGCGCGTCCTCGAAGAACGCGCGGTGGCGGACCTCGATGGCATAGCGGTACGAAGGCGGAAGGCGGCGCAGGAATGCTGCCAGCACTTCGACGTCGGCCGGCGCGAAGGCCGGGGGGAGCTGAATCCAGAGGGCGTGGGCCCGTGGTCCGAGCGGCTCGATCGCGTGCAGGAAGGAGCGCAGTTCCAGGCCGACGTCCCCGAGGCGTCGCTCATGCGTGATGGATCTGGGCAGCTTGAGAACGAAGCGGAAGTCCGGGTCCGTCTGGGCCGCCCAGGTCTCGACCGTGCCGCGCGCCGGTATGGCGTAGAAAGTGGTATTGCCCTCGACCGCGTTGCACCAGGTCGCGTACGCCTTCAATCGCTCCTGGGGAGGGAGCGGGTGAGGCAGGAAACGGCCCTGCCATGGCGTATGGGTCCACATCGCACATCCCACATGAAGCCGCACGCGCGTGACGCTACCCGGAAGTCCGCGGTCAACGCGTGTGCTCCAGAAGGGTGCCTGACTATTTCCCGTGCGGGTCGGAGGCGTTGAGTGTCTCGACGACGCGGTCATAGTCGCCGCGTGCCTCGCCGTAGCGAAGGAACTTCACCCGCTCGACCTGGATCTCCTTCGCGTCGGGCTGGGCCTCGAGCAGCGCGAGGACCTCCGCCACGTACTCGTCGAGCGGCATCGCGAACTCGCTGTCCTCCTGGCCGGGCAGCAGCGAGGTGCGGACGGCCGGCGGCTCCAGTTCCACGATCTTTACGCTGGTGTCGGCGAGTTGCAGCCGGATCGACTCGCTGAGCATGTGGATGGCGGCCTTCGACGCGTTGTAGCTCGGGGTGACCTTGAGCGGTGCGAACGCGAGACCCGAGGACACGGTGACGATCGTGGCGTCCGGCTGCGCCTGCAGGTGCTCGATGAGCGCGGCGATGAGCCGGATCGGGCCGAGCAGGTTGGTCGTCACCATGGACTCCGCCGAGGCGAGGAACGACTCGGCCCGGTGCCAGTCCTCGACGCGCATGATTCCGGCCATCGTCACCAGAACGTTGAGGTCCGGGTGCTTGGCCAGCACCTGTTCCGCGGCAGAGGTGATGCTTGCGGCGTCCGTCGTGTCGATCTGCACGGTGTCGATGCCGGGGTGCTCGGCGGCGATCTGCTCCAGCAACTCGGTGCGTCGACCGCCGACGATGACGGTGTTCCCCCTGGCCCGCAGCTCAAGGGCGAGGGCGAGACCGATATCGCTGGTGGCACCGGGGATGAAGACGGTGTTTCCGGAGATGTTCATGCTTCCAGGCTGGCCGATCGGGCGCGGCGGGTGCAGAGACCGGTTATCGGGGGATCAGCGATCCCTGGCTCGCCCAGGTCGCCAGCCGATAATGGACGCATGGATCGTGCAGCACTGGCGGACTTCCTGCGCCGCCGCCGTGAGGCGCTGCGGCCCGAGGATGTCGGGCTCTCCGCGGGCGCGCCGCCGGGCCTCGGGCCTGAGGCGTGAGGAGGTCGCGGCCCTCGCCGTCATGTCGACCGACTATTACACGCGGCTCGAGCAGCAGCGCGGTCCGCAGCCCAGCGAGCAGATGCTCGCCTCGCTCGCTCGCCCGCGCGCTGCGGCTGATAGGCGACGAGCGCGACTACCTGTTCCAGGTGGCCGGGCGCAAGGCCCCGGCATCGGTGTCGGCCGCCATGCACGTCGCACCCGCGCTGCTCCGGGTGCTGGACCGCCTCGACGACACCCCGGCGCTGATCCTGTCCGACCTGGGCGAGACGCTGGTGCAGAACCGGATGGCGGAAGCCTTGTTCGGGGACAAATCCCAGTACACGGGTCTGGCCCGCAGCGAGATCTACCGCTGGTTCACCCGTCCGGCCGAACGGCTGCGCTACCCCGAGGACGACCGCGACC
>JBJMIW010000227.1:0-22592 GCA_045806665.1 Actinoallomurus sp.
ATGAGCGACCCCTTCAACGCGTGCGTCCACCTGCTCGACCGTCACATCGAGAAGGGCGACGGCGACCGCCTGGCCCTGGCCGGCGCCGCCGGAGACCTCACGTATACGCAGTTGCACGACCGTGTCCGGCGCACCGCGGCCGGGCTGCGCGCGATCGGCCTGCTGCCCGAGCAGCGCCTGCTGATGTTCATGGCCGACTCACCGGACTTCGTCACGGTGTTCCTGGCGGCGCTGCGGATCGGCGCCATCCCGGTGCCGGTCTCGACGATGCTGCACGCCGACGGTCTCGCCGAGCTGCTGCGCGACTCCCGCGCGAGGCTGCTGGCGGTGACCGCGGACTTCGCCGATATCGCGGCCAAGGCCGTGACCGACGCGCCCGAGCTGACCGGCGTGCTCACCGGCGACGGCGCGTCCATATCGGCCGGCGTGCCGGTGCACGCGCTGGCCGACCTGGCCGGCGCCGAACCGGACGGCGAGCCGCATGCCACCACGGCGGACACGCCGGCGTTCTGGCTCTACACCTCCGGGACCACCGGGACGCCCAAGGCGGCCATGCACCGGCACGGCTCCATTCGCGTGGTGTGCGAAACCTACGGTGAGCAGGTGCTGGGCATCCGCCCCGACGACCGGTGCCTGTCGGCGGCCAAGGCGTTCTTCGCCTACGGGTTGGGTAACACGGTGTTGTTCCCGCTGGCGGCGGGCGCGGCGACGATCCTGGAACCGACGCCGTCCAGGCCGGAGGTGCTGGCCGAGCGCGCCCGCGCCCACGGTGCGACGCTCTTCTTCGCCGGGCCGACGTTCTTCGCCAACATGCTGCGGGCCGAACTGCCCCGCGACGCGCTCGGCGGGGTTCGGCTGTCGGCGTCGGCCGGTGAACCGCTGCCGGCGCCGCTCTACCATCGCTGGACCGAGCACTTCGGGGTCGACATCCTCGACGGCATCGGGATGACCGAGATGCTGCACATCTTCCTGTCCAACCAGGAAGGACGCGTCCGGCCCGGCACCACCGGCGTTCCGGTTCCCGGGTACGAGCTGCGCATCCTGGGCGACGCCGGTCAGGAGGTCTCCCCGGGCACGCCCGGCACCCTGTACGTACGGGGCGAATCCACGGCGACCGGCTACTGGTCCCGCTACGCGGCCTCCCGCCAGGTGTTCCAGGGCGAGTGGCTGTGCACCGGCGACACCTACGTCCGGGACGCCGACGGCTACTACACCTGCCTGGGACGCACCGGCGACATGCTCAAAGCCGGCGGCATCTGGGTGTCGCCCGCCGAGGTCGAGACCCGCCTGCTGGCGCACCCGGCGGTCGCCCAGGCCGTGGTGGTGGCCGCCACCGACGGCGACGGGCTGGAGAAGCCGATCGCCTACGTGGTGACCGCCGCCGGCGCCGAGCCGACCGAGACCGAACTGATCGAGTTCTGCCGGGACGGGTTGCCGTCCTTCAAACGGCCCCGCCAGGTGGTGTTCGTGGACGCCCTGCCCACCACCGCCACCGGCAAGGTCCGGCGGGCGGAGTTGCGTGCGCACGCCGCTGGTGTCCTGTCCGGCACGCATCAGGAAGCGGTGCTGTCATGACCGTCATCGAACGTGACCTTCTCATCATCGGCGCGGGTCCGGTTGGGCTGTACGCCGCGTACTACGCCGGGTTCCGCGGCCTGTCGACCGCTATCGTCGACTCCCTGCCGGAGGTCGGCGGCCAGGTAACGGCCATGTACCCGGAGAAGCCGATCTACGACATCGCCGGGTTCCCCGCGGTCAAGGGCCGCGACCTGGTAGCCGGACTGATGGAACAGACCGCCCGCTTCGATCCCATCTTCCTTCTGGGTGAGGCCGCCCAGAGGCTGGAACGGGACGAGGACGGCACGATCACCGTCACCACCGCGAGCAGCACGCGGATCCATTGCCGCGCCGTGGTGATCAGCGGTGGCATCGGCACCTTTACCCCGCGCCCGCTGCCGGCGGGCGGCGAATGGCTCGGCCGCGGCCTCGCCTACTTCGTCCCCGCGCTGGAGGCGCACGCGGGACAGGACGTGGTGGTGGTCGGCGGCGGCGACAGTGCCTGCGACTGGGCGCTGAGCCTGGAACCGATCGCCCGCTCGGTGACGCTGGTGCATCGCCGCACCGCGTTCCGCGCGCACGCGCACAGCGTCGCCCAGCTCATGGCCTCCACCGTCGAGGTCGTCACCGAAGCCCAGGTGACAGCCGTCCACGGCGGTGAGTGGGTCCAGGAAGTCGAGATCACCGGACCGGACGGCGCCGCCACCCGGCCGGCCCAGGCCGTCATCGCGGCGCTCGGCTTCACCGCGAACCTGGGCCCGATCCGCCAGTGGGGGATCGAGGTGACCGGCAACCGGTACCTGCCGGTCGCCACCACCATGGCCACCAACCTCTCCGGCGTCTTCGCCGCCGGGGACATCACCGACTACCCGGGTAAGGTGCGGCTGATCTCGGTCGGCTTCGGGGAGGCGGCCACCGCCGTCAACAACGCCGCCGTCCTGATCAACCCTGAGGAGCAGCTGTTCCCCGGCCACTCCTCCGACGCCGTGCCCGCCCTGGCCTGACCGCCGCCGATCAAGCTCCCGGTCCGGCCGATCACCGTGAGGAGGACAACGCCATGCCGTACGTCATCGCCGCGGCGTGCATCGATGTGATGGACCGCTCCTGCATCGAGGAGTGCCCCGTCGACTGCATCTACGAGGGCGAACGCAAGCTTTACATCAACCCCGCCGAGTGCATCGACTGCGGCGCCTGCGAGCCCGCGTGCCCGGTCTCGGCGATCAGCCAGGACCGCCGCGTCCCCGGCGACCAGAGCGACTTCGTCGCCGACAACGCCCGCTTCTTCGCTGAACCGCTGCCCGGCCGCGACGCACCGCTCGGCATGGCCGGCGGAGCAGGAGGCGTCGGCCCGCTCGGCGTCGACACCGAACTCGTCGCCGCTTACGAGGCCGGCTGATGCTGGACGGCGTGCCGCTGATCGACGTGCACCTGCACGCCGTACGGCTGCCCACCCTCAAACCCGCCTGGAAGCAGTGGGCGCACGACTTCGGCGACAGCGCGATGCTGGAGCGCCTCTACGACGACTCCGGCACCGTCGTCCCAGAGAGGTTCGACGCCTACCTGGCCGACGAGGGGGTGGACGTCGCGCTGCTGCTGTCGGAGTACAGCCCGAAGGCCACCGGGATCCAGCCGATCGAAGACCTACTGCCGCTGACCCGGCACAACCCGTCCCGCATCAAGCCGATCGCCAACATCAACCCGCACCTGCACTACCCGATCGAGGAGGAACTGCAGCGGCAGCTCGACCTTGGTGCGGTCGCATGCAAGCTGCACCCCGTGCACGCGGGTGTGGCGGCCAACGACCGCAGCCTGTACCCCGCTTACGAGCTGTGCCAGTCCGCCGGCGTTCCGCTGGTCGTGCACTGCGGGACCAGCACGTTTCCCGGCTCCACCAACCGCTTCGCCGACCCGATCTTCCTGGACGACGTGCTCCGCGACTTCCGGAGTCTGCACGTCGCGCTCGCTCATGGCGGACGGGGCTGGTGGTACGACGCGGCGGCGTTCATGGCGCTGTCGAACGAACGGGTGTGGATCGAGCTGTCCGGGCTGCCGCCGTCCCGGCTGCGCGAGTACTACGCCAAGCACAACTGGAACCGGCTCACCCGCCGCATGATCTTCGGCACCGACTGGCCGGGCGTGCCCGGCATAGCCAAGAATGCCCGCGCCATCGCCAAGCTGTGCCCCGACGAGGAGACCGCCGCGCTGGTGCTGGCAGGCAACGCCGTCCGCGTCTACAACCTGAAACCGGAGAGCTAATGGCGATCTACGCGCTCGGCGACCTCGCTCCCCAGATCCACCCGGAGGCGTTCGTGCACCCGGACGCCACAGTGATCGGCGCGGTGAAGATCGAAGCCGGTTCCTCGGTGTGGCCGTCGGCGGTTCTACGCGGCGACTACGGGCGCATCGAGATCGGCGAGGCGACGTCCATCCAGGACGGCACCGTGCTGCACACCACCGAGGAGTGGCCGACCCTCATCGGCGACCGCTGCGTGATCGGCCACAACGCCCACCTCGAAGGCTGCGTGGTCGGCGACGACTGCCTCATCGGCTCCGGCGCGATCGTGCTGAACCGGGCGGTTGTCGTATCCGGCGGAGCAGTCGGCGCCGCGGCTCTGGTCACCGAGGATGCGCGCGTTCCGTCCGGGCACATCGCGCTCGGGGTGCCGGCCAAACCGAAACCGGCACCCGATCTGGCCAAATGGGTCGCCGAGGCGGTCGGGCTCTACCAGGACATGGCCGCCCGCTACCGCACCGATCTCCGCCGCATCGGCTGAAGGGACACCATGCACCAACTCGTCGCCGTCGTCGGAGCCGGCACCATGGGCGCGGGCATCGCCCAGGCCGCCGCGCTCGCAGGACATCCGGTCCTGCTGCTGGACGCGGCACCCGGCGCCGCCGGCCGCGCGGTGGCCGGGATCCGCCAACAGGTCAAGGCCCTGGCCGCCCGCGGAAAGATCGATACCGATCCCGACTCCTTGGAATTGACGCCGGTCGATTCCTTGGACGCGTTGGCGCCCGCGCGGATCGTCATCGAGGCGATCGTGGAGGACCTGACCGCCAAACGCCGGCTGTTCAGCGACCTGGAACAGGTCGTGGCGACCGACTGCGTCCTGGCCAGCAACACCTCCTCGCTGTCGCCCACCATCATCGGCGCGGGGGCGGCCCACCCTGAACGCATCCTCGGGCTGCACTTCTTCAACCCGGTCCCACGCATGCGCCTGGTCGAGGTGATCTGCGGCGCCGACACCGCCTCGGAGGTCGCCGACCAAGCCGCAGCCCTGGTCACCGCCTGGGGCAAGACGGTCGTGCGCGCCGCTCCTGCACCAGGGTTCATCGTCAACCGCGTCGCCCGGCCCTTCTACGCCGAGGCGTGGCGCTTGCTGGAGGAACAGGCCGCCACGCCTGAGACCATCGACGCCGTCCTGACCGGCGCCGGCGGCTTCCCCATGGGCCCGTTCACCCTCATGGACCTGATCGGCCACGACGTCAACGAGGCCGTCACCCGCTCGGTGTGGACGGCCTTCGCCCACGACCCGCGCTTCGCGCCCTCGCCCACACAGCGGTCCTTGGTGGAGGCGGGCCGATTCGGACGCAAGACCGGCCAGGGCGTCTACCGCTACGGTCCCGAAACCCGCCCACCGGCCGTCGCCCCGGCACCACCGCGCCCTGCGCCGCCCAAGGTGATCGACCACGGCGCAGCCGATCTGCGTGCTCTCATGGCTCGCACTGGCGTCCCCATCCTGGACGGCCGCCGCGACACAGGCACGATCGAGTTGCCCGGCGGCGCGCTACTGGTACGCAGTACAGGCTTCACCGCCACCGAACTGGCCGCCCGGCACGACCTCCCAGTGATCGTCGTGGACCGGACGCTGGACGACACCGCCGCGACCGCGATCGCCCTCGCACCGTGTGACACCTGCCCCGAGCCGGCGCTGACCGAGGCCATCGGCCTCCTTCAGGCTGCCGACCTCGCCGTTCACGTCATTGACGACGCGCCCGGCCTCATCGTCACCCGCACGGTCGCCATGCTGGTCAATCTCGCCGTCGACGCCCTGCACCACGGGGTCGCCGACGCCGCCGACATCGACACCGCCATGCGCCTCGGTGCCGGCCACCCTCTCGGCCCGCTCACCTGGGGCGACCGGTGGGGCGCCCGTACCGTCCACACCATCTTGGCCGCGCTCCAGGACGTCTACGGCGACCCGCGCTATCGCCCGAGCCCGCTGCTACGCCGCCGCGCACAGTCCGGAGGACGTCTCACATGCCCTTGATCCAGGTACGCCGCGAGGACCACGTCTGGTGGGTGGGCCTGGATCGGCCGTCCAAGCACAACGCGCTCGACCAGGCCATGGTCGATGAGCTGGACGCGGTGCTGGCAGAGGCCCGCCGCCGTCCCTGCGTTCTGATCCTGTACTCCACCACCCCGGGCGTCTTCGCCGCCGGCGCCGACATCGGCGAACTGCGCGACCGCGACGCCGACGCGGCGCTGCTGGCCATCAATGCCGGACTGTTCGAACGGCTGGAGGCCCATCGCTGGCCCACCATCGCGCTGATCGACGGACCGGCCCTCGGCGGCGGCTGCGAACTCGCCCTGGCCTGCGACTTTCGCATCGCCTCGGCGAATGCGGTGTTCGCGCAGCCGGAACTGTCGCTCGGCATCATCGCGGGCGCGGGTGCGAACTGGCGACTGCCGCAGCTCACCGGCCTGGCCACTGCCCGCCGCATGCTCTACGCCGGAGCCCGCGTCGACGCACGCGAGGCGCTTTCCGCCGGCCTGGTCGACGAGGTCGTCGACGACGGCGAGCTTTTGTCCGAACGCGGCCGAGCCCTTGCCGGCGCCATCGCCAAACGCTCATGGCGGGCCCTGGAGCTGACCAAGCTCGCCTTGCGCAGCAGCCGCCCCGCAACCACGACCTTCGACATCGCCGCACAAGCCCTGCTATTCGACGGCGAAGACAAGCACACTCGGATGACGGCCTTCCTAGAGCGGAGAAACCGATGACGCCCGTACTGCGCAGCTACACCCAGGGCACCTGGCAGGACGGCAGCAGCCCGACCAAACCTCTCCTGGACGCCGCCACCGGCGAGACCGTGGCCCTGCTGCCCGCCACCGGCCCCGACCCGGCCGCGATGCTGGCTTACGCCCGCCAGGTCGGCGGCCCTGCACTGCGTGCCCTCACCTTCACCCAGCGCGCCGCCATCCTCAAAGACCTGGCCAAGTGCCTGAAGGGCCACCTGGAAGAGTTCGCCGAGCTGAGCACCCGGACCGGCGCCACCCGCCGCGACACCGCCGTCGACGTCGACGGCGGCATCGGCACCCTGGCCGTCTACGCGAGCAAGGGCGTCCGCGAACTGCCGGACGCGACCGTCCTGCCCGACGGAGAGACCGAACCGCTCGGCCGCAGTGGCACCTTTGCCGGACGCCACGTCCTCAGCCCGCGCCTCGGCGCCGCAGTGCAGATCAACGCCTTCAACTTCCCCGTCTGGGGAATGCTGGAGAAGTTCGCCCCCGCCTTCCTCGCCGGAATGCCCTCCGTGGTCAAGCCCGCCGGGCAGACCTCCTACCTCACCGAACTCGTCGTCCGCCGCATCGTCGAATCCGCCCTTCTGCCCGAAGGTGCGCTGTCACTTCTGTGCGCCGGGCCCGCCGGACTCCTCGACGCCCTCACCCCCCAGGACACCCTCGGCTTCACCGGCTCCGCCGCCACCGCACTCACATTGCGCACCCACCCGGTCGTCGCGGGCCGCGCAGTACCCTTCAACGCCGAAGCCGACTCGCTCAACTGCTCCATCCTCGGCCCCGACGTAACACCCGACGACCCGGAATTCGCGCTGTTCGTCGACCAGCTCGTCACCGAGATGACCATCAAGGCCGGCCAGAAATGCACCGCGATCCGCCGCGCCCTCGTCCCGGCCGCCCTGTCCGACGCCGTCACCGAAGCCGTCGTGGAACGCCTGCGCGGAGTGGTCGTCGGTCATCCCGGCCAGGACGGTACCGACATGGGCCCGGTGGTCAGCCTCGCCCAACGGGACGAAGTGCGCGACGCAGTCGCACGCCTCTCGGCTGACGCCAAGGTCGTCTTCGGTGACCTCGGCCAGGTCGAGGTCGCGGGAGCCGACCCCGGACTCGGCGCCTTCCTCTCCCCGATCCTGCTGCGCTGCGACGATCTCACGGCCGCCGCCCCGCACCAGGTCGAGGCGTTCGGCCCCGTCAGCACCGTATTGCCCTACAGCGATCTGAACGAGGCCGCCGAGACGGCGGCACGAGGTGAAGGCAGCCTCGCCGGATCGATCGTCACCGCCGACGACCAGGTCGCGCAGACGCTGGTCACCGCCCTGGCTCCCTGGCACGGTCGGCTACTGATCCTGAACCGTGACGACGCGGCCGAGTCCACCGGCCACGGCGTGGCCATGCCACAACTCGTCCACGGGGGCCCCGGACGCGCCGGCGGGGGAGAGGAACTGGGCGGACTGCGAGCCCTCACCCACTACCTGCGCCGCACCGCCATTCAAGGACACCCGGACCTCCTGGCAAAACTGGCCTGACTCAGCCCCCACAGTGTCTTCGGTGGCCGACGGCCGCCCCGGTTTGCGGCAGAACCGCGAGCCGGGGCGACCGTTTCTCAGTCTTCGGCGACCAGGCTCGCCCAGTGGCCCTGGGCGGGTCCGTGCCATGCCTGATGCAACTCCTTGAAGATGTTGGCGGCACGCACGCCGATCCATTGCGGCGGCAGCAACTCCAACGGCAGTTGAGGATCCAACTGAGGAAAACGCCGCCAGTGGTCCACCAGGCGGATCTGGGCGAACAGCAGCTGCTCACCGGACTCGGGCCGCATTCCGGCGAACTCGCCGAGGAAGTCCTCATAGGCGGCGGCCAGGTCGCCTAGATGCCAGGCCTGCTCGACCATCCCGCGCTCAGAGCCGATACCGGCGAACGGGCCACAAATGGAGAACACGACCGGCTCCAGACCAAGGCTTTCCACCACCTGCTTGGCCTCGGCTTCACGGGAGACGTGCGGACTGACCCACACCCCGGAGGCCGGGCTGCCCAACCCCGCCCACGTCAGCCGCGTCCGCAGCTGATGGCGCAGATCCCGCTTGGACTCCGGGACGCTGGCCAGCAGCACCAGCCATCGCCCGTCCCACGACTCGCGCTCACGTCCGAAAGAATAGATCCTCTCAGCGCCCTCGGTCAGCAGCGTCCGGCCATGCTGGGTCAACCTCCAGCGCACCCGTCGTCCGGAACGTTCCGACTCGATCCAGCCGCTACCGGACATACGGTTCAGGGCCTGGCGCGCCGACTTCTCCTCGACCCCCAGGCCGCCCAACACATGCAGGAGGGTCGAGGTCCACACCGGTCGCCCCTGAGGCATCACGTATTCGCCGAACACAGTGAGCAACAACGAACGTGCACTACCTCCGCCGGTCTGCTGCCGGTGAGAGTAGGACGGCACTGTTGCGGTCTCGTTGTCGCGGGACATGGTCGGCAGGGGACTCCTCGGCTGGAACTTCCACAGGATAACCGAGGACACTACAAACAGTTAGCGGGCCGCATCGTCATCGTCGAATGAGTGCTGCGCGTCACAAGGCGCCTAGACCGGTGTCGATCTGGGTCACATCCCCGCACCAGAGTACGAGGACAACCCCGAGGTCGGCGATCAGCTGACCCTCGAGGACCTGTCGCGCCTGCGCTGGGTGACGTACCAGCGCCCCTACGACGCGCCCGCCGTCCGCCGGCTCAGCATGCTCGGCGTCGAGCCTCAGGTGGAGGTGTCCGTGGACTCCTTCCAGACACTGCCGTTCCTCATCACCGGAACCCGCAGGATCGCCCTCGTCCAGAACCTCCTCGCCGACGCCGATGCCGTCGGCGACTCAGGCAGGGCCCGCTGCGGGTGTCGTGCGCGAGTTCTGGTCTTCGCTCCGCGCGGGGGTGGGGCAGCGGCGGATCGCCACATCCGGGAAGGACGGGACCTCGTAGCGGGTGTGCTCGACGGTATCGGTGCAGACCTGATCCGCGTGCGCGGCGATCTCGCCCAGGGTGGCGATCCACATGCCCTCCAGGCCCCGTACCTCCTCGATCAGGCGTTCCAGCGCAGCCGCCTTCGACGGCCGCCCAGAGATGAAGGGGTGGTTGGTCAGGTCGAAACAGCCGCCCTCCCGGTGGTGTGCCCGGGCCTCCAGGGTCCACATCTCCAGGACCTTGGCCGGGCTTTCGATGACCCCGCTGCCGGTGAAGCCCGGGTAGAAGGCGTACTGCTCCCAGTCGTCCAGCGCCCAGTCCACCGAGATCTCGATGAGCGTGGACACACGGGAGCCGGGGGCGAGGAAGCGATAGGGGATGTCGTCGTCCAGCAGACTGGAGTCGTAGCGGAAACCGCGCTCGGCGAGCAAGCGAGGGGTGTGCCAGTTCATCTCCCACCACGGAGCCCGGTAGCCGGTGGGGCGTATCCCAGCGACGCGTTCCAGTGCCGCCAGACCCCGGTCCAGGTAGCGGGCCTCGGTGCTCGGGTCGATGCCCTGCATCGGCTCGTGCAGATAGCCATGGTGTCCGATCTCGTGCCCGGCGTCGACGATGGCCCGCACCGTGTCGGGGTGGCACTCGGCGGTGAATCCCGGCACAAAAAAGGTGGCGCGTACGTCCTGCCGTTCGAGCAGCCTGAGTAGCCGCGGCACGCCGATTCGCGGCCCGTAAGACTGATGCCCCATCAAAGACATCCGCCGGACCGCGTGAGGATCATGGGCAATGACGCAGGATTCAGCGTCGACGTCGAAGGTGAAAGCCGCCGCTGCCTGGTACCCGTGCGGCCAATGAAAGAGGCGGTCGGCGACTTCTGGACGGTGGTGGAAAGCGGTGGGCATATGAGGATCCCTTTCAAATCGCGCATGGTACGGGGTGGTCATGTGGCCGGTGTCCGGTGAGTGGACCCGGTCTGCGGCTGGGGAGGAGCGAGGAGGAAGTGAGGGCAAGGGCCTGCCCGTCCGCCGCCGGTCGGGATGGCTAGGGTTCGACGGGCTCGTTCGACCGCGGTGCCTCATGTGTGGACGTCATGCGGGCGGTGGAGGCGTAACGCCGGTGGACCCGGGGACCGAGCCAGGCGTAGATCGCGGCGGCGGTGAGACCTCCGGCGAGCCAGGACAGGTCCACCCCGCCCAGAGCCCGAGCGGCGGGGCCTTGCAGCACGCTGATGGCTCCGTATATGAACACCCAGGTAGTGCCGCGTCAGGCAACGTTCGCCTTGTTGTGACATGACGCGCCGCTCGGGTGGTGGTCTGTGCGGCGCGTTGCGGTCAGGCTGTGCAGGTGGCAGAACGAGTACGCGTCCGTGAGATCGATGACGACGAGGGGCAGCGTCTGCTGCGGATCATCCGCAGGGGCACCGGGTCGGTGGTGACCTGACGGCGGGCGCAGATGGTGCTGCTGTCCGCGCGGGGCATGCCGGTGACCAAGATCGCCGAGGTGACGTTCACCGGCACCGACCGGGTCCGGGATGTGATCCATAACTTCAACGCCGACGGCTTCGACTCCCTCTACCCCAAGTACAAGGGGCGGCGGCCGAAGAAGTTCACGCTGGCCGAACGCCGGGAGATCAAGAAGATCGCCAAGTCCAAGCCGGCCGAGCACGGCCTGCCGTTTTCGACCTGGAGCCTGGCCAAACCGGCCGACTTCCCGGTCGCCGAGGGGGTGGTCGACGACATCAGCCACGAGGGCCTGCGGGTCCTGCTCCGCGAGGAAGGCGTGTCGTTTCAACGCGTGAAGACCTGGAAGACCTCCCGCGACCCGGACTACGCGGCCAAGAAGGCGAGGGTCGAGCACCTGTACGCGATCGCCGACGGACAGGTCATCCCCGACGACGGCGAGCCCGACGTGGTGTTCTGCCTGGATGAGTTCGGGCCCTTGAATCTCCAGCCCCACCCCGGTCGGCAGCGGGCCGAACGCGGCGGAAAGCACAAGAACCCCGACCGTGAGCCATGCCGCAGGCGACGGGCCACCTCCACCCGCCCGCACGGGGTCCGGCACCTGTTCGCCGCCCTGGACCTGGGCACCGACAGGCCTTATGGCCACATCAAGCCGGTCAAGAACCGCACGCAGTTCCTGGAATTCTGCCGCTACCTGCGCAGCCTCTACCCGCCCGAAGTCCGGATCGCCATCGTGTGCGACAACTTCTCGCCGCACCTGACCACGAAGAAAGACAGCCGGGTCGGCGACTGGGCCGCGGCCAACAACGTCGAACTCGCCTACACCCCGACCAACAGCTCTTGGCTCAACCGCATCGAGGCCCAGTTCACCGCCCTGCGCTACTTCGCCCTCAGCGGCACCGACCACGCCAGCCACAAGGAACAGGGCAGCATGATCCGCCGCTACATCATCTGGCGGAACAAACACGCCGCCGACGAACGACTACGCGAGGTCGTCAACAGGGCGAACGTTGCCTGATACGGCACTAGACGATCACATCAGCTGCGGAACGCAGGCTGAAGCCCCGCCTCTCTGGAAGAGAAGCAGGGCTCTTGACCTGCACTTTCGTATGGTGGGCGATACTGGGATTGAACCAATGACCTCTACCGTGTCAAAATGTCTCGCTGACCTGTTCATTTTCCGAGGTGTCGCAGGTCTGATGCGCCGTGTGTTTTCCGGACTGCTTCACCGGCCCCCTTCGTGACCGGGTCCAACACTGCCGTGCCACTGATGGACGGTGCGGCCGTTCCAGCCGCGGCCCGAAGCCGCACCTCGGCGCCGTCCGCGCGCCCGGTGGCGCGGATGGGGACGTCGGCGAAGGCCGGCCGGGTCAATCGGTAGGAGAAGGAAGCGACCCGGCGGCCCGGGAGGTGGCGCCGCGGTACCTCCAGCAGGAGCAGCGCCAGCAGCGGGCCGTGCACGACCAAGCCGGGATAACCCTCCACGCCGGTGGCGTAGGGCTGGTCGTAATGGATCCGGTGCGCGTTGTAGGTCAGAGCGCTGAACCGGAAGAGCATCCGAGTGTCGGGGACGAGGTCCGCGGATATCTCATCCTCGGCCGCCGGTGGGAGAAACATCCTGTCTGCGGGGGGCAGGGCGGGGAGGGGGTGGGCGGTCCGCCCGGCGGGCTCGGAACGGTAGACGACGTCCTGCTCCTCGACCAGCAGCAGTTCCCCGTCCCGGCGAAACTCGCTGCGCAAGGTCACGAACAGCATCTCGCCGCTGCGGCCCTGCTTGGGCTCGACGGCTGCGAGTGACGTGGTACGGGTGATCAGGTCGCCGACGTTCAACGGGGCGAACACCTTCAGGCGGCCACCGGCGAACATCCGGCGCCGGTCGGGAACCGGCGGCAGGAAATGTCCTTCCACGGGGTGGCCGTCGGGGCCGAGCGCGGAGGAGGCCGGTCGGTCGAGGAAGAAGAACCAGTGCCATCCCAGCGGTAGTGGGTCCGCGCCGGCGCCAACCGGCGAGGGCTGGTCCAGCAGCGCGGCGAACGCCTGCATCGGCTCGTCGTCCAACCGCGCCGTAACGGTGACCGGCGCTGGATCCCATCCATCCACGGCAGCGGCCAGACTCTGCATCGCCTTCTCCTCTCGTCACTCGCCGCGTGTCAGGTGCGGGATGGACCCGCCTCCCTGGCTCCGCAGGCACCCACCGGGTGAACGATTGTTCTCTCTCTTACCCAACAGCGATGTGCCGAGAGCGTCAAGCGCGGCAAGGTGGCGGAAGGCGACGCGTCGACCGGACACCCTGTCGCGCTGACATCGTAAAAGCCAGGTACTTGTACCGGCCGGGCGGTCGGGCTACGGTATGAACGATCGTTCGTATACGGACCTCGGCCACAACTCCGTCGACGAAGGTGGGACACATGGCGCAGCAGTTCACCCGCAGTGTCGCTCCGGACCAGGCACCGATGGGCAGACTGGCGGCCGCCGCCGTCTTCGCCACGGCGCTGGAGTGGTTCGACTTCCTCATCTACGCGACCGCTGCCGCCCTGGTGCTCGGGCACCAGTTCTTCCCGGCCTTCAGCCCGGCGCTGGGCACCCTGGCGTCCTTCGCGACCTTCGCGGTCGGCTTCGTCGCCCGGCCGCTCGGCGGCATCATCGCCGGGCACATAGGCGATCGCGTCGGTCGCAAACCTCCTCTGGTCGCCGCCGTCGTGGTGATGGCCCTGGCCACCTTCGGCGTCGGTGTCCTGCCGAACTACGACAGCATCGGGGCCTGGGCGCCCATCCTGCTGGTGATCTTCCGGCTCGTGCAGGGCCTCGGTGTGGGCGCGCAGTGGGGCGGTGCCGCGCTACTGCTGACCGAGCACGCGCCGGTCCGGCGCCGCGGGTTCTACGGCAGCCTCATCCAGACCGGGGCCATCTTCGGAGCCGTAGCCGGCAACGCATTCTTTCTGGTGCTCACCTCTGCCCTCTCAGAGAGCCAGTTCCAGAGCTGGGGCTGGCGGGTTCCGTTCCTCTCCGGACTGTTCCTGCTGGGCGTCGGCATCTTCGTGCAACTGCGGATCGAGGACACCCCGGTTTTCCGCGTCCTGCAGCGGCAGTCGGCCGAGTCCCGGCGCGCGTTGGGTCTGCGCAAGTCCCCGCTGACCGAGGCGGTGCGTCACCACTGGCGGGCGATCCTGCAGGCGGCGGGCGCCTTCTTCGTCGTCAACGCGACCTTCTACATCCTGATCAGCGGCGTCCTTGACTACGCCACGACGACGGTGGGCATGTCGCGGAAGGCGATCCTGGTCTGCGTGATGGTGGCGGGCGCAACCCAGGTCGCCACCATCCCGTTCTTCGGGGCACTGAGCGACCGGATCGGCCGGCGCAAGCTGTACCTGGTGGGCACAGTGCTGATGGCCGTGTGGGCCTTCCCGATGTTCTGGCTGATCGGCACCAAGTCGATCGTGCTGGTGCTGATCTCCCTGCTCATTGGATTCACGATCCACGCGACGATGTACGGGCCGCAGGCCGCGCTGTACGCCGAGATGTTTCCCGCCGACGTCCGCTACTCCGGCGCCTCCCTCGGCTATCAACTCGCGTCGGTGTTCGCCGGTGGCCTGGCCCCATTCATCATGGCCGCGCTACTGGCGGCGACCGGGGGAGCATGGTCGGTGTCGCTCTACATCGTCGGGACCGCGCTGATTACCTTTGTATCGGTGTTCACCATCAGGGAACGCTTCCGCCGCGATCTCTACGAGACCAGCCAGGACACCGCGGCGGAGTCGGCCGGCCTGCCGGCCGGGTGACCCGCCGCCCGGCTGCCCATCTCCACCTCGACTCCCCAGGGAGGCCTGCACCACCATGATCGAAGCGGCATATCTTGAGGTCGAGGGAAGCCTCGCCTATGTCGAGCAGGCCGGCGCCGGCCCCGCCGTGCTCTGCGTCCACACCGCGGGTCAGAGCGGGGTCCAGTGGCGGCACACCATCACCGCGCTGGCCGCCTGCGGCTACCGGGTGATCGTCCCTGACCTGCCCGGGCACGGCCGCTCCGAGCCCGCGCTCGGCGGCCCGGTCACCGACCTCGGCCGCTACGCGGCGTGGTGCGAGGCGCTGCTCGCCGCTCTGGATGCCGACCGGCCGTTCGTGGTGGGCTGCTCCATCGGCGGAAAGATCACCCTCGACCTGGCCGTGCGGATGGGAGACCGGTTGCGCGGCGTTGTCGCCATGGCGGCTGCGGCGGGGCCCGGCCGCATCGGCCTGTCGGGGCTGCGCCGGGAACTGGAGGACGTCGCCGCGCCGAGTCGCGCCGATCGCACCTACTTCGGCACCCTGGCCGTGGTCGGCAGCGCCGTCTCTGCCGAGCGCGCCGAGCTCATCGCGCAGATGCACCGCCGCGAGGATCCCACCGTCTCCACGTCTGACCTCATCGGTTGGGGCACCCATGACGTGCGCGCCGCCCTCGGCCAGGCGTCCTGCCCGGCCCACCTCGTCGTGGGTGCCGACGATCTGTGGGTCGACGCCGCGGACGTACGGGCTACCGCGGCCGCCATGCCGCAGGCGCGGTTCACCCTCTTGGAGGGCATCGGGCACTACCCGATGGAGGAGCTGGAGGACTTCGCGGCCTGGTTGGACGCCCGGTTGACGGAGCTGGTCGGCTCGCCGGCGGTGGCCCGATGAGTCTGCTGAGTCTCCTCGACGAGATCGTGGCCGAGGACCCCGGAGCCGTCCTCACCATCGATGCCTCGCCCCAGGGCGCGCGGCTGACCTCACGGCGGCAGCTGCGAGACCGAGTCACCGTCCTGTGTGACGACCTGCGCCGCGCCGGTGTGGAGGCCGGGGACTGCGTGGCCGTCTGGCTGCCCAACTGGTCGGATGCGTTGAGCTGGCAATTCGCCGTGTCCGCGCTCGGTGCGCACGTCATCGGCATCAACACCCGGTACAACGTCGATGAGGCGGTGCACGTCCTCGAGCGGGCCCGGCCGAAGATCGTCGCAATCGCCCACGCGTTCCACGGCCTGGATCTGCTCGGGCGCCTCCGCAAGGCGGTTGCCCGTGCGGACGCGCCGGTGCCGGCCGTCGTCCCCGTGTCCGGTCCTCATCGCACCGGCCCGGTCGACGCCGCACCGTACGACGTCGGCGGCGGTGCCTGGACGGTGACCGACGTGGCCGCTGCGGCCGACCTTGGAGCGCAGCCGCCCGACCGTGACGGGTCGGATCTGGCGGTCGCCTTCACCACGTCCGGCTCGACCGGCAGGCCCAAGCTGGCGGCGCACCGCGAGGCGGCCGTGGAGGGCCACGCGAGGAACGACGCCCGTGGGATGGGCATGCGGCCCGGTGACGTCGCGCTCTGCGTGCTTCCCCTGTCGGGGGTCTTCGGTTTCAACACCGCGATGGCCGCGATCGCCGGCCGTGGCGCATGCCTGTTCGAGCCGGTCTTCGACGCGGTCGCCACGCTCGACGACATGGCCGCTCACGGGGTCACGCACGTCGTCGGCGGCGACGACATGATCAGCCGGCTGGTCGACGCCTGGGCCGACCATCCGGTGCGACTGCCGACGCTGCGCTGGATCGGCGTCGCCGACTTCATCGGCCGCTCGCTGGACATCGCGCACTGGGCCGACCGGTTCGGGGCTCTGACGAGTGGGGTCTACGGCTCCTCGGAGGTCTTCGCGCTGGCCCTGTTCTGGCCCGACGATGAGCCGGCTCCGCGACGCTGGCTCGGCGGAGGGCGGGTGGTGTCACCGGAGATCCAGGTCCGGACTGTGGACCCGGTGACCGATGCGGTCCTGCCGGCGGGGGAGCAGGGGGAGTTGCGGTTTCGCGGGCCGACGGTGGTGGACGCCTACCTCGGCGATCCGACCGCGGCGGCCCGCAGCTTCACCGAGGACGGCTGGTTCCGCTCCGGTGACCTCGCGATCGTCGGCGAGGACGGCGGCGTCGAGTACGTCTGCCGGATGGGCGACGTCCTGCGGCTGAGCGGCTTCCTCGTCGCGCCGGCGGAGATCGAGGCTCGGCTGGCCGAGCACGAGACGGTCGAACTGGCCAAGGTGGTGGGCGTCCGCGACGCCACCGGCGCCACCCGCGCGGTGGCCTTCGTGGTTCCCGCCCAGGGCCGCACCGCCGAGCCCGAGGAGCTGCGGACCTGGTGTGCGGCCGGCCTGGCGAAGTTCAAGGTGCCGGCGGAGGTGCGCGTCATCGACGAGATGCCGACGACCTCCGGAACGAATGGTTCGAAGATCCGCGCGGCGGTGCTGCGCGAGTGGGCAGAGGAAGGTCAGGGGGCGACGGCGTGATGCGGGAAGCGGTCATTTGTGAGCCGATCCGGACTCCGGTCGGTGGCTTCGGCGGGTCCTTGCGAGACGTGCCGGCGCACGTGCTGGCGACCACGGTCGTCCGGGCGCTGATGGAGCGTACCGGCCTGCCGCCGGAGTCGGTGGACGACGTGGTGCTGGGCAACTGCTACCCCACGATGGACGCCCCCGCGATCGGCCGTGTCGCCGCCCTGGACGCGGGGCTGCCCGTGACCGTGGGCGGGATGCAGATCGACCGGCGGTGCGGATCGGGCCTGCAGGCGGTGCTGTTCGCGGCGATGCAGGTCCGGCTGGGCACGATGGACCTGGTCCTGGCGGGCGGTGCGGAGTCGATGTCGAACGCGCCCTTCTACACGACGCAGGCGCGCTGGGGAGCCCGGAACGGGCCGGGAGTCATGCTCCACGACTCGCTGTCGACCGGACGGCTCACCGCCGGCGGACGGTACCACCCGGTGCCCGGCGGGATGATCGAGACGGCGGAGAACCTTCGCCGGGAGTACTCCATCAGCCGCCAGGAGCAGGACGAGTACGCCGTACGCAGCCACCAGCGGGCCGCCACGGCCAGTGCGGAGGGCAGGTTCGCCGACGAGCTGCTCCCGGTGCGTGTTCCCGGGCGCAAGGGCGAGGTGGTCGTCGACCGGGACGAGCACATCCGGCCGGACTCGACGGTCGAGCGACTGGCCGCCCTCCGCCCGATCATGGGCCGAGACGACCCGGACGCGACGGTGACCGCCGGAAACGCCTCCGGCCAGAACGACGGAGCCGCTCTGTGCGTGGTCACCCATCCGGACCGGGCGGCGGAGCTGGGGCTGCGGCCGCTGGTCCGAGTCGTGTCGTGGGGGCTGGGCGGGGTGGCGCCGGAGACGATGGGCATCGGCCCCGTGCCGGCCGTCGCCAAGGCGCTGGACGGGGCCGGGCTCAAGCTGGCCGATATCGACCTGATCGAGCTCAATGAGGCGTTCGCCGCCCAGGTGCTGGCCTGCACCCGGGAGTGGGGCTTCACGTCGGCCGACTTCGACCGGCTCAACGTCAACGGCTCCGGGATCTCGCTCGGGCACCCCGTCGGTGCCACCGGGGCGCGGATCCTGGCCACCTTGTCGCGGGAGATGGTCCGGCGGGACGCCCGCTACGGGCTCGAGACGATGTGCATCGGCGGTGGACAGGGCCTGGCCGCGGTGTTCGAGGTGGTCCGATGAGCGCCCGGCCGCTGGACGGGCTGCAGGTCGTCGAGTGCGCGAGTTTTGTGGCCGGCCCCACGGGCGGGATGACACTGGCCCAGCTGGGCGCCGACGTCATCCGGGTGGACCCGATCGGCGGTGGCAGTGACCACCTGCGCTGGCCCGTGGCGGCGAACGGGACCAGCTACTACTGGGCCTCGCTCAACAAGGGGAAGCGCTCGGTCGCCGTGGACCTCCGCTCCGAGGAGGGACGGGAGCTCGTTATGGCGCTGATCACCGCGCCGGGCGCCGACCGCGGCATTCTGATCGACAATGTGGTCGGCCGACGCTGGATGGCGAACGAGGTCCTCGCCGCCCGGCGGCCGGACCTGATCCACGTGCGGGTGCAGGGCCACCCCGACGGCCGACCCGCCGTCGACTACACCGTGAACGCCGAGGTCGGCGTACCGCAGATCACCGGACCCGAGGGCATGGCCGCGCCGGTCAACCACGTGCTCCCGGCCTGGGACCTGGTCACGGGCCTAAGCGTCTCGACAGGCGTGCTCGCCGCCCTGCACGACCGAGAACGTACCGGGCGGGGCTCCTTCGTCGAGCTCGCGCTGGCCGATGTCGCACTGGCCGGAGTCGCCAACCTGGGGATGCTGACGGAGGCGCAGGTCCGGGGCGCGGACCGGCCACGGCAGGGGAACCACATCTACGGCAGCTTCGGAGTCGATTTCGCCTGCGGCGACGGCGAACGGGTCATGGCCGTCGCGCTCACCGAGAAGCAGTGGGCCGCGCTGGTCTCGGTCACCGGGACGAAGGACGTGTTCGCGGCCCTGGAGTCGGCGCTGGATGCTGACTTCACCCAGGAGTCCGAGCGGTACCGGCTGAGGGAGACGATCGCGGCGGTGCTGCGGCCGTGGTTCGCGGCGCGGACGATCGACGAGGTCAGCGCGGAGCTCGACGCCGCGCGCGTCCTGTGGGGCCGGTTCCGCGGCATGACCGACGTCCTCGCCGCACACCGCCAGAGCCGGCACCCGGTGCTGGCCGACGTCGAGGTTCCCCAAGCGGGTCCCGCCGTCACCGCCCGCTCGCCGCTGCGCTGGGACGGCGAATACGGCGAGCCGGGCGCGCCCCCGGCGCTCGGTCAGGACACCGAACAGGTGCTGACCGACGTTCTGGGGCTGACCGCGACCGAGCTGGGTCGGCTGCGGGACCGTGCCGTGATCGCCTGAGGCGGCGATCGGGGAGGTACGGTCAGGGGTTCCGCGGAAGCGGAAGCGGCACCTCGACGAGGGCCAGGCAGTACCGGGCGTACTGCTCGGCGAGCTGCCCGGTGGACAGCCGTCCGTCAGGCCGATACCAGCTGGCGATCGACGAGCACAGGGAGACGATGGCGCGGGCCGCGTCCGCGGGATAGGGCGTGCGGAACTCGCCGCCGGCAGCCCCCTGCTTCACGATCTCCTCGAAGATCGCCTGCGTGCTGTCCCGGGCCGCCACCAGTGGTTCCCGCGCGGGTCCCTGCAAGTAGCGGATCTCGCCCACCGCCACCAGCATGGCGAGCTGGTGCTCCACAACGAAGCGCACGTACGCCCGGACGGCTTCCCGCAGCCGGGGCGCCGCCTCGTCACCGGCCTCGTCCACCGCGCGGCGGATCCGGGCGTACAGCTCGTCATTGGCCCAGCGGAGCACCGCGGCGAGCAGCTCGGACTTCGACGGGAAGTAGTTGTAGAGGTTCGAGAGGCTGGTTCCCGCACCGCGAGCGATGTCGCGCATGGAGGCGCCATGGAACCCCTTGGCGCCGAAGGCGTCGAGTGCGGCGTTCAGGATCGCCGCTTCGTTCCCGCGGTCGGTGCCGATGACTGGACCGGGAGCCGGTGGACGAGTGTTCACCTTCCCAGGCTAGATCATCCGTGCTTCTCAGAGGAATGGCGCCACCCCGTCGGGAGAAGGCGTTTGACGATGGGCCATCCGCCGTGATTGAGTGAGAGAACGTTCGTTCAGGAGAGGTGACCGGTGATGTCTTCGCGGCCGATGCCCTTCCAACCGACCTCCACCCCGGTCCCCGCCGGCGACATGTGGTTCGAGGACTTCGCGGTCGGTCAGCAGTTCACCAGTGGACCGCGCGAGGTGACCGCCGCGGACCTCGCCGACTTCACCCGCATCAGCGGGGACGACCACCCGCTGCACACCGACGCGGGACACCCCGCGCTGGGCGGGGGCGGGCCGATCCTGCAGGGGCCATTCGGGGTCGCGGTCGCGATGGGCCTCCTGCAGAGCCTCGGCCTCTCCCGGGACCCCGTCGTCGGTCTCCTGGACACGCACTGGCACTACCGGAGGCCGATCCGAGTAGGTGACGTGCTGCGCCTGCGGCTGACCGTCATTCGTTGCCGTCGCACCCGCCGCGACGATCGCGGGGTGGTCACCCGCCACATGGCCCTCATAGGCGGTGACGGCGAGGTGGTCCAGGAAGGGACCACATCGGCGCTGCTGATGGCGCGCGGGACAGGGCCGGACTCGGTGGAGCGAGCCTTCGGCACCGTGGCATGGGGCAAGGCACTGGCGGAGCGGCTGGGCGGCGACGCGCGGTTCAGTCAGGCGGTGGCCAGCTGGGACGGCACCATCGGGCTGCGCGCCGGCGTCCAGGAGGTCCACCTGCGGATCTACCGGGGAAGCATCGTCGAAGTCTCCTCCCGGGCTGCGCTCGGTGCCACGTTCACCCTGGAGGCCGACGAGCTGACCTGGCTGCAGATGGTGACGGCGCCGGCCAACGACTTCACGCGCCGAAGCATGCGGGGGGAGTTCGCCGTGCGGGGCAACGGCTATGAGTACCTCCGCCTCACCAAGCCCCTGAACGTGATCGTGGATGCGGCCCGGGCGCTGGCCGCGGGCGGGGCGGGTGGCGGCTTGGGCGACGGGGAGGTCGCCGCGGAGCTGAACCGATGAGCTCCGGCGACCGGTTGCGGACCTGGTTGTTCGCCCCGGGTGACAACCCGCACCGGGTGCAGAAGGCGCTGGTCAGCGGGGCGGACTGCGCGGTGATCGACCTGGAGGACGCCGTCGCGCCCCACCGCAAGACCGCGGCACGGGCCGGCGTGGTGGCCGCTCTCTCGGCTGCGCCGCGTGCGGACTGCCGGGTGGGGGTGCGGCTCAACGCGTTCGCAACGGGCTTGCTCGAGGACGACGTCGCGGCCCTTCGCCCCGTCTGGGAGCGCCTCGACGTCCTTCTGCTACCGATGACCCCCGATGCGGCGACTGTGCGTCAGGTGGTCGCTGTGCTCGACGGGGTCGACGCCGGGGAGGGTCCGAGGGTGGTGCCCATGATCGAGACCGCCGCCGGGGTACTCGCCGCTCCACAGATCGTCACGGCCTCCGCCCGGGTGCTGACCCTGGCGCTCGGACCGGCGGACCTCTCCGCGGAACTCGGAGTCGACCTCACCGCCGAGGGGCTGGAACTTCTGCACGCGCGCTCACAGCTGGTCCTCGCCGCGGCCGCCGGAGGACGGGTCGGGCCGCTCGACGGTCCATGGCTGGACATCGCTGACGACGACGGGCTGGCACGGTCGGCTGCCACTGCCCGCGGACTGGGGTTCGCGGGCAAGCTCGCCATCCACCCCCGCCAACTCTCTGCCATCCGGCAGGCGTTCGCCCCCGGCCCGGCGCAGTTGCAGTGGGCACGGGCTGTGGATGCCGCATTCACGGAAGCCGAATCCCGGGGAGTCGCGTCCATCCGGCTGGATGACGGCACCTTCGTCGACCCGCCGGTCGCGGCCCGGGCTCGCGCATTGCTGGCCGACGCAGCGGCTGCGTCCGAGGACGATTCTCCCTCGGCCGGGGTCACGGTGCACCCGGCCCGGCCTGACCCCCCATCACAGGAGTAATTCACCGGCCCACGAGGCGCCGCAGTCCCCGAGGAGTGAGAGCATTGACCCGTCTGGCGCAGACCGCCGACCTGACCGACGTCCAGCAGGAGATTCTGTCGACGGTCCGCGGCTTCGTGGCCAAGGAGATCATCCCGAACGCGCAGGAACTCGAGCACGGCGACATCTACCCGCAGGAGATCGTCGACGGGCTCAAGGAGATGGGCATCTTCGGGCTGACCATCCCCGAGGAGTACGGCGGCCTCGGCGAGTCGCTGCTGACCTATGCCCTGGTGGTCGAGGAGATCGCCAGG
>JBJMIW010000228.1:0-9400 GCA_045806665.1 Actinoallomurus sp.
GAGCGAATGGCGCGCCCGGTCGCGTGTGGGCCGGCACCGGCTCGCCGGCAGGCGTGAAGTTCTCCGAGCTGGCCGGGTCTGGATACCAGGGGTCGCCCGGCCGGATACCGAGTGGGCGGAGTTCTACCGCTTCCTCGACGACGACTTCGCCATCGGGTTCGACACGTCCGGTCCAGTCTTCGGCAACGAGCACCTGACGGAGCGTGTCGGATCGGACGGCCTCGTCACCTTCACCGGGAAAAGTACGCGGCTCCCCTGGTACCCGACGTCATCCAGATCCCGCTCACCGCGCGCGCTCCCGCGTGCGGGCCGCGCGGCGTCTCACTCGCGGTGGGCTGGGGCGGTGATGCGCCAGTGCCCGGTCGGGCCGATCCAGAGGATGACGCCCGGCCACAGGTGGTCGAGCTGCCAGCCGTTCGTCTGTTTCAGCCTGTGGTGGCGTCGGCACAGCATCGCCACATTGCAGGGACAGGTCGCGCCGCCCTCGTCGTACGGGATCGAATGGTCGGCGTCGCACCTCCGGACCGGTCTTCGGCAGCCTGGGAAGCAGCATCGACGGTCCCGCTGCTCGACCAGGCGGCGCATGGCGGCCGTCGGCCGATAGGAGCCCTGGTGGCCGACCACGCACCACCGGGCTTTCAAGCCGGTCAGCGAAGCGGTGATGCGCTGCCCCGCCTGAGCGATGAGCATCCGGACGTTGCCGTGCCGCTCCGGCAGGTCCCCGGTCAGTGCGGTGAGCTCCGCGCGGGCCAGGTCCGCGATGGCGTCGGCGATCCTGTCATCGGTGTCCGTCCATCCAGCGTTCTCCTCGACCGGTGGCTCACCGGACCGACTCGAAGCGTCGGCGGGCGGCTCAGCGGTGGTCAAAGTGCCGCGCAGCAGAGCGAGGAAGACATCGGCGCGTAGCCGGTCGATCGGGCGCTCATCGCCGTCCTTCTTCAGGCCGGCCGCGATGGCGTTGAGCCGGCCGTACGCCGCGCCGGCGGCCTCTGCGGGGAGGTCGACGCCGCTCAGATGCGCGGTCCCCGCGTCGGTCTCGGTCAGCTGCACGCCGCGTTGCCGCTCAGCCTCCTCGCGTCGGCGGGCGAACGCCTCCGCATCCCACCGCTTGACGAGTCGACGGATCTTGGCCCTGATCTCGCCGGTGGTCTGGCCGGGCGCCCGGTCAAGCACGGCACGCTCGATGGTCCCGATGAGCTCGTCCCGGACCTGCTCGGTGCCGTGCCAGAAGGCGCGAGCCTTGGCGTAGTCGATGTCACCGGCGGCGAGCGCCCCGAACGTGGCGGGGAGACGCTCGGTGAGCTCGGTGGCGAACCGGACCAGGTCGTCGGCCGATGCCCGAGTAAGAGTCAGCGCTTCAGCGACCTCGTCGTGGACGTAGTCGCGAGGAGAGATCACCTCGATGGCGTCGGTATCGGCCGCCTCGAGGAACCGCCGCCGCGCGAGCTCCGCCACCGCCGCCAACTCGGTCGCCTGCGCTTGGGACGCCCGCCGCCGCGCCGCGATCATGGCCTCGATCAGCTCGCGATCAGAGAAGTCACCGACGTCGGGGGCGGCCTGCTCGCACGAATGCGCCGACAAGGGTGCTTCCGGAGCGGAGACCAGGGCGAACACGCGCACGCACCTCCCCGATAATACGTCGCCGACTCGAAAACACTATCGACCAATCGCGCTCGCCAGCAAGGCATATTTCCGGCAATTGTCTGCCCAACAAAAAGAATCACGAGCATCGACCTTTTGACGCGCCAGCCGGGCGGGTTGATCGGTCAGGGAGGTGCTGATCACCCGGTAGGTGGCCACAGCATCCGACCCCTTGGCGGACGGCTGGACGGAGTCCACTTATCGGGCCGCAGATGCTTTCAAGTATCAGACTTTTTTGATTTGTGAGGAGAAGACCGGATCGTGTGACATGCCACTGCCGGAGGAGGAATGCCCTCCGCGACCCGTCCGGCAGTTGGGGAAAGATGGCGATCAGAGAGCCGGCGGATGCGCACTTCCAAGGCCGGCGCACTAATAGTGTCAGTCGATCAGCGACCCTGGCTCCGGCCGGGCCTCAGGCGCCGACGGTGCCGTCGATGGCCTCGCGGAGGAAGTCGGCGTGGCCGTTGTGCCGGGCGTACTCGTGGATCAGGTGCAGCATCACCAGGCGGAGCGACACGTCCTTACCCCACTTCGGCTGATGGCCCGTGACGTCCAGGGACTCCGCCGACTCCTCGATCCGGCGGGCCTGCTCGACCTCCGCCCGCCAGGCCGAGAAGGCCTCCGACCGCGTCGCCGTGCTCGCGTCGTAGGCGACCTGGTAGTCGCCCTCGTCGGACCAGACGAGGGAGATGTCCTCGCCGTTCATGACGATGCGGAACCAGGTCCGCTCGACCTCGGCCATATGGCGTACCAGGCCGAGCAGGGAGAGCGTCGAGGGCGGCATCGACGTACGGCGCAGTTCCTCGTCGGACAGGCCCTCGCACTTCATCTCCAGCGTGGCGCGGTGGTAGTCGAGGAAGGCGCGCAGCATCTCGCGCTCTCCCCCGATCAGGGGCGGGCCGATCCTTTTGACGGTCATGAGCGGATTCTGCCGTACTTGCGGGATCACTCGGACCGTACGGCGGGCGTCACATCGTGGCGGGCACGGGGACCTGCGGCGCCACGTCCCGGCGAGCACGAGGACCCGCGGCGCCACGTCCCGGCGGGCACGAGGACCCGGGGCATCACATCGTGGCGGGCACGGTGACCCGGGGCATCACATCGTGGCGGGCACGGTGACCCGGGGCGTCACGGCGGGCACGGCCAGAAGGTCGCCGACGATGCCCAGGAGCGCCCGGGAGGCCGGGTTGTTGGTCGGGCCGTCCGCGGGGACCGCGACCGACACCCGCCAGGACGGAGGTGTCTGGCGCAGCGACAGGACGCGGACGTCCTTCTTCCTCTTGTACGCGATCGGCCGGGGAACGAGGGCGATGCCCAGGTCGTGTCCGACGAAGTCGAGCAGGCTGTGCACGTCGTTGACCTCCAGGGCGACGCGCCGCCGCAGGCCGGCCGCCTCGAACGCCCGGTCGGTGATCTGGCGCGCTCCCCAGTCGGCATGGAAGTCGACGAAGACCTCGCCATCCAGCTGTGACCAGTCCACCGCCTCGGAGGCGGTGAGCCGGTGGTCCGGATGACAGACGAGCATCATCGGCTCCGTCGTCAGCGCCGTCAGGGCGACCCCGGGCGGCGGGTCTCCCGAGATCGCCACGAAGGCCAGGTCCAGGCGCGCCGCGCGGACCTCTTCGACGAGGTGGGAGGAACCGGCCTGGCGCAGCCGGATCTCCACGCCGGGGTGTACGGACCTGAAGAGCGACAGCACCGCGGGGATGTCGACGACGCCCAGGCATTGCTCGGCGCCGATGGACAGGGTGCCGCGCAGGAGGCCCTGCACGGCGGCGACGGCGTTACGGGCCGCGGCGACGCTGGCGAGCGTACGTCGCGCCTCGGTGAGCAGGGCCCGGCCCGCCTCGGTCAGCTCGACCCGGCGGGTGCTCCGGATGAACAGCGGCGCCCCGAGCTCGCGCTCCAGCGCGCGGATCGACGCGGACAGGCCGGACTGTGCCAGGTGCAGGCGTTCGGCGGCGCGGGTGAAGTGGGCCTCCTCGGCGACCGCCACGAAGTACTCGAGATGCCGCAGTTCCACGATTGAGCACTCTAACTGCTTGATCTCATCGGTTTCTTCTGTTGGACACCCGGTGTCCCGGCCAGCAGGCTGAGAGAGGTCACGGGTCCGGGAGCACGCCCGCCGGTTTCCGGGTATGGGGCCCGGGTCGCCGTCGCGTGGTCGATCCCCCGGTGGTGCCGCGCGACGCGATGGCCGTTCTTCTTCTGCAGGATGTCTCGGAGGTTGTTTCATGCGCACTCGCCGGATCGGCGATGTCCAGGTCGGCGCGATCGGATTCGGGGCGATGCCCATGTCGGTCGATGGGCGGCCGGAGGAGAGCCGCTCGATCGCCACGGTCCACGCGGCCCTCGACGCGGGCGTGACCCTCATCGACACGGCCGACGCGTACAGCATCGGCGCGGACGACGCCGGGCACAACGAGTCCCTGATCGCCAAGGCCCTGGCCACGTACGGCGGTGACACCTCGGACGTGCTGGTCGCGACCAAGGGCGGTCATACCCGTCCCGCGGACGGGAGCTGGGCGCTCGACGGATCGCCTGAGCATCTGAAGCGGGCGTGTGAGGCGTCACTCAAACGGCTGGGTGTCGAGGCGATCGGTCTGTACCAGTTCCACCGGCCGGACCCCGCCGTCCCGTACGCGGAGTCCGTCGGGGCGCTCCGCGACCTCCTGGACGAGGGGAAGATCCGGATGGCCGGCATCTCGAACGCGGACCCGGAACAGATCCGCCAGGCCCAGGAGATCCTCGGCGGCCGCCTGGCCTCGGTCCAGAACGAGTTCTCGCCGAGGTTCCGGAGCAGCGAGCCCGAGCTACGGCTGTGCGACGAACTCGGCATCACCTTCCTGCCGTGGAGCCCGCTCGGCGGCATCCCCAAGGCCGCCGACCTGGGAACCGCCCATTCGGCATTCGCCCGGATCGCGGAGGCGCACGGCGTGAGCCCGCAGCGGGTCTGCCTGGCCTGGATGCTGGCCAAGTCCCCGGTCGTCATCCCGATCCCGGGATCGAGCCGGCCGGAGACGATCCGCGACTCCGCGGCCGCGGCCGACCTCGAACTGACCTCTGAGGAGGTCGCGGAGCTGGACGCGGCCTGACCGGCCGGTACGCGGCGCGACGACGTAGACGACGATGACAAGAGGAGACGAAGTGGCACTTCCGACTCAACCGCTCGGCACGACCGGAATGGAGATCACCAGGGTCGGGTTCGGGGCGTGGGCGATCGGCGGGTCCGGCTGGAAGTTCGGATGGGGAGCGCAGGACGATGCGGAGTCGGTCGCCGCGATCCGGTACGCCGTCGAGCAGGGCGTCAACTGGATCGACACGGCGGCGGTCTACGGCCTGGGGCACTCCGAGGAGGTCGTCGGCCAGGCCCTGAAGGACCTTCCGGAGGCCGACCGGCCGTACATCTTCACCAAGTGCGGAAACGTCTGGGACCCGGCGGACCCGGAGGCGCAGCCCCGGAGGGTCGGGGCCGCGGACAGCATTCGCCGTGAGGTGGACGACTCGTTGCGCCGCCTGGACGTCGAGCGTATCGACCTCTACCAGGTGCACTGGCCGGCCCAGGACGGGACTCCGCTGGAGGAGTACTGGCAGACCCTGCTCGAGCTGAAGGCGATGGGGAAGGTACGGGCCGTGGGCCTGTCCAACCACGACGTCGGCCAGTTGGAGACCGCCGAGAAGCTCGGGCACGTGGACTCGCTCCAGCCGCCGTTCTCGGCGATCCACCGCTCCGCCGCCGCCGAGATCGGCTGGTGCGCCGACCACGGCACCGGTGTGATCGTGTACTCGCCGATGCAGTCCGGGCTGCTCACCGGCGCGTTCTCCCGCGAGCGCGTGGCGAACCTTCCGGATGACGACTGGCGCAAGCGGCATCCGGACTTCACGACGAACCTGGACGCCAACCTGGCGCTCGCCGACGCGCTGGCGGCGGTCGCGGAACGTCGCGGCGTACCGGCGGCGTCCGTCGCGGTCGCCTGGACGCTCGCGTGGCGCGGCGTCACGGGTGCGATCGTCGGTGCCCGGCGCCCGGACCAGATCGACGGCTGGCTGCCGGCCGCGTCCCTGGACCTGACCTCCGACGAGCTCGAGGAGATCGCGGCGGCGATCGAGAGCACGGGCGCCGGCGAGGGCCCGGTCAGCCCTGCGCGCTGACCCAGTCGGGGCCGTTGCGCCCCCCGCTCCTGAGATCCGGAGCGGGGGCCGCACCGTTGTTGCCGCCTGATCGCGAGCCGCGCACACTCAGGTGAACCGGATCGAGGCGATCACCGAGGCCACGAACACCGCGGAGCAGTGGGCGCTGCAGAAGGCGGGCTTCACGCGCGAGGGCGTGCTGCGTGGATACGGCTTTCGTGACGGCGCTTGGCGCGACGCGCTGATCTACAGCGTGCTGCGCCACGAGTTCCAGGATTGATACGGCCGCCGCCTTTACGCTGTAGATCATCAACGCGGAAGCGCCGACCGCGTCACGGGCATCCTGACGCGGTCGGCGCGGTCGTACGGGGCGATGGTCAGGCCTCGATGTTGGACATCACGTGCTTGACGCGGGTGTAGTCCTCGAAGCCGTACATCGACAGGTCCTTGCCGTGCCCGGAGTGCTTGAAGCCGCCGTGCGGCATCTCGGCGACGAGCGGGATGTGCGTGTTGATCCAGACGCAGCCGAAGTCGAGCCGCCGGGACACGCGCATCGCCCGGCCGTGGTCCTTCGTCCAGACGGAGGACGCCAGGCCGTACTTCACGCCGTTGGCCCAGCGGACGGCCTCGTCCTCGTCGGAGAAGCGCTGCACGGTGATGACCGGCCCGAAGATCTCGTTCTGCACCGCCTCGTCGTCCTGGCGCAGCCCGGAGATCACCGTGGGCTCGTAGAAGAAGCCCTGCTCGCGGGCGCGTGAGCCGCCGCTGTTCAGGGACGCGTGGTCGGGCAGCCGGTCGACGAAGCCCGCGACGCGGTCGAGCTGCACCGCGTTGTTGAGCGGGCCGTAGAGGACGTCCTCGTCGTCGGGCAGACCGGTCCGGGTCTGGGCCGCCTGCTCGGTCAGCGCGGCGACGAAGTCGTCGTGGACGCCGGGGGCGGCCAGCACTCGGGTGGCGGCCGTGCAGTCCTGGCCGGCGTTGAAGTACCCGGCGATGGCGATCGCCTCGGCGGCGGCCTCGACGTCCGCGTCGTCGAACACGATGACGGGCGCCTTGCCGCCCAGTTCCAGGTGCACCCGCTTGAGGTCGACGGCGGCCGACTGGGCGACCTCGATGCCGGCGCGCACCGATCCGGTGATCGACACCATCTGCGGGACGGGGTGCTCGACGAGGAGCCGTCCGGTGTCGCGGTCGCCGCAGACGACGTTGAAGACGCCCGGCGGCAGGAACTCCGCCGCGATCTCGGCCATCAGCGCGGTCGTCACCGGGGTGGTGTCGGACGGCTTGAGCACCACCGTGTTGCCCGCGGCGAGGGCCGGCGCGAACTTCCAGACCGCCATCATCATCGGGTAGTTCCACGGCGTCACCTGTGCGCACACGCCGATCGGCTCGCGCCGGATCCAGGACGTGTGGCCCGCCATGTACTCCCCGGCCGAGCGGCCCTCCAGGACCCGCGCCGCGCCGGCGAAGAACCGGATCTGGTCGACCATCGGCGGGATCTCCTCCGACGCCGTCAGGCCGATCGGCTTGCCGGTGTTCTCCGACTCGAGCGCGACCAGTTCGTCGGCGCGGGCCTCGATGGCGTCCGCGATGCGCAGCAGCGCGAGCTGCCTCTCGGACGGCGTGGTGTCGCGCCAGGTCTCGAACGCGCGCGACGCGGCGTCGAACGCCGCGTCGACCTCGGCCTGCCCCGAGATCGGGGTCGTGCCGAACGCCTCGCCGGTGACGGGGCTGATCAGGTCCGCGGTACGGCCATCGACCGCGTCGACCGGTGAACCGTTCACAAAATTACGGACAGCGCGCTTCATAGCGGATGGTCCTTCCTGGATTGTCGGCGTTGTCTGCTGCCATGGACGCCGCGGCTACACGCCGCGGGTGTCCCCGGACACGCGCTGGGCGAGGTACACCGGCACGACGGACAGCACGATGAGAGCGGCGGCCACGACGTTGACGATCGGTGCCTGGGTCGGGCGGAAGAGGTTGTTGAAGATCCAGATCGGCAGCGTCTGCACGCCCGCCCCGGCGGTGAACGTCGTCACGATGATCTCGTCGAAGGACAGCGCAAACGACAGCAGTCCGCCGGCCAGCAGGGCCGAGCGCAGCAGCGGGAACGTGACGTACCGGAACGTCTGGAACGTGTCGGCGCCCAGATCGGCCGAGGCCTCCTCGACGCGCGTGCCAAGACGGCGCAGCCGGGCGAGGACGTTGTTGAAGATGGTGACCACGCAGAACGTCGCATGGCCGACGACGACGGTGAACAGGCCCAGCTGGATGCCCAGTGGTGACAGCACCGTACGGAACGCGTTGTTCAGCGCGATGCCGGTGACGATGCCGGGCAGCGCGATCGGCAGGATGACCAGCAGCGACACCGTGTCGCGGCCGAAGAACCGGTACCGCTGCACGGCGAACGCCACCATGGTGCCGAGCACCAGTGCCACCGCGGTCGCCCCGAGCCCGGCCTTCACCGACGTCCACAGCGCCGAGCGCACGCCGCCGTTGCCCCACGCGGCCGACCACCAGTGCCCGGTCAGGTGCACGGGCGGCCAGGCGAACGCCTTGTCGGCGTTGAACGAGTTGGCGAGCACGACGAACAGCGGCACGTAGATGACGGCCAGGCCGAGGACCATCCCGGCCCGCAGCGCGACGCGGGCGCCTCGTGACAATGTCATTGCAGGTCTCCCCGGCCGGTCAGAGGTTGTCCAGGGCGCCGGTGCGGCGTACGGCGACCAGATAGATCACCATGATCACCACCGGGATCGTGGCGACGGCCGCGGCGAACGGCAGGTTGTTCGCCGCGCCGATGTTGTCATACACGACGTTACCGATGAGCTGGCTCTTACCGCCCACGATCTTCACCGTGATGTAGTCGCCCAGCGAGAGCGAGAACGTGAAGATCGACCCCGCGATCACCGCGGGCAGGGCCACCGGCCAGATGACCGTCCGGAACGTGCGGAACGTCCGGGCGCCCAGGTCGCCGGCGGCGTCCAGCAGGGAGTTCGGCAGCCGTTCGAGGCCCGCGTAGATCGGCAGGATCATGTACGGAAGCCAGAGGTACGCCAGCGTCACGACGGTCGCCGGCAGGCCGTACCCCGGGCCGTGCAGCCCGAAGGGATCGAGGATCCAGCTGAGCACCCCGGACCCGGAGAACATGATCCGCCAGGCGTACGCCTTGACGAGGTAGCTCGCCCACAGGGGCGTCAGCACCGCGATCACCAGCCAGCGCTGCGCGCGCGGCGAGGCGATCTTGGCCATGTAGAAGGCCATCGGGAAGGCGATCGCGGCGTCGACGACGGTGACCGCCGCGGCCACGCCCAGACTGCGCACCGTGATGGTCCGGTAGACGCTCTGGTTCCACAGTTCCTGGAAGTTACCCAGGTTGAACTGCTTGACCACCTCGCCGGTGAAGTCGTTCGTCGTCCAGAACGCGGCGGCGAACAGGGCCGCCAGGGACCCGAGGTACGCCACGACGAGCCAGAGCAACGGCGCGGACAGCAGCGCGGCCAGGCGGAGGTACGGTCGGCGGTGAAGCAGCCCGGCGAGCCGGCGAACCGGCCCGCCGGGCGTGACAGTAGTACTCATCAGCCCTTGATCTGCGTCCAGGCCTGGGTCCACTTCGCGTAGTCCACGC
>JBJMIW010000229.1:0-6507 GCA_045806665.1 Actinoallomurus sp.
CCCGATCCCGAAGGACTGGGTCAGCTTGAAGACCTCCTCCTCCAGCTCGAGGTCACGGAAGCCGTGCCCCGAAGGGTCGCCGGCGGTCGGCATGTCGTCGAGGTAGTGCGCCGAGGCGTACTTCGCCGTCTTGAGGGCGTACTCCGCGCTCGTGCCGCCGACCACGATCGCGAGGTGGTACGGCGGGCAGGCCGCGGTGCCGAGCGACCGGATCTTCTCCTCCAGGAAGGACATCATCCGGTTCGGGTTCAGTACGGCCTTGGTCTCCTGGTACAGGAACGACTTGTTCGCGCTGCCGCCGCCCTTGGCCATGAACAGGAACTTGTACGCGTCGCCGGGCGCCGCGTACAGCTCGATCTGGGCGGGCAGGTTGCTGCCGGTGTTCTTCTCCTCCCACATGGTGAGCGGCGCCATCTGGGAGTAGCGGAGGTTCAGCCTGGTGTACGCGTCGTAGACGCCGCGCGCGATGTGACGTTCGTCGTCGCCGTCGGTCAGGACGTGCTGGCCGCGCTTGCCCATCACGATCGCGGTCCCGGTGTCCTGGCACATCGGGAGCACGCCCGCCGCCGCGATGTTGGCGTTCTTCAGCAGATCCAGAGCCACGAACCGGTCGTTCGGCGACGACTCCGGATCATCGAGGATCTTCCGGAGCTGGGCCAGGTGCGCGGGCCGGAGCAGGTGGGAGATGTCGTGGATCGCCGTCTCGGTGAGCAGCCGGAGCGCCTCGGGCTCGACCTGCAGGAACGTACGGCCGCCCGCCTCGAACTCACTGATCCCGTCGCTCGTGAGCAGGCGGTAATCGGTCTCGTCCGGGCCCTGGGGGAGTAGCTCGGTGAAGGCGAATTCGGGCATCGGCTTCCTCGCTGACGACACGGCGGTGATGTGGTCCCCAAGCCTAGAACCGCCCGGTCGTGGCGCCGAACGCGGCTCGGGACGTAAGCCTCTTGCCCCAGCTCTGCGGGAGAGGTATGACGAGCGAAGGGGGAAGCCATGCTGTTCGTCACGTATGCCGCGCCAAGCGGCTCATTCCACCACCCCGCCCTCTTCTACCTGGTGATCGCCATCTTCGGCGTCGTAATCGTCGCCGCGATCATGGTCAGCCTGATGATGCTCGTGCTGCGGAACGTCAACCGCGAGTGGCCGATCAGCACATTCTCTGGGCCGGTCAGGCGGCCGCGCCGGTCCAGGACGGCACCGGCTTCCGGTACACGGCGGTACCTGCCCCACCGCCGGCACCCGGTCTGAGCGGGGTGCCGCCCACACCGCGGCGTCAGGACGACGGCACGCCGGCCGCACCCACCTGTTCCTGATCGGACGGCGGGGCGATGGCACTCGTCGGCCGCGGCACAGAGCCGTCCCTCCCCCCGCGACCTCGCCGACGACCGGAGGATCTCCCGCGGGGGGCGCCTGCGATCGTCGTCGGCTATGCGCGCCTGTCGGAGCGCAGACTCGGCGAGGCGGCCGAGGTCCTGGCACGGGCCGTGTCGCCTGGTCCGGACCTCCCGACGGTACGGGTCCATCGCGGAATCGGCTGTGTCGAAGGCGCGAACGCGGGTAGGACGTGCGCGATGAGGAGGACGACACATGAGTCTTGACGAAGCCGCCCGCCAGCTCGAGCTTGCCGCCCACGATACGCAGGTCGCCTTCGACTGCATCGGCCTCGGCCATATCGAACGCGCCCACACCCATGCGATCACCGCACGTGCCGCGGCCGACGCCGCCGAGGCCGCACTGCGGATCGCCCTCACCGAGATCAAGAGCCCGGAAGAGGCCGAACGCGCGGGTGAAGAGGCGATACAGCGCCTTCAGCGGGAGATGAGCCCGCACGCCTCACACCCGTAAGGCCTGCTGTCGACCGCGTTCCCGCCGCCGGGGGGGACGCGGTTCCGTGTTCAGGCGACGGGGCGTTCGGCGACGGAGGGGTCCGGCGACGCGCCGTCGACCGGTGCCGGCTGGAAGCCCCGCGCCGTCACCAGGACGACGAGGCAGAGCGCGGCGCCGAGCGCGTAGGCGACCCACAGGTCGGAGGCGACGGCGCCCGCGATGGCCGCCCCGAGGACGAACCCGGCGTAGTTGAAGACGTTCACCCGGGAGACGGCGATGCCGAGGCCTGTCGGGTCGAGTCGGCCGGCCGCAGAGAAGGACGTGGGGACGACAACGGACAGGCCGACCCCGGCGACGGCGAACCCGGCGATGGCGACGGGGGGATCGGGGGCGGCGGCCGCGGTGAGCAGCCCGAGGCCGCCGACGAGTCCGCCGGCGGCTACGATCTTCGCGGCCCCGTGGGCGCGTACGAGCAGGTCCGCGACGGTGCGGCTGAGCGTCATGAAGATCTGGTAGGCGACGTAGCCCAGGGGGGCGACGAAACCGGAGGCGTGCAGGTCGTCCTTCAGGTACTTCGCGCTGTAGCTCGACGTCGCGGAGTCGGCGATGTACATGCAGGTCACCGCGGTGCCGATGATGATGATCGGCTTCCACGGCACTCTCTTGGCGGCGGCCCTCAGCTGCTCGTCGCTGGGTCCGGTGGCCTCGACCGCCTTCGGGTACAGGCGGCGGCCGGCCCACAGGGACGTCGCGATGCCGAGTACCGCAGGGATGGCGAACCCGGTGCCGAGGGTCATGTCGATCTTGTTGGCGAGCGCGCTCCACAGTCCCGCGAGGATGCCCGCCGCACTCCACACGGCGTGGAACCCGGTGAGCAGGCTCCTGCCGTACAGCGTCTCGGCGGTCACCGCCTGGGCGTTCATCGACGCGTCGACCGCGCCGACGAACAGGCCGAACAGCGCCGACGTGGCGTACAGCGCCAGATCGCCGGGCGCGAGCCCGATCGCGACGATCGACAGGAGGACGAGCGGCTGGGCGACCCGCAGCACCACCCCGCTGCCGTACCGGGCCATGAGCGAACCGGCGAGCACGCTGCCCAGCCCGGCCACCACCGGGACGGCCAGCAGGACGAGCGCGAGCGTGCCGTCGGTGAGGTTATGCGCCTTCTGCAACTCCGGGATGCGGGTCACGAGGGCGGCGAAGCAGAGCCCCTGCACCGCGAACGCCGCGTACGTCGCGCGCCGTCCGCGCCGAGTCCGTCCATCGATGTCCGCCGCCACGGTGCCCTCCGGAACGCGAAACACGTTCGCGTCAGCGTAGATACCGGGTCACCAGGGGTCAATAGCCCCCCGCGCCCGTCGGCCTATGCCTGTCCATGGACGCGGGCCGACATTCGTGTCAGTCGATGAGGCGGCGGCGCATGCCGCGGACGGCGAGCACCCACATGAGCGCCGCGAAGAGCGCGAGCGCGCCGACATGGCCCAGGTCGGTCAGCGGCCGGAGGCCGAACACCGCGTGCCGTACCAGCTCGACGCAGTGATAGAGCGGGTTCAGATGTGCCGCCGTACGGGCCCAGCCCGGCAGCCCGCCGATCGGGAAGAAGGTGCCGGCGACCAGGAACAAGGGCGTCAGGATCCCCGTGATCACGTAGTCGAAGCTGTTAATGGATGGCACCACTGTGGACGCCCACACGCCGAACAGCGCGAAACCGATCGCGGTGAGGATCGTGACGACCGGCACGGCGAGCATGCCGACGGCCGGGTGCAGGCCGAACACCATCGCGACCAGCAGCGGCATGCAGGAGAACAGCCCGCTCTTGACCGCGATCCACGACGCCTCGCCGGCCACGAGTTCGTGCACGTCCACCGGCGTCGCCAGCACCGCGTCGTACGAGTGCTGGTACGTGCGGCGGATGTAGGTGTTGAACATCCCCGGGAACACCGACGTGAACAGCGCCGCGGTCGCGACGACCCCCGTGCCGACGAAGTCGACGTAGCGGTGACCGGCGACGCGGCCCAGGAGCGATCCGAACCCGAAGCCGAACGCCAGCAGGTAGATCGTCGGCTCGACGGTCGAGGCGAATGTCGAGGAGGTCCAGTACCGCCGGAACAGCGCGAGTTCGTGCCGCCAGACGCCGCGTACCGGCGCCCACTCGAAGCGGCGGAGTCTCGTGTCAGCCAACGTGCTCTCCCGTCAGGACGACGAAGACGTCTTCGAGGTTGGCCGCCCGCCGTACGACGCGGTCGCCGTTGTGCAGCGCGTCGGCCAGCGAGGGCGGGATGTGCTCGGCGCGCAGCACCGACACGGTCGGCCCGGTGCGGCGGGTGGGCAGGCCGGCCCGGTGTACGAGCGCCTCGATCTCCGCGAGCCGGTCCGGCGGCCCGTGGTGCTCCTCGACGCTGTCTCCCGCGTGGTGGGCGATGAGGTCGCCGGGCGTGCCCTGTGCGACGATCCGGCCGTCCGACATCAGCGCGCAGGTGTCGGCGAGCCGTTCGGCCTCCTCGATGTAGTGCGTGGACATCAGCACGGTCGTGCCCGCGTCGCGCAGCCCGGCGATCAGTCCCCACAGGTCGGCGCGGACCTGGGGGTCGAGTCCGACGGTGGGCTCGTCGAGCAGGACGAGGCGCGGGGAGTGCACGAGCCCGCGGGCGACGAGCAGGCGCCGGCGCATGCCGCCGGAGAGGTTCACCACGCGGGTCCCGGCGCGCTCGGTGAGGTGAGCGATCTCCAGGGCCCGCTCGACGGCCCCGCGCCGCCCGGCCCGGGGCACGCGGTACAGGTGTGCGAAGACCTCGAGGTTCTGCCGGGCGGTCAGCTCCTCGTCGAGGTTGTCGGTCTGCGGGACCACGCCCATCAGCGCCCGCGCCTCTTTCGACTCGGCCGGGACGGGATGGCCCAGGACCGTGATGGCGCCCTCGTCGGCGCGGGACTGGCCGGTGAGCATCCGCATGGTCGTCGACTTGCCGGCGCCGTTCGGGCCGAGCAGCCCGAGGCAGACACCGGCCGGGACGTCGAGCGTGAGCCCATCGACCGCGGTGACCTGGGATCCGTCCTTGTCGCGGTACCGCTTTACCACGTTTCGCAGGGCGATCGCCGGGAGGTCCGCCATGGTCTCCACGGTACGAACCGGCCGCGGTGGCGCGCCACCGAATATCGTCGAGCCGTGGAGTTGCCCTGGAGACCGAACGACCGGCACGTCCCGGCGCGAGACCTGCGCGCGTCCGACGCCGACCGGGAGCGGGTGGTCGCGCTGCTGCGCGACGCCTATGGCGACGGCCGGCTCACCCCCGGCGAGCACGCCGAACGCGTGGAAGGCGCGTACGCCGCCCGTACGCTGGGCGAGCTGTCCGCGCTGACCGCCGACCTGACCACCCCGGACCGGCAGCCCATCCAGCTCGGGGACCGGCCGATGTTCGCGCTGTTCGGGACGGTCCGGCGCGGCGGGCGCTGGGTCGTCCCGGCCGGCCTGCCGGTGTCCGCGTTCTTCGGCACCGTGGAGATCGACCTCCGGGAGGCCCTGCTGCAGCGCCGGCACGTCGTCGTACGGGCGGCCATGCTTGCCGGGCGGCTTCGCCTCATCGTGCCGGAGGGCGTACGAGTGGAGTTCACCGGCCGGTCCGTGCTCGGCGCGCAGGACCTGCGGGTGCGGGCGCCGTACGCTGACGACGCCCCGGTCGTGGAGGTCAGCGGCGTGGTGGTCCTGGGGTCGGTGAACGCCCATACGCCCAAGCGGCCCCGGCGCTGGCGGGTGACCCGCCGCCGCCCGTGACCTGGTCGCCACACGGAGACCGGCAGGTCATGGCCGGTTCGATAACAGTTAAGACTCCTACCTCTCTCTCCTCTTGAACTGGTACGGACCAGCTCCTATCGTTCAGTGCCATGCGCGATTTTGCTCAATGAGCGTCGGAATCGTGCAGAACCTTTCATGCTGCGTGAAAGGAGGCGGCGGCGGTAGCCGCACAACTGTGCCACGCCAAACGGCTGCTCGGAGGGTGACGGGTCGAGAAGCCGGGCCGAGGGATTGGCGAACCCATAAGAACAGTGACCCGGGGACGTCGCGCGCACCCGCGTGGCCCCGGACCCGAAGCAGGAGCAGAAGGCGGGGACAGGTGAAACGGCATCTCATGGGCGCCATCGCCGCGGGTCTGACGGTGGCCCTCGGTATGACCGGTTGCAGCAAGGGCAGTTCGTCCGGCGGTAGTGGTGACAACAAGACGATCAGGTTCGTCGCCGCGATTTACGACGACAAGACCAAGGGCCTCTGGGACAGTCTCATCAAGACGTTCGAGGCGCAGAACAAGGGTTACAAGGTCAACCTGGAGATGGTCGACTGGACCCAGATGGACGCCAAGGTCAAGACCTACGTCCAGACGAAGCAGACGCCCGACATCCTGAACTACAACGCGTTCGCCGACTTCGCCCGGGACGGTCTGCTCTTCCCGGCCTCGGACGTGTTGTCCCCGCAGGTGTCCAGCGACATCCTCCCGTCGTTCATCGACGGCGACAAGTACAAGGGCACGCAGTACGCCGTGCCGCTGCTGTCCAGCGTCCGGCTGTTCTTCTACAACAAGGACGTCTTCACGAAGGCCGGCATCAGCACGCCGCCCAAGACGTGGGACGAGGTCCAGTCCGACGCCCAGAAGATCAAGGACAAGGTGAAGGGCGTCTTCCCGCTGGGCCTGC
>JBJMIW010000230.1:0-4066 GCA_045806665.1 Actinoallomurus sp.
GGTCGAGCTTCCCCTCCCGCGCGGCCTGGGTGAGGTTGCGCCCGAACTGGTCGAGGACGAGGGACGTCGACGGCGCGGTCTCGGACGGGCCACCGGACGAGGCGGGCTCCTTGCCCTGGTAACCGTGCAGCAGCTGAATGACCTGCTGGCGGACGCGGTTCAGGTCGGCACCCAGCTTCACCAGGACCTGGGCGGCAACGCCCTCACCCTCGCGGATCAGGCCCAGCAGGATGTGCTCGGTCCCGATGTAGTTGTGGCCGAGCTGCAGCGCCTCCCGCAGTGACAGCTCAAGGACCTTCTTCGCCCGCGGAGTGAACGGGATATGTCCCGAAGGTGCCTGCTGCCCCTGGCCGATTATCTCTTCGACCTGCTGGCGGACGGCCTCGAGGCTGATGCCCAGGCTCTCCAGAGCCTTGGCGGCAACACCCTCGCCCTCGTGGATGAGGCCCAAGAGGATGTGCTCGGTGCCGATGTAGTTGTGGTTGAGCATCCTGGCCTCTTCCTGAGCCAGGACGACAACCCGCCGCGCGCGGTCCGTAAACCTCTCGAACATCTCGTCGCTCCTCACAGAGCGGTTGGGCAGAGGCCGGGATGTCCGACCCTGTCCTCCCGCATGCTAGCCCGCCCCGCGGCACTCCCTCGGCGCCGTACCAGAGAGGATTCCCCGGGCTAGGGCTGTTCATCCTCATCCAACTACCGCGCGGGCCCTGGATGTTCCCCGTACGCCGCAAGCGAACGGCCCGCCGCCGACAAAACTCAGGCAACGGGCCGGTCTGACTTGTCCCTGCTGCGGGTCAGTGGGCGCGCTCGTACTCCTCGACCACAGTCGCCGGGATGCGGCCGCGCTCGTTGACCTTGATCCCACGCGCCTTTGCCCACGCACGGATGTCCGCGCTGCGCTCGCGGCTCGATGCGGCACGGCTGCGGCGGCGGCGTCCCACGCCGGACCTCCGCGCGTGCTCCACGAACGGGGACAGAGAATCGCGCAGCTTCTTTGCGTTGTCGCTGCTGAGATCGATCTCATAGGAGACACCGTCGACAGAGAACGGAACCGTCTCCTCCGCCTCGCCACCATCGAGGTCGTCGATGAGGCGCTTAATGATCTGCTCTGCCATGGAGACTGACCTTTCACCGGAGCAAACTGCATTCGGTTGCCAAAGATATACCGGCACGGTGGTCGATGACAATTCGAACCACAGATCCGAGTTTAGCACGCCCGTTACGCAGCGTTATCCTCGGCAATCGCTCTGGATCCTCCGGGTTACTCGCCGCTCCGGCGCTTCTCCGGGGTGCGTTCGCGCCGCCGCTTACCGCCCATCTCTCGCCGCACCACCCAGAACACGCCTGCCAAGAACACGGCGGCCACGGTGAGAGGCGGCGCGAGGGCCGCGAGGTCCTTCCACATCCAACCCACGCCTTCCGTTCGGTCGGGTTTACCGACGCGCGCCCCGACTCAGTGCTCTTGGGCGTGCATCCTCACCGTGGAATTGTCTCCCAGCGCGTCGCCGCGAGGTGCACCGCCCCCTTTCGGGTCGGCGCCGACGAACATCTGGGTCGCGGGGGAGGGGATGGGATTGGGCGAGGCCGACCGCCGGCCGCCTGATCAACGTACGGGGCCGCCCGTCGTGTTCCCGCAGCGTCCAGCGGTGGGAGCGACGGAAGGACGGCGGCAGCAGTGGCCTGGTAAACGGGCGTCTCTCCGATTTGGCGACACCCCCGGCATCGCGAATAACAGCGTCGAACCGCCCTTAACCCCCAGCATGCGCGAGAATGCGCCGCGCGGCCCGTCGCCACGGAGTCCGCGATCCCCTGCGGGCAAGGGGCTCCGGGCAATCCCGCCGCCCCAGCGATCCGGCGATCATAAGTCGGGGGACATGGCAGGATCCATTGGGGTTGGGTCGGACGATCGAGAGACGACGGGCGACGACGTGATGTTCTACGCGGACCTTCATATCCATTCGAAGTACTCCCGCGCCTGCAGCAAGGACTGTGACCTTGAACACTTGGCCTGGTGGGCCGGGCGCAAAGGCGTATCGCTCGTGGGCACCGGGGATTTCACGCATCCGGCGTGGATGGAGGAGCTGCGGCAGAACCTCGTTCCCGCCGAACCGGGCCTGTTCCGGCTGCGGCCGGAGCTGGAGCGGCGGGTGGCCCGCACACTACCGCCCGCGTGCCGGGCTCCGGTGCGCTTTCTGCTGTCGGTCGAGATCTCGACCATCTACAAAAAGGGTGAACGCACACGGAAGGTGCATCACCTTCTTTATGCCCCCTCGTTCGAGGCGGCCGACCGCATCACCGCCGCGCTGGCCCGGATCGGCAACCTGACCTCGGACGGGCGGCCGATCCTCGGCCTTGGTTCCCGGCACCTCCTGGAGATCACTCTCCAGAGCGACCCCGGGTCGTACCTGATCCCCGCGCACGTGTGGACACCGTGGTTCTCCGTCCTGGGGTCCAAGTCCGGGTTCGACACCGTCGCCGACTGCTACGACGATCTCGCGGATCACATCTTCGCGGTCGAGACGGGCCTGTCCTCCGACCCGCTCATGAACTGGCGGGTCGGATCGCTCGACCGGTACCGCCTCGTGAGCAACTCGGACGCGCATTCCCCGCCCGCACTGGCCCGCGAGGCGTCGGCCTTCTCCACGGACATGGACTATTACGCCTTGCGCGCCGCGCTGGAGACCGGCGAGGGGTACGCCGGCAGCGTCGAGTTCTTCCCGGAGGAGGGCAAGTACCACCTCGACGGCCACCGCAAGTGCGGCGTGCGCCTCGAGCCGGAGGAGACGAAGGAACACGACGGGCGCTGTCCGTCATGCGGCCGGCCGCTGACCGTCGGTGTCCTGTACCGCGTCGACGAGCTCGCCGACCATCCGGAGGGTCGGCGGCCCGAGGGCGCGGCGGACTTTCGCAATCTCATCCCGCTGCCGGAGATCGTCAGTGAGATCCGCGGGGTCGGGCCGCGCTCGAAGTCGGTGCTCGGGCACATCGCCGAGCTGGTCGCCACGCTCGGCCCGGAGCTGGCGATCCTCGACGAGGTCCCGCTCGACGACGTACGCCGGGCGGGCGGCGAGCTGCTGGCCGAGGCCATCGCCCGGCTGCGCCGCGGCGAGGTCATCCGTGATGCCGGGTACGACGGCGAGTACGGCGCGATTCACCTCTTCGCGGCGGGTGAGCTGCGCCGGGAGGGGAAGCGCGCCGTCGGCCTCCTCGGCGCGCCCGACGACTCAGGGCTCTTCGACCTGCCCAAGACGCCGGTCGAGTCCGTACGAGACCCGGCCCCCGCCGTCCGGGAGCCCGGCCTGTTCGACGTTCCGGGCGCCGACGACCGCCCGCCTCCGTCCCAGAGTGCCGCTCCGGAGCCGTCAGAGGCCGCAGAGGCCCCCGAAGAGGTCGTCCCGGACGAGATACCGATCAAGGGCCAACAGGACATCCTGGAGGCCGTCGAGGCCGTGGAGGAGTCGGTACCCGACGGCGCCGCCCCCGACCGGCCCGCGGCCACCGAGGGCTCCGTACCGGGCGGCCCCGAACTCGATCGCCCCGCGACCGCCGAGGACTCAGTGACGGACGGGGCCGCCCAGGAGTCCGTCCCGGACGGGCAGGGTCCCGGCCGGCCCGCAGCAGTCCAGGGGTCGGTGCTGGACGGGCTGGATCCCGACCAGCGCGCGGCGGCCGCGCATCCGGGCGGGCCGCTGCTGATCATCGCCGGCCCGGGCACGGGCAAGACCCGCACGCTCACGCACCGGATCGCCCACCTCGTCGGCGAGGGCGGCGTCCCGCCCGAGCAGTGCTTGGCGATCACTTTCACCCGCCGCGCGGCCGAGGAGATGCGCGAGCGCCTCGACGCCCTCCTGCCCGGCCGCGCCGGGCGGCTGACCGTGACGACCCTCCACGGCCTCGGCGCGCTGATCCTGCGCGAGCAGCACGCACGCGCCGGGCTCGCCGACGGCTTCCGCATCGCCGACGAGACCGACCGGCTCGACGTCGCGCGGGAGATGACCGGATCGGACAAGGAGGCGCGGCGGCTGCTCGCCGAGTTCGACCGGCCGGGCGGCGCCGGCCAGGAGGA